>JBKHFR010000053.1:0-8453 GCA_046540115.1 Acholeplasmataceae bacterium | reverse complement strand
GTTGAAAGAACTCGAACTAGGCGCAAAGGACGTGCTTTTTATCGGTGATTCCGATGTCGATATCCAAACGGCGAAACGCGCGGGTATCAGGAGCATCGGCGTGACGTGGGGCTTTCGCAAGCGCGAGATTCTGATCAGAGAGGGAGCTGACGCGATCGTCGATCGCGTCGATCAACTCCTACCCTTAATCGAAGGAGACAAGGACATATGAGCATGATCCGTTTGGATAACGTATCGAAGTACTATCGTTCGCAGGATAACGTGTCGGTCGGGATGAAGAGGATCAACCTCGAGTTCGATCTCGGTGAATTCGTCGCCGTGACGGGCGAATCCGGGTCCGGGAAGTCGACGCTTCTAAACGTCATCAGCGGGCTTGACGGTTACGAGGAAGGCGAGCTCTACCTGTTCGGCGAAGAGACGTCGCACTATACGATCGCCGACTGGGAGAAGTACCGTAGCGCATACGTCGGTTTCGTTTTCCAGAACTATAATATCATCGATTCCTATACGGTTCTGCAGAACGTGCTGCTCGCACTAGAGGTTCAGGGGTATCCGAAGCACGAAAGAAAAAAGCGGGCCCTCGAACTGATCGAACAGGTCGGACTGCTCAGCCATAAGCACCATAAGGCTTCACGCCTTTCGGGCGGACAGAAACAACGGGCCGTCATCGCCCGAGCACTCGCTAAGGACTGCCCGGTCATCGTCGCCGACGAACCGACCGGAAACCTCGATAGCGCTTCGGCCAAACAGGTCATGAAGCTCTTGCACGATATCAGCAAGGACAAGCTCATCGTCGTCGTGACGCACGACTACGCGCAAGTCGAAGCGTACGCCACGAGAAAGATCAAGATGCACGACGGTGAGGTTACGGAGGATAAGCGCATCAAGCCTTCCCAGGAAGTCGCGACGCCTTCGGAACCAAAGAAGAAGCGCATGCCCTTTTTGACGCTCTGTCGTTTCGCACTGCGTAATCTTTTGGCGACCCCAAAGAAACTGGTCTTCGTTCTGTTGATGCAGATGCTCGTCATCGCCGTTTTCACGCTCGTCTACAGCAACCAGATCAGCAATATCCGCGAGATCGGACTCGAACAGTCGAGCGCCTTTCCGGTCGTGCCGGAAACGCGCGTGCTCGTCGAAAGGCGTGACGGCGATGCTTTCAGTGACGATGAGATCCGTGCTTTCGAGTCCTTAAGGCACGTCCGTTCCGTGTATGAGAACGGGAATAACTTCCATAATCAGAGCCATCTGACGCTACAACAGAAAAACGGTTTCGGTAGAAGCTTTGTCCGAGCGACCGATACCGCCGAATCCCTTAGCAAACGGGATATCGAAGGCGAACTACCGGTTGCTGCTGACGAGATCGTTTTCAGCAGCTCCTACGGCTCCTTTTCGGTCGGCGATGTCGTCGAGCTTTCTATGGGGCGCACTAACTACTATGGCGGTGGACCGCAGGAACAGGAAGCGCCCGTTTTGGGGACGTTCACGATCACCGGGATCGACGATCGTGAACGGGAGACGATCTATTTCTCCGAGGCCTATCTCAACCAGGAAGATCTCGAATTCGAACGGATCGATTACGATAAGTACGAGAATCTGTATTGGACGCTACAGAGCAACATGCGCCTTGAATACGAGGAAACGGAGTACTACGTCTGGAGCGCCTATGGCGAATCCTTGGATTCCGATGTCGTCATTCGCGGACAGGGCGAACTCGAGGCTCTTGGTGAGCAGACGGTCACCTTTAGAACCCGTTCGACCTTCGACGAGGAGCTTACGAAAACGCTCGATGTCACCGTCAGTGTCGCAGAGATCGAGGATCGGGAGGCATCGATCGACCAGGAGTTC
Source organism: Acholeplasmataceae bacterium (assembly GCA_046540115.1). Classification (GTDB taxonomy): domain Bacteria; phylum Bacillota_I; class Bacilli_A; order Acholeplasmatales; family Acholeplasmataceae; genus RECG01. Next base: position 6,608 of record JBKHFR010000053.1, on the reverse strand, counting down.
TATGAAGGCCTGTTGGAGGACTTCATCGCCGAGGTCCCCGATGAATACGCCATGACAACAAGGGATCTGATCAGCCTGAGCGTCGACGGATACTACGCTGGAAATCGACTCATCGAAACGATCGACTACGATGACTACAAGGTCTATTATCCTGCCAACATATCGAGTCCGATGCGCGAATTCCTCGTCTTTTTCGCCGGACTGATGGCGGTAATCCTGTTGACGCTTTTCGGACTATTCCTCTATTCCATTGTCCATGCCGTCACACGGAACGTCATGAACGCGCGAAAGAAGGATTTCGCCATCTTCCGTTCCATCGGCACGAACCAGCACGTCCTTGCCCGCGTCGTCGTCCTCGAACAGGTGATCGTCTCGGTAACCGGATTCATTCTGACCCTCATCGTGCTCAATCTACTGAGCTCGAGCATTCCGATGATCGGAACAACGATCCCCTACATGGAGCGCCAGGACTACGTCATCCTGTTCGTCGTCTTCGTCCTGTTCGGGACCTGGCTCGGTCTTAGGTTCAACAGGAAGGTCTTCAAACAGAGCGTCATCGAAACGCTAACGATGAGCAGGGAGGAATAAGAGCATGATCGAACTCAGACACTTGGATAAGTATTTCAATCACCGGAAGAAAAACGAGATCCACGTCATCAATGACGTTTCCCTTGAGTTTCCTGCGAAAGGTCTCGTTGTCCTACACGGTCCTTCGGGTTCAGGAAAGACGACGCTTCTAAACGTTCTAGGCGGACTAGACGGTGTCCAAAAAGGGGAGATCGTCTTCAACGATAAAACGATCTCGAAATACCGAGCTCGGACGTGGGATGAAATCCGAAACGAATCGGTCGGCTATATCTTCCAGAACTACAACCTCTTGCCGGATCTATCCGTCTTCGACAATATCGCATTCGTGCTCAAGCTGATCGGCATCAACGACGAGCGCGTCATCGAAGAGCGCGTTAACTACATCCTACGCGCCCTCAACATGTATCCCTATCGAAAAAAGAAGGCGCTCCAGCTTTCAGGGGGACAGCAGCAGCGAGTCGCGATCGCACGGGCGCTCGTCAAGAATCCCGAAGTCATTATCGCCGATGAGCCGACCGGCAATCTCGACAGTCGGAACACGCTCGAGATCATGAACATCATCAAGGCGATCTCGCGGGAGAAGCTCGTCGTTCTCGTGACGCACGAGAAACAGCTCGCCGAGTTCTATGGCGACAGGATCATCGAGCTTACCGATGGGAAGATCGTCGCTGACCGAGAGAACAACGGTGCCGATGACCACACCATGGGAACCGACGATACGATCTATCTCAAGGACTTGAACCAGGTCGCTCGAGTCGATGAGCAGGCTCTACGGGCAACGCTCTATTCCGATCAGGAGGAACACAAGGACCCCGTCTCGATCCGTCTGATCGTTAAGAACCGGACGCTCTATCTCGACGTCGATACGCCCATCAAAAAGGTCAAGCTCGCCGATGAATCGGCGGGAGTAACGATCCGTAACGAGGCCTATAAAAAGAAGAGCCGCGAAGAACTGATCGAAACGAGTTTCGAGCTCGAATCCTTGGATAACCGCAACGTGAAACGCGAGAGAAGGATCATGGTATCGATCAGGAATACCCTCTTCATGGCAGCAAAAAAGTTTTTAAGGACGACGCGAAAAGGAAAGATCATGCTCTTTAGTTTCATGGTTGCGGGAGCGGTCATCGCCTTTACGATCGCCACCCTAGCGTCCGTTCTGATCATCGAACCGGAACCCTATATGAGCATCAGCGAGGGGTATGTTTCGGTACAAAAAAACGAGTTGCTCGACCGTCCGACCTATCAGGAATTGAGCGACTATCGCGAAGCGGATGACGAGGACTTCTACATCAACACCTTTCCGGCAAGCGAGGTTCACTTCCTGTCGCCATCGAACGAGCGCATCGGTCTATCGCTGCACGGAAGCATCGACCTGGTCGACCACGTTTCCGATCGGGATCTCGTCGCCGGAAGGATGCCGGTCGAAAAGAACGACGTGCTGATCACGACCATCATGGCGGAAGAACTGACCAAGAGCAGTAACGGCCAGGAGGAAGGCATCTGGACGTTCGAGCACATCTTTCATGAGAAGACGGAGTTAGGCGATCACGAGGTGCGGATCGTCGGTATCGTCGAAAGCGAAATCGAGCTCATCTACCTGGACCGTGACTTCGCGAACCTCGCCATTAGCATGCCCTGGACATTCGAAGCGGGTTCTGATGCGTATGCGATCGAGCCGATCGCCTTCCTAGATAGCGACGCGCTCGCTCGGGGCGAGCTGCCCGCAGCCGGTGAGGTCCTGATTTCGGAAACGATGTATGACGCGCTCGATTTGGACCCTTCAGAGGACTGGCCGCTCGAAGTCGACGGGTTTGACTACGCCATCAGCGGAACGTTCGAATCCGGTGGACAAAAAACCGGAACGCTCTACATGCAGGCGAGCGACATCGAGGCCGAGCGCTTTTCCTCCATTAATCGCGTCTTCATCTATTCGCATGAGTCGGAAGAACTCGCCGATGAGCTCGTCGCTGCCGGTTATAGCGCCTCCGATGTCTATGAGGACGCCTATGAGAATGCGGAATCCGAGAACCGGCTCGTCGTCCTTTCGACGGTCAGCATTTCCGCCTTGTTACTGGGCTTTTCCTTACTCGGATTCTATTTCGTCATTCGCTCATCTTTGATTTCTAGGATCTATGAAGTGAGCGTGTACCGAGCGCTCGGCGTCCGCAAGAAGGATATCTTCATCTCCTTTTTGATCGAGATCCTGTTCCTGACAACGATCTCGACTCTGATCGGCTACGTGCTCGCGACGATCGGTTTAACGAGGCTACAGGAGGGATTGCTCGGCCAGTTCAATTTCTTTCAGGTCACGCCGCTTACCGTCGTTGCCGGAGTCATCCTGCTCTATCTCATGAACGTTCTTGCCGGACTCTTTCCCGTCTATGTGCTGTTACGCCGGACACCGGCGCAGATACTCGCTCAATACGACATCTAAAAAAAAGCGTCCCCTGCTCGTTCGAGCAAGGGACGCGGTCCGTCATAGCCACGTCGTAACGTCGTCGACCGGTAGCCGCAAGGACGGATAGCCGTCTTCGGCCCGTTTGCCGATCGAGACGATCAGTACGGGCCGGTAACGCCGATCATCGAGGCCGAGGACCGGTAGAATGCGCTCGTGATCGAAACCGCCGATCGGACAGGTATCATAGCCGTGTTCCCGGGCGACGTGCATGAGCTGCATCGCGACGAGCCCGCAATCGATCAGGCCGCTTTTCTCGATCAGTTCCGGTGAGAGGGTCGGGACCATGTTCGCGATGCTGCGGATCTGCCGGTCACGGACATCCTTAGGCATGGCATCCGCTTCGTAGGCCATGTCATAGATCTTCTTTGCGTAGTCGTATTTCCTTAGATCCGTCATGATCAGGATCATCGCCGCCGAGGTTTCGAGCTGCGTATCGTTGTTGGAAATCGCTTCTTTGAGCTTCTTTTTTCCTTGTTCGGACTCCACGACGACGAAACGCCAGGGCTGCATGTTCATCGAAGAGGGAGCGCGCGTCGCTTTCCTTAGGATCTCACGCATTTCCTCGCGACTGATCCTAACGGTTGGGTCGTAGACGCGGATCGAACGCCTTTCTTCTAGATCTACCACGGGTGATCACTCCTTTATCGGGTACGATTATACCACGATAAGGGAATGCGTGAAATGAATGTGCTACGGATTTGTGTTATAATTCTTTTGTGAGGGGTGATCATATGAAAACGAAGTTTATCCTGGTCCGACACGGTGAACCGCGCTATGACGAGGTCATCGAGAAGGGTTACGTGGGCATGGGATATGACCTCGCGAAACTCAGTGAAAACGGCGTCAGGCAAGCCGAGGAAAGGGCTAAGGATCCGTTGCTAAGGGATGCCGAGATCATCATTTCATCGCCCTATACGAGAGCGCTACAGACGGCGGCGATCATTTCCCGCTTGACCGACATACCGCTAACGGTTGAAAACGATCTTCACGAATGGATGCCCGACACGAAGTTCATCTTCGATCTGAATGCTAACGAATCCTTCCAGGAGTACCTGTCAGCGAAAGGGATACGCAATGTCTCGCACCGGTATCGCTGGGAGTCCTATCCGGATTTAAAAAAGCGCGTACAACTGACGCTGATCAAATACAAGAACTATAAGAAAGTCATCGTCGTATGCCACGGTGTCGTCATGTCCGCGCTCACGCGCTTCGACGACGTCATCGAGCACTGCGGCGTTCGCGAGGTCAAGCTCTAGTGGATACCGAGAAACTACTCGAATGGTTCTACCGGAACAGGCGGGATCTGAGCTTCCGCAGAACGACCGATCCCTATCACATCTGGGTAAGCGAAACGATGCTTCAACAGACTCAAGTTGACACCGTCTTACCCTTTTTTGAGCGCTTTATCGACCGCTATCCGGATATCGAAACGCTCGCTCGTTCCTCGCTTGAAAGCATCCTGAAGACGGTTGAAGGAATCGGTTATTACCGGCGCTTCCGTCACCTTCATCAGGCCGCTAAGGTCATCCTTAAAGAGCATAACGGAACGTTTCCACGGACCTATGAAGCGATTCTTGCGCTCCCGGGGGTCGGCGCCTATACCGCGGGGGCGATCATGAGCATCGCCTATAACGAGCCCTACAGTGCCGTAGACGGTAATGTCATCCGCGTTTTTGCTCGCTACTACGGGATCGACGAGGACATGCGGTCGGCGAAAAACAGAAGGATCATCGATAACAAGAATCAGGAGATCATCGAAAGGACCGTACCGCGTGACTACACTCAGGCTCTGATGGATCTCGGCGCGACCGTCTGTAAACCGAAGAATCCGCTCTGTCCTTCCTGTCCACTGAACGCCTTTTGCCAGGCCTATCTAAACGATGCCGTCCACCACTATCCCTATCTCTCCCCGCTTAATCGGAAACGGGATATATCCTTTATCACGCTCGTCATCAAAAAGGGGGACGCCTACTGTCTGCGGAAGCGGACCGAGGAGCTACTCCATAACATGTATGAATGGCCGCAGTTCGAAGCGGAAAGCATCCGTACGGTCATAGCCGATCTCGAAGAGAAAAAGATCGAGGTCGAACTCGAGCGCAAGCTCGGGGACTACCGGCACATCTTCAGCCACCAGATCTGGCACATGCAGGCCTACCTCGTATCGGTTAGGCGTGGCTTCGATCCGAACTGGGTGCTCGTAGCGGCGGATGAACTGAAAGAAAAACCGATGGCGATCGCCCATCGGAAGATCCTGATCGACAGGATATCAGGAGAATAATTCCTGAAAATCCCTGTTATTTCTGAGTAAGAGATAGAGGGGAAGCCCGAGGACATAGAGCACGACGAATTCGCCGAAGAAGACCCAGGCAGCGGTTTCCATGAAGGAAATGTCGTAGATATAGGCGACCATATAGCCGACGATCAGACCGTTGGTTATCGCCGGAAAGATGAGGGCGATGATGCTCCGTTTCTTGAAGATGAGCATGAGCCCGAGCGCGAGCACCGTCGCGAGCATTCCCACGATGGCATCGACCAGCCCGAAGGGGCTGAGCATCCAGTTGGCGAGAAACGTGCCGATCGAAAGCCCCCAGATGCTCCGTCGGTCGAAAAAGATCAGGATCAGTAGGACTTCGGCGATCCGGAACTGGACTACCTCGAAGCTCATGAACTGGAATAAAAGGACGAACTCGACGTAGATCGCGGCGACCATCGTCTGCCGGACGACGTCCTTGATGCGTATGGTTTTCATTTTAAACGCTCCCTGTTTTGTTATCGCTGGTTTCCTAGGGTACAGCGAAGAATACCTTAACATTGTATCAGGAACGTGTTATAATTACAAGAAAAAGGAAGGTCCTATGAGCATTACGTTCGAAGTAACGCACGTCTGTCGCCAGAGCGGCGCCCGTCTCGGGCTTCTTAAAACGCCTCACGGTCATTTTGAAACGCCTTTTTTTATGCCTGTCGGCACGCAAGCGACCGTCAAAACGCTCGACCCCGATGAGATCAAGGACGTCTCGGAAGGCATGATCCTCGGCAATACCTACCACCTCTGGCTCCAACCCGGGGTAGACGTCATTAAGGCCCACGGCGGTCTCGGCGAGTTCATGCGTTGGGATGGTGCCCTATTGACCGACAGCGGCGGATTCCAGGTCTTCTCTTTGACCGACATCAGGCGGATCACCGAAGAAGGCGTACACTTTCGTCACCACAGGAGCGGTGCGCCGCTCTTCATGTCCCCTGAGGATTCGATCGCGATCCAGGAGGTACTCAAGGCCGACATCATCATGAGTTTCGACGAGTGCCCACCGCCATACGCTTCCTATGACTATCACAAGGACAGCCTTTTGCGCACCCTGCGCTGGGCCGAGCGCGGCAGAAACGCTCTTAGAACCGACCAGGCGCTTTTCGGGATCGTGCAGGGGGGATTGAACCGGGACCTGCGGGCCGAATCAGCGCGAGCGCTGATGGCGATGGACTTTCCCGGTTATTCCGTCGGCGGGCTTTCCGTCGGTGAAAAGAAGCACGAGATGTACGACATGACCGCATACCTCAATGGCATCCT
>JBKHFR010000052.1:0-8627 GCA_046540115.1 Acholeplasmataceae bacterium | reverse complement strand
AAAGGCGAAATGCACCACGCGGACCGGATGACCATCGAAACCGAGCGGATCACGGGATTCGAGCTCATGCGCCGGGCAGGAACCGCCATGTTTCAGGCACTGGTCGACCACGAGCTGATCGACCGCGAGCACGAGATCCTCGTGCTAGCCGGATCCGGAAACAACGGTGGTGACGCCCTCGTCATCGCTTCGCACCTCGTTGACGCCGGCTACTCGGTTCGCGTCTACACGATCGGGAAGATCTCGCACCGTTCAACGGAAATGAACGACGCCTTGAAGAGAGTGCTGGCAAAGGATACCCCACAGGAGCACCTCGACGAGACGTCGTTCGCCGCTTTCAGGACGGACCTCGAGCGCGCCGATCGTCTCATCGACGGCATGTTCGGTACGGGCTTCGACCAAAAGCTCGATGCCTTCCGCAGTTCGGTCATCGAGGCGATCAACCGAGCGAAGCTCGATGTCATCAGCATCGACTTACCGAGCGGAATCAACGCTAGGAACGGGCTCTGCCGGACGGCGATCAGAGCGAGCACCACGCTCGTCATCCAGCATGAAAAACCCGGGAATCTCCTTGGCGATGCCCCGGACTACCACGGCAACCGCATCGTCATCGATATCGGCATCCGAGCCCCGGATGACCTGCCGGTCCGCCGGGAGCTGCTCAGTTCAGAGGGCATAACCTTTTCGAAGCGGCGGCATAACACGCACAAATACGACTATGGCCACTGCCTTGTCGTTGGCGGGTCAACCGGGATGATGGGAGCACCGCTCCTCGCCGCTCAGGCGGCGATGCGCACCGGAGCGGGACTCGTGACCATCGCCTATGGTTCCTGGTGCTTTTCCGAGCGCATGAATATCTTCCCGGAGATCATGTCGGCTTCCTTTGCCGATCAGAAGCAGTTCCGCGAGCGCCTTTACAAAAAGGATGCCGTCGTCTTCGGCATGGGAATCGGAAAGAGCGCCTGGTCCTTCGACCCGATCGGACCGCTGGTCGAGGCGAAAATACCCGCTGTCATCGATGCCGATGGGCTTAGGCACTTGCAGCCGATGGTCGAGCGCTACGAACCGTTCGAACGGATACTGATCACGCCTCACATGAAGGAATTCGCTGACCTTATAAACCGATCGGTCGAAGAGGTAAAGAACGACCCCTTGAAGCACGCCGAGTGCTACGCGCAAAAAACGGGCCTGACCGTTCTTCTTAAGGGGCCTTGTACGATCGTAACGAACGGAACGACCACCTACTTTTCCGAGTTCGGCAATCCCGGTCTCGCATCCGCTGGATCCGGTGACGTCCTTTCGGGGATCATCGGTTCTCTCTTAGCGCAGGGCGAAAGCCCTCTGGAGGCCGCGAAAAAGGGGCTCTTCCTGCAAGGAAAGGCCGGCGATCTCGCTTCTGATCGATACGGAGAGCGCGCGATGGTCGCGCGCGATATCATCGATGGTCTTGCTGCCGTTCTCAAGCAGCACGAGGGGCCGCTATAAATACGTATGTTTACTATATATAAATATTTTTAGATATGTTGGCCTTTCTCTTTATCGTTCATTTTTCATTTTTATTTATCTTTAATTCGAACCGTTAGTGGGTAAAACAACGTAAATAACGCTCGTGCCAAGCACGAACGGTCTTAAAAGCGCTTATCGTTGGCATCATCACTATGTTCGGATTCGATGATGATGTTGCGAAAGCTGTTCCTCTTGCCGTTAAAGGAAAAACTGACATAGGCATTTTTCTGTGGAAAAAAGATCGTATTGATGATCGGGATCAGGAGAAAAATGATCCAGGACGGATGCCACTCATCGGTCAAAAGACCGATCGCGATATAGATCGCTGTGATCGTCCATGCAACGACCTTTCGTGGTCTCAGCCCCCCTTTTACCAGGATATTAGTGATCGGTATGAAAAGAAAGACTAACCAGCCGGGATGCCAGGCGCCGAAGCCGAAGCCGATCCACAGGAAGACCGTTAGGACGATGAAGGGCATGGCTTCACTTAAACGCCTGAGCGCATTGCCCGTCAGCAGGATCCAGCTCATCGGGATCAGTAAAAAGAAGGTCCAGCCTAAAGCCCACTTGTCTAAAAACAGGCCCGCTCCAAGAAAAAGGGTCAAGCTGATCAGCGGCATGGCCGCTATGATGCGTTTCCTCATGTTTCGAACTCCTTGTCGTCTCGTTTCTTCCATCATAGCACATAAATGGAATTTTCCCAATACCTAACCTTCTTCTTCACGGATCTATGGTAGAATATATGTGTCAATACACCATGATCCGATAGAAAGTCGTGAGATGATGAAAAAAACGCTGCTAATCCTAAACTCGTTCCTTTTATTCCTTTTATCCGGTTGTGTCACGATCGACCTTTCCTTTACGCAGGAGGCCGCACCGGCCGATGCCATCGACTATCAGAGCGGTGCCGAGCGACTCGAGACGTTCACCTATCCCGAACTCATCAATTCCCTATCCCTGACGACGATGAAGGCGAATGTGACCGTCTATACGACGAGCTACACGAGCGCTAGAGTCTTTGGGTCGACACAGTTCGGAAGCGGCGTTCTTTTTCACTATGACGACCCGTTCTATTACCTACTGACGAATCAGCACGTCATCGACTTCGAGGACGGCCACGAGAGGCGCTCATTCGAGATCGAGGACTTCCAGGGCAACGCCTATGAAGGCCGGCTCTATCAGAATAGCGATGTCGAATCCCTAGACCTCGCGATCCTCTATTTCGCTAAGGAACAGGTCGACCTCCACGTCGTTCCTCTAGCTCTGGATAACCCCGAAACCGATAGCGAGGTCATCGCGATCGGTCAGCCCGATTTCCAGAAAAACGCCTTGACCTTCGGGATTGTCGAGGACTACGAGCAGATCTCACCTGAGGATATGCGGGAACTAGCCTTTGAAAGCATCGTCCACGACGCTACCATCAACCCCGGTTCGAGTGGCGGTATGCTCATCAACACGAACCAAGAGCTCGTCGGCATCAATTTCGCCTCGAGCGACTCCGAGGACAACGGCGAATACTATGCGATTCCCGTTGAAACGATCATCGATTACCTTACCCCCTATCGGGATGCCGAATGATCGCTCGCAATCACCTGAAAGGATTGAATGATATCACGCCATGCCAAAATACATCCACCTCGCGGGAATCGCCTTCTCGACCATCTTCGGATTCTCGTTCATGTTCTCAAAGATCGCGCTCAACTATACGACGCCTGTCGGCGTCATCGCCTATCGTTTTTTAGTCGCCTTTCTCTTTTTTGAACTGCTCAGGCGTCTAAAGATCACGCGCATCCACCTCGATCAAAACGATCTGAAGAAACTCCTCCGCGTCGCTCTCCTGCAACCGGTGCTCTACTTCTTACTCGAAACCTACGGACTGAACCTCGTTTCGAGTAGTGAGGCCGGCATGATGATCGCGCTGATCCCGATCTTCGTCACCATTCTAAGCGCGCTCATACTCCAAGAAAAAGCGCGCTTGATCCAGGTGTTCTTCATCATCTTAAGCGTATCCGGCGTTCTCTATATCCAGATATCGAAGGCCGATGAAGGCCTGACCTTCGAGCTCGCCGGTTTTTTCCTGTTACTCGGCGCCGTTATCGCCGCTGCGCTTTTCAATATCGCTTCCCGGGACGCCTCGAAAACGATGACGCCGCAACAGCTCACCTACTTCATGATGCTCGCCGGCGCGATCTCGTTCAATGCGATCTACCTCAGCCAGCTCGTCTATGAACAGCGCCTACCCGACTATATCACGAACCTCGGGCGTATCGAGCTCATCGGTCCGATCCTCTATCTCGGGATCGTCGCCTCGATCGGCGGCTTTTTTCTCGTCAATGTCTCGCTCAGGCATCTACCGGCCCACATTTCGAGCATCTATGCCAACCTCGCTACGGTCGTCGCGATCGTTGCCGGCGTCACCTTTCTTAGGGAAACGCTCGAGATCTATCACTATATCGGTAGTGCCATGATCCTGATCGGCGTCTACGGAACCGTTCGGACGCGACGAGTCAAACGAAAGAAACGCCTTTCTCACGGGCACATCTGAGCTTCGCTTTGCTAGCAAGCGTTTACTTAGGACGTGCTTTCAGGTATAATCCTATTACATAAAAAGGACGGGTGATTCCATGGATACACGGAATAGGCTCAAGCGGATGTATAGCGATTTTTATGGCCGATCGACGGAGACGCAGCGCTGTTTCGAAGAACTCGTCGAAATCATCGACCGCGCCAAGGCGAATCGCAATCCGTACTTAAAAGAAATGGATCAGAAACAAAAGAAGTGGTATTTGAGCAATCGGGTCGTCGGGATGACGCTCTACGTCGACCTCTTCGCTAAGGACCTTCGCTCACTTAAAAAGAGGATCCCCTATTTCCAGGAACTCGGAGTGAACTTCATCCACCTGATGCCGATCCTGAAGTCACGCAACGGTGAACGCGACGGTGGCTATGCCGTCGTCGACTACCGCGCGATCGACGAGCGCTTCGGCACGATGGACGACTTTAGGTCCCTCGTCGATACCCTGCAAAAAAACGGTATCGACCTCTGCATCGACTACGTCATCAATCACGTCGCCAAGGAACACGCCTGGGCTCAAGCGGCACTCCAGGGCGATCCGGACATGCAGGACATGTTCATCATGTACGAGGACGACCGGATTCCCAATGCCTATAACGAGACCGTTCCGGAAGTCCTACCGGATAAGTATCCCGGCAATTTCACGTACTATAAAGAGATCGGTCGCCACGTCTTTACCTCGTTTAGCGAATACCAGTGGGACCTCAATTTCGCCAATCCGAAGGTCTTTAACGGCATGGTCGACAACCTGCTCTTCTTGGCCAATCTCGGGATCAGCATGATCCGCCTCGACGCCATCCCCTTCATGTGGAAAGAGATCGGTACGACGTGCCGGAATCTAGCACCGATCCACGACCTTCTGCACATGATCAATACCATCGCTAACGACGTCGCACCTTCGCTCGCGCTTCTCGGGGAAGCGATCGTCGAGCCCGCTGAGATCGTAAAATATTTCGGTAGCGAACAGAAACCCGAATGCGAGGTCATGTACAACGCGAACCTGATGGTCAACGTCTATAACGCCTTCGCTGCGCGCGACGTCCGCCTCCTGACGGTCGATACCAACTTGCACCAGGTCCCGAGCCAGGCCACGTGGATGAACTACCTGCGGTGCCACGACGACATCGGTTGGGGCTTCAATGAGGATGCCATCCGTTCCTTCGGTCTCGATCCCCATCAGCACAAGCAGTTCCTGATCAGGTTCTACAACGACGACTTTCCCGGGACGTTTTCATCCGGCGAATACTATCAGTACAACCCGGTCAATCAGGATGCGCGTACGAACGGTACGCTCGCTAGCCTGCTCGGCTTGGAAAAAGCGCTCAGGAATAACGAGCGTTTCAAAGAAAGGATCGCCATCGACCGCATCAACCTCGCCAACGCCCTCATTCTTAGCTATCGTGGCTTTCCCTTGATCTACTCGGGGGATGAGATCGCTACGATCAACGACCACAGCTATCTCGAGTACGACGATAAGAAGAACGACGGCCGCTGGGTTCACCGTCCTTTCTTCGACTGGAAACGGGCGAGGAAACGCGATACGCCCGAGACGTTCGAACACGCCGTCTTCCAACAGCTCAAGCGCCTGATCGCGCTGCGTAAGGAGTTGCCCTTTCTCAGTGGAAACGCGACCCAGTTCGCGCTCGATCTCGGTAATCTTCACGTCCTCTGCCTGATCCGTCGCTACCGCAATCGGACGTTCTTCGCGCTCTTCAACTTCAGTGAACAGGCACAGACGATCCGGATGGACTACCTTAGACAGCAGTGGACGAGCGAGCGCTATCTCGACGTGACGCAAGGGCGACGCTTCGGGCTCTACGACCAAGAGATCGAGCTCAGCCCCTACGAATACCTCTGGTGCAAACCGGAGAACTAGCTGGTTTTGCTTTTCCCCTTAAGGATCGGATGCGCCGCGCTTCCGATCTTTTTTTATCGTGCTCGAAGTGAAAAAACATGAAATCGGACGTGTAATTACTTTCATTCTAAACGCTCGTTTTTATCCTTTCATTTCTCGGAATACTTGTTATAATTGGACCAAGAAAACGAGGTGAGAAGGGTGAAGGAATACCAACTGCATCGGAACATCCTGTGCATCGACCTCAAGAGCTTCTACGCGTCCGTCGAATGCGCCGTGCGCGGCCTCGACCCCTTCAGGACACCGCTTATCGTCGCCGACCAGGGTCGGGGTGGCGGTTCGATCGTTCTAGCCGTCTCGCCCTATCTCAAGGCCAGGGGGCTTCCGAGTCGGTGCCGCATTTACGAAATACCTACCGACCTTCCCGTCATATTCGCTAAGCCGCGCATGTCGCTCTACCTCGAGTTCTCCACGCGGATCATCGAGATCTATCTGCGTTTCATCAGTGAGGACGACCTCCACATCTACTCGATCGACGAAGCCTTCCTCGACGTGACGAGCTACTTGAAGTACTACGGCATGAGCGACCTCGAGATGGCAAAAGAAATCCTTTCGACCGTTCTCGCCGAGACGAGGATCAACGCTACCTGCGGCATCGGCCCTAATCTCCTGATATCCAAGCTCGCCCTCGACCTCGAAGCGAAAAAGGCGCCGGACGCGATCGCGAAATGGGGCTATGAGGATATCGAGCACAAGTTGTGGCCCGTTACGCCCCTATCGGAAATGTGGGGCATCGGATACAATATGCAGCGCAATCTCAATGCGCTCGGGCTCTATCGCGTCGGTGATATCGCCCGCTATGACCGGAAAAAGCTCAAGAAACGGTTCGGCATCCTCGGTGAAGAGCTCTACTTCCACGCCCACGGCATCGACATGAGCCTGATCCAGGACCGGATGAAGCTGGCTCCGAGACGTAAGAGCTATGGGATCGGGCAGACGCTTTTTCACGACTACTACGTCCCGGATATCTTTCAGGTCATGCTCGAGATGGTCGATGACGTCTGTCGGCGCCTGCGCTACAATCGCGTCGGTGCGAAAACGATCGCACTAGGCATCGGTTACAGTAAGAGCGTAGGCGGTGGTTTTTCACGACGGATCATGATCGAGCATCCGACCACGAACGAAAAAAAGATCTACGACCTCTGCCTCTATCTCTTCCGCGCGAACTATGAGGGCGAGCCGATCCGGAGCATTAGCGTTTCCGTCACGAACCTCGAAAAACTACGTTACTACCAGTACAGCCTCTTCGAGGATGCGGAAGCGCACCTAAAGGAAGAGCGCCTCTTTAGCACGATCGACCGGATCAAGGAGGCGCACGGAAAGAATGCCGTCAATCGCGCCTCGAGCGAACTCGAATCCTCGACCGTTAAAGCTCGCAATGAGAGGATCGGTGGTCACAATGCCTGAAGCCTACCGTGATCGCGGCATCATCAAGTGGGCCCCTTTCGACTCGCTCGTCGGTTACCATTCGCTGCTGCAAGAAATGAAGCAGCGACTAAAAAAGCGGCCGAAGCCGATCCTATCCGAAGACGAGCTCGAGGCGCTCAACCGCAAGCTACGAACCGCCTACGAAAAAAAGCGCGAAATCGAGTGCCGCTACTATCGAAAGGGCTACTTCGTGACGACGTGCGCGACGATCACCCGGCTCGACTTCGTCTATAGGCGCATCACGCTTTCGACTCGGGAGACGATTCCTGCTGATGATGTCCTGAGCATCACCCTGCTAGATGACCGCGGAGCCTTAGACGACTGACCGTTTCCGTAGCGTTTTTGCTATCGGAGCACGCCCGAACGGAAAGCCTTTATCCGTTGACATTTTCCTTTTCCTTGTGCTATACTGAGTATGAACTTAATCGTTGCCAAGAGATCATAGAGCAAAGTAAAAAGCGTGCGATCCGCAACTTTTACTTTGCTTCTTGTTTTTGAAGCGACAGTCAGGAGTATAGCCATGCTCGAACAGCAGTCCGTCATCCCCGCCATCAGCAATCACCGCGATTTCAAGCGTTTCCTTGAGCTCCCCATGACCTACGGCATTCTGATGAATTTCCAGCTCGCACAGCTCGGAGAACTCGTCTCAGGCATGCGGAAAAAAAACAAGAAAGTGCTCATCCATTCCGAGCTGATCAAAGGGCTTTCACCCGATGAATTCGGAGCGATCTACCTGATCCAGGTGCTCGGCGTTGATGGCATCATATCGAGCAAGCCCAAGGTGATCGAGACGTGCCATAAGCGCCAGGTCATCGGCATCTTCCGCTTCTTTCTAAAGGACTCGATCTCCCTAGAACAGAGCATCGACATCGCTCGACGAATCAGACCTGAGTTCATCGAAATGCTTCCCGCTACCGGTTTCAAGTTCATCCCTGTAATCAAGAAAAGCCTCGATACCAACGTCCTCCTCGGGGGACTGATCGAAACGAAAGCGGAAATCGAACGATACCTGAAAGCCGGTGCCTTCGCCATAACGACGAGCAATCCCGATTTCTGGTAGAACAACTTAATCCGTTTAGGAGACCAAGAGAAAGAGAAGAACGGAATCACTCGTTTTTCTCTTTTTGATCATCAGGAAGGTGAGAACATGTATGACTTCATCGTAATCGGCGCCGGCATCGTCGGCACCATGATCGCGCGTGA
>JBKHFR010000051.1:0-8629 GCA_046540115.1 Acholeplasmataceae bacterium | reverse complement strand
GGGCTTGGCTGAGGAAACGATCTCCTTATCAGGATCATACATGTCAATGAAAATGTATTCTACGGGATCGATGTTACGTCGTTTTAGGGTCAAAAAGTAATAGCTCAACGAGTTCCTGTGTCGTGAAGGAATGGTACCGACGACATTTGGATGGAACTCGATACGTCCCGGTAATCGGTTTGAAAGTGTGGCAACGCTTTTTAAGGCGTTAAGAATCTTTATTTTCGTGTGCGGCGAATCGATCGGATAGGGGGATGTCCTCGAGTGACGTTTTCCGGTAGATCTGGCACTGCTATTGGCTCGATAGAAGGTGATGCTCGGCGTGTGGACGTTGAACCCGTTGATGTGACCGTGCATATGGCTATCCTTTGCATTGCAGGGTGGATAAGCGAGCTTTTGGTCCATTGGATACGGGAATACGCTGGTCGTGTGCGGATCATTGATTGTCTCAACCCTTTGAATCCGATCTCGCGCATCACCCATCTTCAAAGGATTAGCATAGGTCTCGGGTTCCTCCTCTATAAATCGCATATCGGTCAAATACACTGTGTCAGGGAGGATCTCTCTACCTATGATCCCCAACAATCACGGAAAGAATCGGAAAAAATCGTGCTATATCGGACCTACAAGGACGCGAGAAAACTCGCGTCCTTTTGCATAAAAAAAGGCGGTCATGGACTCATGACTGCCTTTTCATTCGCTCAGAGAATTCCGAGTTCGTCCGCGATCTCCAGATAGATGTCGTTGACCGGATAGTAGTTCACGTCGAGCCTTTTGAACATCTCGAACGTCATCCTGTCCAGCTCTTCGAACATGGATTTCGGGACTTCTTCCTTACGCTCGAGTTTCGTTAGGATGCTCTGTTCGAAGTTGACCAGCCTATCGAGGTCCTCCTGTTTATAGTCCTCGACCCCGATGATCTCGTTCTGAAAGTCGATCGTGCTCAGGAGAAGATTGACGTCCTTCGCCCGTTTCTCGAGCTGTTCGATGTCATTGCCATAGGACTTGTTCAAAAGAGTGATGATCTCATCCATCTGATCGAAAAGATAATAGAATCCGGTTTCAAAGATGTAGTTCTCTTCTTCGGTGAAATTCGGATCATCGATCAGCTTATCGTAGAGGTAGTCCGTAACGTCGATGACGTGTCTGAAACGCACGATCAGATCCGAATTGTTCTGGATCAGGTAGCGGATGAGCTCTTCGTTTTCCAGTTTCCAGTTCGCGTACTCATGATAGATGGTTTCATCACGCATCGATATCACCCCGTTTTCAGGCTTTGTTCACCGATCCGAACAGCGTCAGTTTCTCTTTGACGACATCCTTGATCGCTTCAGCGCCTGGTTTCAATAGCTTTCTCGGGTCATAGCCCTTGCCTTGCTTGTCCTTGCCTTCCTCGATGTACTTGCGGGTGGCTGCAGCGAATGCGAGCTGGCACTCGGTGTTGACGTTGATCTTGGAAACGCCCATCGTAATGGCCTTTTTGACCATTTCATCGGGGATACCCGAACCTCCGTGAAGGACGAGTGGTACTTCACCGGTTACCCGTTCGACTTCCGCGAGGACATCGAAGTCGAGGCCCTTCCAGTTCGGTGGGTACTGTCCGTGAATGTTTCCGATCCCGGCGGCGAACATGTCGACGCCGGTAGCGGCGATCTGGCGGCATTCCTCGGGATCGGCGATTTCTCCTCCACCGATCACGCCATCTTCTTCTCCCCCGATCGCTCCGACTTCCGCTTCGACGGAAACGCCCTTAGCGTGGCATGCGGCAACGATCTCTTTGGTCTTCGCGAGGTTCTCTTCGAAGGGATAGCTCGAGCCATCGAACATGATCGACGTAAATCCGGCTTCGAGCGCTTTATAGGCTCCTTCATAGGTTCCGTGGTCCAAGTGGACGGCTACCGGTACGGTAACGCCGTAGAATTCATAGAGCGCATGGACCATGCCCATGACGTTCTTGTATCCACCCATGTACTTCGCGGCGCCTTCGGAGACACCGAGAATGACCGGAGATTTGATCTCTTCGACCGTGGTCAGCACGGACTTGATCCACTCGAGGTTGTTGATGTTGATCTGCGCGACCCCATAACCTTCCTTGTGGGCTTTCTGTAGCATTTCTTTCGCTGATACGACTGGCATTGTTATTCCTCCTTAGTTTTCACCCTTATTATAGTATAAACCGCTCTATATAGCAACCGATAATCATTCTTCCGCCTTCGCGACCGCAGCGGCGATAAAGGCCTGAAAGAGCGGATGCGGCCGCAAGGGACGCGACACGAACTCCGGGTGGAACTGGACCGCTACGAACCAGGGATGGCCTTTGAGTTCTACGATCTCTACGAGCTGATCGTCGCTGTTATATCCGGAGATGATCATCGCGCTATCCTCGAACTGCTTCCGATAGGAATTATTGAACTCGTACCGGTGCCGATGGCGCTCGTGGACGTGTTTCTTTTGATAGGCCCGATAGCAGGCCGTATCCTCTTTGATCTCGCACGGATAGAGACCGAGACGAAGGGTGCCACCGAGTTCCTCGTCTTCGCTACGTCCTCGCTGCAGCGAAATGACGGGGTCAGGCGTATCGGGATCGATCTCGGTCGAATCGGCTCGCTCCAGACCGAGGACGTTACGGGCGTATTCGATCACGGCGAGCTGCATCCCGTAACAGAGCCCGAAAAAGGGGATGTCGTTCGTCCGTGCGTAGGTGATCGCTGCGAGTTTTCCCGTCGTCGCGCGCTTCCCGAACCCACCAGGGACAACGATCCCGTTACAGGAAGAAAGCGCCGCACCGACCGTATCCGGATCGAGCGACTCGGCGTCGACCCAGACGATCTCGATCTGCCTATTGAGCGCGTATCCGGCATGATTCAGTGCTTCGGTTAAGGACAGATAGGCATCCTTGAGTCTAACGTATTTCCCGACGATGGCGATTCTGACCCTTTCCTTAAGGCTCTTGATGCGAGCGACGAGTTCGACCCAGGGGGTGATATCGGCGGGCTTTCGGTCGTAGCCGAAGTGTTCGAGGATGGTATCGTCGATCCTCTGTTCGTGCAGCTTGATGATCGTTTCATAGAGTATGTCGACGTCGATCGCTTCGAAAACGTCCTGGTTATCGACGTCACAGAATAGGGCGATCTTCTCCTTGATATCCTCCTGGATCGGGCCTTCGCTGCGCAGAACGATGAGATCGGGATGGATCCCGAGTCCCATGAGTTCCTTGACGCTGTGCTGGGTCGGTTTCGTCTTGAATTCCTTGGCAGCTCCGAGATACGGTACGAGCGTATGGTGGATATAGAGCGTGTCGTGCAAACCGAAGTCGCGTCGCGCCTGACGGATCGCCTCTAGAAACGGCAAGGACTCGATGTCACCGACGGTTCCACCGATCTCGGCGATAACGACATCGGGATTCGTGTGTCTCGCGACGTCGACCAGCTTTTTCTTGATCTGGTCGGTAATATGGGGGATGACCTGCACCGTCGCACCGAGATAATCGCCCCGTCGTTCTCTTCTGATGACCGACTGATAGATCTTTCCGGTCGTGATGCTCGAATGACGGTTGAGGTTCTCATCGATGAAGCGCTCATAGTGTCCGAGATCGAGGTCGGTTTCCGCCCCGTCCTCCGTTACGAAAACCTCCCCGTGCTGATAGGGGCTCATCGTGCCGGGGTCGACGTTCAAATAGGGATCGAACTTCTGCATAAAGACGCTCAACCCCCGGCTCTTGAGGAGCTGTCCGATGGCGGATGCTGTGATCCCTTTACCGAGACTCGAGACGACGCCTCCGGTGACGAAAATGTATTTGGCCATGTGATCATACCCCGTTTCCTACTGTCCTTGAACGGCTCTATGTATTATACCAAAACTTTCGGATCCGTACAACAGAAAATAAAAAGGCGTTGCCGCCTTCCTATTCGTCATACATGTCCTCATAGTCGTCCATGATCTCGTTGTAGTCGTCCTCGTCGTATTCAGGATCGAATTCGATCTCGGGTTCGTCCTCGTCATCGTCGTCATCGGTGGACTTAATCGGCAGTTCGACATCGATGTATTGTTTCTCTTCCTTGATCTCTTCGTCTTCCTCTTCCTTGGGAGCGTCCTCTTCGTCTTCCTCGTCATCAGCCTTTTTAGCGTTCTTAGCCCGTTCGGCATTGAACTCTTCGTAGCTGAATTCGGTGAATTCAGGCTCTTCGTCGATATCCTCGTCCGTATCCTCGATCGGGTGCTCATTGGCGTAGGCGAAACCGTCCTGATCCCACAGTTCGAGATTGCCTTCCTTGAGGTTCCACTGGTCGTCCCCACAGTAAACGAACATCGCGCTCTGGGTGAGATCCATGTAGAACTGAGTGAGTCGGTCGATGTTATCCGGATCGAAATCCTTGAACTCGGCAACCTTATGGATGAGATCGTGTATCGTCATCGGTCCTTTATTCTCTTTTAAAACTTGGATGGCGACGTCCAGGATGGACATCGACTCGTAACTATCTTTCATTTCTTCCTCCTAAACCGTATCCATTGTATCGGAAAGAACCCCTTTTTGCAAGCCTTTTATGTCGAGAGTTGGGTGAGTGCCAGGATAATGAACAGGATGATGGCCAGAACGAGGAACAATTTGAGCATTTTCTTCACGAAACTGAAAACGCCGAGAACAAAAATGATTCCAACGAAAAAGATACCGACGATCTTGATGATCTCGGGGATCGGTGCGATGAACTCCATATAGAGTTCGATCAGCCGCTCATCGATCTGCAAGGACCTCGCTAGAAACTCATCGAACCTCTCGTAGAGACCGATCAAAAACTCTTTGACTGTTTCCCAGATCTGCATGGAATTTCCTCCTAATATTTTCGTCTATTTTCCACGGCCTTGGCCAGTGTTAACAGGTCAGCGTATTTCAGGTCCGTACCGACGGGAAGCCCGTAGGCAAGGCGCGTGATCGAGAAGTCCCGATCCTCGAAGAGCGACTTTAAGAACTTCGCCGTCATTTCTCCCTCGACGGTTCCGCTCGTCGCGATGATCATTTCCTTGATCGTTTCCACGCGTTTTTCGAGCGCGTCGATCGCGAGGTCTTCATCCGTGATGCCCCGGGAAAAATCGATGACACCACCGAGTACGTGGTAGAGGCCGTAATACGTCTTCATCTTTTCCATGACGAAAACATCCTTTGCCTCGGCGACGACCATGATCACGTCCTGATCACGGGTCTCATCCTGACAGATCGGGCACGGATCCTGATCGGCCAGCATCCCGCACCGGGAACACGTCCTGATGTTCGCCTTGAGCTCAGCGAGATCCTTGGAAAACGTGAGGATATCCTCATCCTCCTGCTGGGTCGCCAAGTGGAGAGCGAGCCTTTCCGCCGTCTTTTCGCCGATACCCGGCAATCGTTCGAGGTCCTCCATGAGTCTTTTCAAAGCTCGGGGATACATCTAGAATCCGAATCCGCCGAGCCCGCCACTGAACTGTCCCATGGTTTCCTCGGCTTCCTGATCGATCTGTTTGAGGGCGTCGTTAACGGCGATCAGGATGGCATCCTGTAGGAGCTCGACTTCTTCGAGTATTTCCTGGTCGATCTGGACGTCGATGACCTGACGGGTACCCTGCATGATCACGGTAACGCCGCTCGCTTTACCGAAGAATTCCTTGCGTTCGAGCTCCTCCTGGGCTTCCATCATCTGTTTCTGCATCTTCTTGAGTTTATTGAGCATATTGGGGTTCATGGTCTACTCCTTAATCTTTATTCGATCACCGAAGTACGCTTTCGCCAGGGCGATGGTCTCCGGTTCCTGTCCTTCCGTTCTATCATCCTCGGCATAGATGCCGAGGTCGTGTGGTGGTAGTTCCGGTTTCTTGTTTCCGGACGTCCACTGTTCGAGATAGATCCTTCGGATCTTCTCCCAGTCAGTCGTCCGGATCGCGATCAGGTCCTTGACGAGGTCGCGCTTGCTGTTCAGGATTTCAAGAACCTGGTCCTTCGTTTCCTTTTCCATGATGCGCTTGCACATCGTCAGGTCGTCATAGACGACCAGCATCGTCTCGGAAACGGCTTCGAGCTGACCCTGATAGAGGAGATAGGCCGCCATTTTCAGGTGTTCCTTCGGATAATCCTTGAGCTGGGGCCACCCTCTTAGGAGCAGTTCCTTCTTATCCTTGTCGCTTTCGTGTAGCACGCGCTCGACGTCCTTGATCGTAACGATCGGTCTTTTGGTCCGTTCGTTTTGTACGGGTTTCGCTGGTTCAGTAAGCGAAACGCTCTTCTCTTTCAGTGCTTCGACCTCGCGACGCAAGTCCTCGAGCGCCTGGACCTGGTCGAGCGCCTTGACGTCCTTGTGTTCGACCATGCGGATGAGCGCGAGCTCGACGTAGGCTCTTTTCTGGTGCGTCCACTTGATGTCCTGCTGGAGCTTGTTCAGGATGTCGAGATAGCGGTAGATACGGTCTACGGATAGGATCCTAGCGAGTTCCTCGTAGCGGGGCTTATCGACTTTCATCGTCTTTTCGACCAGGATATCGCGGAGAGCGAGGATGAGGTCGTTGGTAATCCTCGTCATCTCTTTCCCGTTGGCGATCAGGTCTTCGAGTTGGCTCATCGCCCGACTGATCTGCTTGTTATAGAGCGCGAGCAACATGTCGTTCAGAACGGTTCTCGACACGCTCCCGGCAACGAGATGGACGTCCTCATCGGTGATCTTCCCATCGGAAAACGAGACGGTCTGGTCGAGCAGGCTGATCGCGTCCCGGAGTCCGCCTTCGGCGTTCTCCGCGATCGAACGGATCGCCTCCTTCTCGATCTCGATCGCTTCCTTAGAGACGATCTCTTCGAGCTTACCGATGATCTGCGTCAACTCGATATTCTTGAAGTCGTAGCGCTGACACCTGGAAAGGATCGTCGCCGGTATCCGGTGTACTTCCGTCGTAGCGAGGATGAAGATGACGTGTTTAGGCGGTTCTTCGAGCGTCTTAAGCAAGGCGTTGAACGCCCCCGTGCTCAGCATGTGCACCTCATCGACGATATAGACCTTGTATCGTCCGACGCTCGGCATGTACTTGACCTTATCACGGATCTCCCGGATCTCGTCGACGCCGTTGTTCGATGCGGCATCGATCTCGATGACATCGGGGATATCCCCGCGCTCGATGCCCATACAGGTGTCACAGGCATTGCAGGGATTATCGTTGGGCTGGTGCTCACAGTTGACGGCTTTGGCGAATATCTTGGCGATGCTCGTCTTACCGGTACCGCGTGGTCCGCTGAAGAGGTAGGCGTGGGCGATCTTCTGTTGTCTGAGCGCGCTCTGTAGCGTCCGAATGATGACCTTTTGACCGGCGACCTCGTCGAATGAACGCGGGCGATACGTCCGGTATAACGCCTGATATGACATCCTTTGAACCTCTCTTTCCCTGTCAGTACCATTATAGCACATTCGGACAGGGCTTTTGTCTATTTGCCGAGACAGAATCTAGCGAACATGTCGTCGAGGAGCTGGTCGGGGTCGTGTTCACCGAGAATATCGCCGAGGCTCTGCCAGGCCGCCCTTAGGTCGACCGAAAGCATGTCGATCGGCATTCCCCTTTCGATCGAGGAAAGCACGTCCTTAAGCGATCGCTTCGCTTCCTCGACCTTGCTGATGTGGCGGACATTGGCGAGATAGTTGAATTCGCGTGACTCGATGTCCTCGAGCGACAGGACCTTAAGGATCGCCCGTTCGAGATCGTCGATCCCCGCTCGGGTAAGCGAAGAGATCGGGACGACCTCGGACATGGAGATAACCCGCTTTAGGTCGGCTTTATTGCCGATGATCAGCCGTCTTTTGTCCCTGGTCGATTCGATCAGCTCGCGGTCCTCTTTCGTCAATTGCTCGCTCTGATCGAGGACGAGGAGGACGAGTTCCGCTTCGGCGAGCGCTCGTTTCGAACGCATGACGCCCATCCGTTCGATCACGTCGGCGGAATCGCGGATGCCGGCGGTATCGACCAGTTTGAGCGTGACGCCCTGAATGTTGATATAGGCCTCGATCGTGTCACGGGTCGTTCCGGCGATATCGGTCACGATGGCCTTGTCCTCTTCGAGCAAGGCGTTTAAAAGACTGCTCTTTCCGACGTTGGGCCTGCCGACGATGACCGTTTTGACGCCGTCGCGGATCATGCGGTTCTTCTGGGAACCCTTGAGCAGCTCATCGATCTCTTTGAGCAAGGCCCTGGTTTTCGGTTCGACGACCTCTCTGGTCATGACGGTAGCGTCGTCATACTCGGGATAGTCGATGTGTACTTCGATCCCACTGATGACCTCAAGGACCTTGTCCTTGAGATCGCGGATCAGCTTCGACGTTTCTTTCCGTAACCCGAGGTTGGCGATCTTTAACGCCTGTTCGCTCTTCGCCTCGATGACGTCCATGATCGATTCGGCTTCAACGAGGTCGATCCGTCCGTTGAGGTAGGCCCGCTCGCTGAATTCTCCGGGATTAGCGAGACGTATCCCGGTCGAAAGGATCCGTTCGAGCACTTTCTGCGTGACCAGAATACCACCGTGCGTCGAGACTTCGACGACGTCTTCAGCGGTAAAAGAGCGTGGCGCCCTGAATAGGGTTGCCATGACCTCGTCGATCGGCGAACCATCCTCATCCGTGACGTGGCC
>JBKHFR010000050.1:0-8739 GCA_046540115.1 Acholeplasmataceae bacterium | reverse complement strand
ATTTTCAGCCAGTTTTTCGGTGGCGGTCAGCGCCAACGCCAGGATCCGACCGGTCCGCAACGCGGCTCGGATATCGAACGGACGATGACCATCGACTTCATGGAGGCGGTGCTCGGCACCAAAAAGAAAGTGAACGTCGAGATCGAAGAGGACTGCCCGGTCTGTCACGGCGCCGGAGCCGAATCGAGTAAGGACATCGAGACGTGTGACCGCTGTCACGGCTCGGGCTATATCAACGTCGAACAACGGACGCTCTTCGGACAGATCCGCACGCAACAGGTATGCCCGAAGTGCGGGGGACAGGGTAAGATCATCAAGAAACGGTGCTCGACCTGTCAGGGAAAGGGGCGCGTGCGCACGACCAAAACGGTCGACGTCAACATCCCCCCCGGCGTACAGACGAACATGTCCTTAAAGGTTGCCGGCTACGGTAACGGCGGATCGAATGGCGGACCTCAGGGCGATCTCTACATCACCTTTAGAGTTCGTCCGCACCGGGTGTTCAAGCGCCAGGACGACGACATCATTCTCGAAATACCCATTACGGTCACGCAAGCCGTACTCGGAACTAAGGTCGAAATACCGACGATCTACGGTGACGTAGATCTCAAAGTCCCACCGGGTGTTCAACACGGTACGGTTCTAAGAATGCGCGATAAGGGCGTTCAGAATATCCGTACCAAGCGCAAGGGCGATCAGCACGTCCACATCCGGATCAATATCCCTAAGAATCTGAGCGCAGAAGAAAAACGGCTCTACGAGCAACTCGCCAAACACGAAAAGAACGCCAAGGAGAGCGCGTGGGATCGATTCAAGGGACTATTCAGAAATTAGCGGTTGAAGAGCAACTGCTCTTTTCTTTTTGTCTTTTCATGGTATAATCTATGTCACAATACGGATTGAAAAGAGGTGTTTTCATGATCCTTGTTCGTCATCATAACGAAGGCAATCTCAAGCCCTATTTCTATTTCGCTCTCGAGGAATATATACTGACCAAGCTGTTGAAAGAGGATGAAAGCTATTTTTTTACGTGGGAGATCCGCGGCGTGGTCGTCGGTAAGAACCAGTTGATCGAAAATGAAGTCAACATGGCATTTCTCAAAGAGAACGATATCGATATCTATCGGCGTCCGACCGGTGGTGGCTGCGTCTATGCCGATCACCGCAATACCATGTTCTCGATCATCACGAAAAAGGTCAATAAGGAATTCACCTTCAAGACCTATCTGAACCTGATCATCGATGCCATGGCGAAACTCGGCATAAGGATCGAATTCAGCGGTCGAAACGACCTCCTCTACGAGGGTAAAAAGATCTCCGGTAATGCCTTTCTACAGAATAAATACGGAATGCTCATGCACGGAACCTTTCTCTATGACTGTGACCTTGAAACGATGGTACGCGCGATTACGCCGAGCGATGAAAAGCTCGTCTCGAAGGGCATCAAGAGCGTCCGCTCGCGCGTAACCAACCTGAAACCGTACCTAAAGGGAATGACGCAGCAAGAGCTGATCGAGCACTTCGAAAGGACGATGACCGACCGCGTCCATGAACTGAGTCCGGAAGAGGTTCTCTATATCGAGCAACTCGCCAAGAAGTATCGGTCGAAGGACTGGATCTTCCAGAAACAGCCCCCGCATACGAAGGTATTGAAAAAGCGCATAAGCGCTGGCTTGATCGAAGTACAGCTCGACCTTCGAGACGGAATCATCAAGGGTCTATCCCTGCAGGGTGATTTCTTCGATAAGAAGTCGCTCGAACCGTTCGAGAGTGCCTTCATCGGTCAGCCCTATACGCACGAATCGATCGCCCGGATCATGGAAAAGGACCGGATCGAGGACTATATACTCGACGCCCGCACCGAAGAGATCAGGGACCTGATCGCCGAAGGTATCCTGGCCTGATGCCATTTAAAGGACCGATTCGGCGGGATATTATAACAAATACCCGTTAGATGTTGACTAAACAGTTAGATATTTGATAAAATGTAACGTGAAGCGAAAGGTGGTTATGAAATGAAAAAAAGCAAGGAAATGAAAAATAGAGCGCACGCGATGAAGAAGTTTTTCAAGAGTTACACCGGCAAGGAGAAGAGCTCGATCGAGCACTTGATCCAAGCGGATTATGACCAGATCATCGAGCGCGCTGAGCAGCTCTCTTCGATCGACAAGAGCGACTATCCATCCAATGCGCCTATCATGATCAAGGTTCCCGATGCTTTTACCAAAAAAGACCGCGTCTCCTATCGTCTCGTTCACAAGGAAGACAAGTCGACGGTCCTGCTCTATGACCAGGCCCTGGTCACGACGCTTTTTTTCGGGGAAACCTCGCTTTTCTATCACCAGTGCAACGTCGATCACCGGAGCGGCAGCATCGCTTTCGACATTGCAGGAGAATTCAACTATAACGACGTCGTCCACATGGAAACGACGCTTTCGCTCGATCAACCCGAAAACCCCAAGTACCTGATGCTCGACCTAGAGCTATCACTGATCGACGGGTCGGTCATCCCATTCCACTTGCGTAACCACCGTCTCCACGAATCATACGAGCTGCCGTCGCTTCTAACCGACCAGGAACAGATGATTCTCGATCAGTTCAAGCACTACATCCGCGGCAAGAGATAGTACGTCCTTTGACTTTTAGCGAGACATTTTGTATAATACCTTCGTTGAGGTGATTATATGAAGTGGCTCCTACAGGATCTCAGCGATCGTAAGGATTTCGACTGTACGGTCGACTATCGCTCTTACATCGCAGCGATCGCTGATATGCTCGACATCAAACCGGCTCGCGTCGCGGGAGGTTTGCAGGTCGAAGGCGATCGAGTGATCGCCGATATCACGGTCGACGTGCACCTGACGCTCGGGTGTTCTAAGACGCTCAGGCCGGTAGAGTATCCCATGCATTTTACGGCGCGAATCGTGTTCGGAACGGATGAGAAGGCGGACTACCTTCTCGAAGATCCGCTCGATCTCGAGCCGATCGTCTTCGGATACATCGTATCCGAAAAACCCTATACCATCTATCATCCAGATGCCGATGTCGCTGACGTCGATGACGCTAAACAGTCACATCCTGCATTTGCTGATCTAGATCAATTATACGGAAAATAGGAGGTGAATGAATGGCTGTTCCATTTCGAAGAACAGGAAAGACAGCTAAGAGAAAGCGTCGGACGCACTACAAGTTGAACGCACCGGCACTAGTTGTTTGTCCACAAACCGGCGAGTTTACGCTCCCACATCGGGTAACGCCGAACAGCGGTTATTACAAAGGCCAACAAGTACTAACCAAAAAAGAATCCAAAGAGGATTGAGGAAGGGTGCCCAGAGCACCTTTTTCTTTCGGGTCTATTGACAAAAAGGCCTTTTATGATATAGTTCTAGTGAGGACGAACCATGAAACACGAACCGGTAATGATCCGTGAAGCGATCGGATCGCTTAGGATCGACCCAAAAGGGATATACGTAGACGCGACGCTCGGCGGGGCAGGGCATAGCCGAGGGATTTTAGACCATCTCGATGGCGGTTTTCTGATCGCGTTCGAACAGGATGATTTCGCGATCGATTATGCCCGGAACATCCTTAAGGACCACGGCGATCACGTCATCATCAAGAGCAACTTCCGGCACATGAAAAAGGAGCTCGAAGCACGCGGTATCGAGCGCATCGACGGCGTGCTCTTCGATCTCGGGATGTCATCCTTTCAGATCGATGATCGCGAACGCGGGTTTTCCTATCTAGCCGATGCCCCGCTCGACATGCGGATGGACCGGGATCAGGAAGTAACGGCTAGACACATTCTTAACACCTATGAGCTCGACGAGCTAGCACGGATCTTCTATCTCTACGGTGAAGAAAAAAAGAGCTATCCGATCGCGCGAAAGATCATCGAACAAAGGCCACTGACGACGACCGGTGAGCTCGTCGCCATCACCGATCGGTTCAATCCGAAATCCAGAGGTCACAGCGCGAAGCGCGTCTTTCAGGCGCTCCGGATCGCCGTCAACGATGAGCTGGCCGCACTCAGCGAGGCTTTAACGGCATCGGTCGACCTTTTGAAACCCGGTGGCCGGATCGTCGTCATCACTTTTCATTCCCTAGAGGACCGGATCGTCAAGCACTATTTCAAGCGGATGAGCAGCTCGGATATGCCGGCCGGCATACCCGCTATGGATGAGAAAGAACCGATCCTAAGGACGGTAACGAGAAAACCGATCTATCCTTCCGAAGCGGAGAAGTCGGTCAACCCACGCAGCCATTCCGCCAAACTGCGGGCTGCAGAAAGGACGTCGTCATGAACATCGCGCTGATCGCCCACGACAAGAAAAAACCGGAGATCATCGAATTCGTTTTGAAGTACGAACAAGCCTTGAAGCGCCACAACCTCTACGCGACCGGGACGACCGGGAAGATCCTGATGGAGCGCACCTCGCTAAGGATCCGCCTAAAAAAATCGGGTCCTCTCGGTGGTGACCAGGAGATCGGATCGATGATCGCGAACGGACACATCGACATGATGTTCTTTTTCCGCGATCCCTTGACCCCGCAACCCCATGAGCCGGACGTCTCAGCGCTCTTCCGTCTGAGCGACGTCTACCACATTCCGCTCGCGACCAATCACAACTCGGCCGAACTGTTCGCTCGCAGCCTATAAAAAAAGTGCGATTCGGATCGCACTTTTGCCGACTATCTGTGCTTGCGTTTCCCGGAGATCGTGATGCGTATGTAGTCGAGGTCGATGTCCTTGAGCTGCTCGTGATTCGAGATGTAGTCGAAGATCTCGGGGGCGTTGATCTCACTGATCGTATTGGTATCGCGTAGCATGATGTGGATGTGACTATCGGCGCTGTGCATCGGATTTCCGAGCGCGAGATCGTAGTATTTCGTGTCGTTTATGTAGATCTCGACGACGATCTTCTGGTTGATAAAGAACTCGAGATTGTTGTAGATCGTCGAGACGTTATAAAAGCCACGCTCCGCGAGCGCTTTTTGAATCTCTTTGAACGTCAAGTGCTGGTTCTCAAGGATCTCGATCATCGCCTTGCGGGTCTTCGTCAAGCGCATGTTGTTGGCGCGAATCTGTTGGAAGTAACGTTCTTTCAAATCCATGGTGACACACTCCTTACCGGACGTCCGAGGACGCTTATTCTCTACCAGATATCACTATTGTAACACTATTTAGAAATGCTTTAAAGTGTTATGCTCTATCAACCTTCGCGGACTTCATCCGCCCCGTCATTATGGTATAATGATGGTGGTGGTGATACGGATGGTTCTCGTGTTTGGCGGTTCATTCAATCCGCCGACCAAAGCGCATCTTCAGATCGTCGAAAAGCTTCTCGAACGCTACGAGCACGCTCGTGTTCTACTGGTACCGGTCGGGGATGATTACGACAAACCGGAACTCGTGTCTTTCTGGCATCGGCGGAACATGCTCGAACGCCTATTCCAGAACAACGATCGGGTCATCATTTCGGATATAGAAGCCGAGGCTTCCTATCAGGGGACGCTCGCAACCCTCGAGCGCCTAAGCGATACCTACGAGGACCTACGCTTCGTCATCGGGTCCGATCAGCTCGAAGGGTTGAAAGAATGGATCCGATACGAGGAACTGCTCGCGCGCTATCCTTTCATTGTACTGACCCGAAAGAACGCGCTCACCGAAGAGGAGGCCGAGAAACGGTTCGCTGATATCGAACACGACTTCACGTTTATCGACTTCGACGTCGACATTTCCGCGACGAAAATAAGGCGTGACCACGAGCTTCGGCACGTCTGGCTGACCGAGGAAGTCCGTAACTACATCGAAGCGCACAACCTTTATGAAATGAGGCATGACCATGTATAAGAACGGTTATCTCAAAGTCGAGGCCGTCACGCCGAGAATCATCGTCGGTGACCTCGAGAATAATCGGAAGGAGATCATATCCGCTCTCGATCGTTCCCGAGCGAGCATCGTCGTTTTTCCCGAACTGTCGCTTTCCGGCTATACGGCGAGCGACATGTTCTTTCAGCAGGACTTCATCGCCAGCATCGAGAAGTCGCTCGCGATCATCATGGAAAAAACGACCTTCAAGGGCATATATATCCTCGGTGTTCCGATCGACTTCTACGGTAATTTTTTCAATTGCGCGGTCGTTATCAAAGAAAAGCGCATTCTCGGCGTCGTGCCGAAGCACTATATCCCCAACTCGAAAGAGTTCTATGAAAAGCGCTGGTTCAATTCCGGATACAAGATGAAGACCCGGCCGATCCGGCTTTTCGACCAGGACGTGCCCTTCGGGTATCTCATCTTCCAGGAAGAAAACAAGAATATCCGCTTCGGCGTCGAGGTCTGTCAGGACCTGTGGGCGACCTATAGCCCGAGTGACGACATGAGCCTTGCCGGTGCGAACCTGATCTTCAATCTGTCGGCTTCAACGGAATACCTCGGTAAGCGCAGTCAACGACGGGCAGCGGTCATCGATCACTCCCGTAAACAGATCAGCGCCTACGTCTATACGAGCTCGGGCTATTTCGAATCCAGTTCCGAAGTCGTCTATTCCCCGCATAAGCTCGTCGCGAGTCTCGGCCAGATGGTCGCCGAGGATAGCACCTATCACCGGGAAACATCCGCCCTCGTCGTCGATCTCGACATCGACGCCATCAACTTTCAAAAGCGCCAGGACAGCACGTACCGGGATATGCACAAGGCCGTTCAGGATGAGTACGAAACGGTTTTCTTCGAACTCGAGGATACCGATAACTATGCCTTCGAACGCCCCCTCAATCCCCAACCCTTCCTACCGGAAAAGGAAGAGGAAAAGGAGCTCGACCTCGTCAATGAGCTCCAGGTGCACGCCCTGATGAAGCGCCTCGAAGCCTTGCCGAAAGGCGTCGACAGGATCATTCTCGGCGTTTCCGGTGGCCTCGATTCGACGCTCGCGCTGATCGTCAGCCATCAGGCGATGGAAAGGATGGGGCGCGACGTTAAGGATATCATCGGGGTTACGATGCCGGCTAGCGTCACGTCGAAGGAAACGAAGACGCGCGCCCTGAAGCTGATGGAAAAACTCGGCATTACCGCGCTCGAGATCCCGATCCACGCCATGCTCGAAGAGCACCTCGACCGGATCGAACACGATGCAAAGGACGTCACCTATGAGAACGCCCAGGCCCGGATCCGGACGCTTACGCTCATGGATCTTTCCAACAAGTATCAGGGGTTCGTTCTCGGAACGGGAGACCTTTCGGAGATCGCTTTGGGATGGATGACATATAACGGCGATCACATGAGCATGTACGCGATCAACTCCGGCATACCGAAGACCTGGGTCCGCGAACTCGTCGGATATCACGCTACGCGGACATACAGCCATCTGAGCGACCTTTTTGACGAGATACTTCAGGCACCGGTTTCGCCCGAACTGATCGAGGATCAGGATACGGAGCGCGAGATCGGCAACTATGAGATCAATGATTTCATCCTCTACCATCACCTGCTCAACGGTGCCGGAGAAAGAAAGATCGCCTGGCTTCTCGAGAACGCTTTCCGCCTTGACAAACAGCGGATCGAAACCTATGTCGACCGCTTCTTTAAGCGCTTTTACACCCAACAGTTCAAGCGCCAAACGCTACCCGAAGGACCGAAACTGCTCAGTGTCTCGCTGTCGCCACGCGGAGAATACCGGATGCCGGGCGACGTGATCAGGAAAAGGCGATACCCATGAAGAGAAGGGTGATCATCGGCCTGAGCGGAGGCGTCGACAGTAGCGTCGCGCTCGCCTTGCTCATCGACCAGGGCTATTCGGTCGAAGCTGTCTTCATGCGCAACTGGGACAGCGCAGCGAATCGCGATCTAAAAGGGAATCCGACGCTAACGGCTGAGCGCTGCGAGCAGGAGCAGGACTATCAGGATGCGCTTGCGGTCGCGAACATGTTCGGTGTTCCCCTGCACCGCGTCGACTTCATCGCCGAGTATTGGGATCGCGTTTTCAGCTATTTTTTGGCCGAATACAGGAAGAATCGCACGCCGAACCCCGATGTCCTATGCAATAACGAGATCAAATTCAAGGCCTTCATCGACTACGCGAAAAAGCATTTTAGCTTCGACCGTATCGCCATGGGTCACTACGCCCGCACGGAAGTGATCGATGGGAAGCCGGCTTTGGTCCGGGCCGTCGATCGGAATAAGGATCAGACCTATTTTTTGTCCCAACTCCAAAGCGACCAGCTTAAAAACGTCCTGTTTCCGATCGGCCACCTAACGAAGGAACAGGTACGAAAGATCGCGCGCGACAAGGGCATTCCCACCGCGAAAAAAAAGGATTCGACCGGGATCTGTTTCATCGGGGAACGCCATTTCTCCGCTTTTTTGAGCAACTATCTACCCGCTCAGCCCGGACCGATCAAAAGACTCGATGGGACCTATATCAAGGAGCACGCCGGGCTGATGAACTACACGATCGGTCAGCGAAAGGGGCTCGGGATCGGTGGTACGAAGGAAACGACTGAGCCGTGGTACGTCGTCGGAAAGGACCTTAGGACGAATACGCTCTACGTCGAGCCGACTTCCGAACACCCTCACCTTTACAGTGACGAGGCGATCATCACCGAAGTCGTGTGGCGCGGGCGCCCGATCGCGGGTCCGATGACCGCGAAGTTCAGGTACCGGCAAAAGGATCACGAGGTTACCGTCGAGTGGCTCGATGAACGGACGATCCGCGTCTACTATCCACAGCAGGTGCGAGCCGT
>JBKHFR010000049.1:0-9117 GCA_046540115.1 Acholeplasmataceae bacterium | reverse complement strand
AGTTTTTTGAACACTTTTTATGGAAATCGCACCATAATACGTTTTATAACCGTAATCGATCGTGAATTTTTCGTTCGATCTCCTCGATGATGTGCTGGATGGCGTCATTGATTTCCTCCTGTAGTGAGAGGTATTCCGACATGAGCGGATAGGTCTCGATCTCTTCTTTTAGAGCGTTGTAGCGGCGCTTAAAATCGTTGAAAGCACGGGACTTTCCCATCTCTCTCGCATTGATCATCTGTTGCTGGAGCTCTTTTAAGTCCTGCATGCGGCTCTTGATCTCTTCGCTATTGTTGATGATCTTCTCAAGCCGTTGATAGCGCTTGATCCGATCGCTTTCTTCGATCATTTCGATCAGTTTATCTCTTTCACTCATACGATTTCCCCCATTAGATACCACGTCATGGCTCTGGTGATCCGGACGTCGATCAGCTGGCCGACGAGCTCTTGTTTCCCTTCAAAGTTGACAAGCTTGTTGTGTTCGGTATAGCCGAACATCATTTTTTCGCCATGCTTTGATTTTCCCTCTACTAGGACCTTTACGACCGTTTTCTCAAAGCGTTTACTGCCGGCAAGATACTGTTCGTTGACGAGCTTATTCAAGCGCTGTAAGCGTCTCTTCTTTTCGTCTTCGCTCGTCTCATCCGGAAACCTAGCAGCGGGAGTACCTTCCCTCTTCGAGTAGATGAAGGTGAATGCGCCCTCGAATTGGGCCCGTTTCACGAGATCGAGAGTATCCTCGAAGTCCTTTTCCGTCTCACCGGGAAAACCGA
The DNA here is from genome assembly GCA_046540115.1 of Acholeplasmataceae bacterium. Lineage (GTDB taxonomy): Bacteria > Bacillota_I > Bacilli_A > Acholeplasmatales > Acholeplasmataceae > RECG01. The sequence continues at coordinate 8,344 of JBKHFR010000049.1, read as the reverse complement.
CGATGATATCGGTCGTTACCGAGATACCGGGAACGGTTTCTTTTAGTTCTTCGAGTACGTCGAGGTATTCCTGACGCGTGTAGTGCCGATTCATCTTTTTTAGGATCCCATCCGATCCGGATTGGACAGGAAGGTGGAAGTAGGGCATGATGTGCTCGCCGTTGGCCATCGCTTCCATCGTCTTACGGTCGAGGTCGTGGGGATGGCTGGTCGCGAATCGGATGCGGTCGATGCCGATCCGATCGAGTTCGTTCAGCAGGTCGCCGAACGTATAGCCCTCATCCGCGAAGTCCTTGCCGTAGGCGTTGACGTTCTGCCCTAAAAGCGTGACCTCACGGTAGCCCTTATCCTTGAGCTCTCGGACTTCCGATAGGATGTCTTCCCGGGATCGCGAGCGCTCCTTTCCGCGCGTATAGGGTACGATGCAGTACGTGCAGAACTCGTCGCATCCATACATGATGTGGACCCAGGCCTTATAGGGGTGCGCCCTGAGTTTCGGAACGCTCTCGACGATCGCGCCTTCTTGGGAATAGACCTCGATGACCCTTTCCTTGGAAAAGAGCGCCGTCCTGATATAGTCCGGCATCCGGTGGATGTTGTGCGTCCCGAAGACGATATCGACGTGCGGATACTTTTTTAGGACGCGTTCGACGACGTATTCTTCCTGTGGCATGCAGCCCGCTAGGGCGAGAATCAGATCGGGGTTGTGCCGCTTATAGGCCTTAAGGCGCCCGAGTTCGCCCCAGATGCGGTTTTCCGCGTTTTCGCGGATCGCGCACGTATTGAGGATGATCATGTCCGCTTCGGATTCCGATGCTGCCTTTTCGAAGCCGATCTCACCGAGAATTCCGGCCATGATCTCACTATCCGCTTCGTTGGCCTGACACCCGTAGGTGTGGATGAGAAAAGTGCGGTTTAAACCGAGGGTCCGATCCTGGTCATCGATATGAAAATCGATCCGTTCGCTCGTAGTCCGCGTCCGTTTCCGAGCTCGTCTGAGGTCGGGTTTGAAGTATTTTGCGATTTCGCGTTCGTGCATATCCCTATCACCTACATCCAGTATATCGAAAAAACGGCCGAAACTATAAGCATTCGCTTTCCATGTGGATCCGTTCGCTCGTGCGATTCTCAAGGTCGATCAGGATCCCGTTGAGCTGGCGTGGCCCGCTGGCAACCTCATTGTTCGTTGAAAAGCCTCTGGTGAATCGCTCGATGACGATCTCCTTCTTGACGCCGATGACCCCGTCGAGCGGGCCCGTCATACCGACATCCGTCATGTAGATCGTCCCGTTCGGAAGCCGCCGATTATCCGCTGTCGGAACGTGCGTGTGCGTACCGACGATACAGTCGACCCGTCCGTCGAAATAGTGCCCGAAGGCGACCTTTTCGCTCGTCGCCTCGGCGTGGATGTCAATCAGCGTATAGTCGGCCTTGACCGCTGCTAAAAGGTCGTTGACCACTGTAAAAGGACTATTCATATTCGGGTTCATGAACGTCCGGCCCAACACGTTCACTACCATGACCCTGGTGGCGTTATAGTCAATCACGAGATAGCCCTTGCCGGGGGCATCCGGAAAATTCAAGGGACGAATGATATTCGACCCGTCGATATAATCCAGAAGGTCACGCCGACCGAACACCCAGTTCCCCATGGTCACTGCGTGCACGCCGGCGGACATGAGCTCCTTGTAGATGGCCTTGGAAATGCCCCTACCGTTAGCGGCGTTTTCACCGTTAACGATCGTGAGATTGGGACGGTGTTTCTCCTTTAACTCCGGTAAGGATTCGAGCAGCATATCAACTCCGACCCGACCGTAAAGATCACCGATAAATAGTATGCGCATGGCTTCGTGACTCCTTTCGTGTTTGCGAAAAAAAGAGGCGTCAGCCTCTTATTTCGCAACGTCCGTTGCACGGGTTTCACGGATGACGGTCACCTTGATCGTACCGGGGTATGTCATCTGTTCTTCGATCTGTTCCTTGATCTGTCGAGCTACCTTGAATGTCGATAGGTCGTCGATCTTTTCTGGCTTGACGAGCACCCGTATCTCGCGACCGGCTTGAATCGCGTAAGACTTGTCAACGCCATCGACGTCATTCGAAATCGTTTCGAGCTGTTCTAAGCGCTTGATGTAGTTCTCCATCGATTCACTGCGTGCTCCTGGCCGCGCGGCGCTCAGCGCATCCGCGGCAGCGACGAGTACGGCGATGATGCTTTCCGGTTCCTTGTCGCCGTGGTGCGATGCGATCGCATCGATGACTTCTTTCGGTTCCTTATAGCGACTGACGATGTTCATACCGATCTCGACGTGGCCGCCCTCGACCTCGTGGTCAACGGCTTTTCCGATGTCGTGCAGAAGTCCGGCACGGCGAGTGAGCGCTTCATCCTCACCGATTTCAGCGGCGAGCTTGCTCGCCAGAAAAGCCGTTTCGATCGAGTGCTTCAGCACGTTCTGGCCGTAACTCGTTCGAAATGACAGCCGTCCGAGCAATTTGATCAGATCGGGATGCACGCGTCCGACTCCGGCAGTAAAGACGGCGTCTTCACCCGCTTCGCGGATGAACATATCGACTTCGACGCGGGCTTTTTCGACGACATCTTCAATCCGCCCGGGATGGATCCGACCGTCCGAGACTAGTGTGCTCAGGGCGCGCTTGGCAATTTCTCGTCGAATCGGGTCGAACCCACTGAGAACGACGGCTTCGGGCGTGTCATCGATGATCAGGTCGACGCCCGTCAGGGCTTCGATCGTACGGATATTCCGGCCTTCACGACCGATAATCCGGCCTTTCATGTCGTCGTTCGGCAGGTCGACGACGGATACCGTTCGCTCGCTGGTCGTCTCGCTCGCATACTTCTGGATCGATAGGGCGAGCAGTTGCTTAGCGCGTGACTGCGCTTCGTCCTTGGCTCGATCTTCTTCTTCCTTGATGTAGGTAGCGATCTCATCCGACAGGCTTTCGCGAACCCTTGACATGATGATCTCTTTCGCTTCTTCCGGCGAAAGACTCGAAATCTCCATCAACTTCGTTTCTTGTTCTTTCAAAACATCTTCCACTTTGCTATTTAATTGTTCAAGTTGTTCTTTTCGTTCGTCGAGCTTATCCTCGCGTTTCGATAGCGTCTCTTCCCGCTTATCGAGATGCATGGCTCGACGGTTCAACGTGTCTTCGCGTTGCGATACTTTATTTTCTAAAGTAACGACTACCTGTCTACGCTCACGCATGTCATTCTCGAATTCCTTGCGTAAGGCATAGATCTCCTGTTTTGCTTCCAAAACACTTTCACGTTTGGCCTTTTCAGCCTCTTTTTTTCCATCTTCAACAATTTTTTCGGCCATTTCCCGGGATGTCTTTAGGCTCGTCTCGCGCTGCCAAACGCGTACGAAATAGCCAATGACGAATCCGAGTATGGCTAGCAAAATGGAGATGATCACTTCAGTAACACCGAGTGCTACTAAGCTCATGGTAACACCTCCATTTATTCGGTTATGACAATCGATCGTTCAAATTGCACGTAATTATCAATACTCCCATATTATAACGCAAATTCTACCCGTAAGTCAATCGATTAAACAACTCTTTTGATTTTGGTTTTCTTTTCATTTTTTTAATGTATAATGGGGGGTGAACACTTCATGAAGGAGCATGAGTATGACAAAAAAGAGCATGAAAAAACCGCAGAACAGAAACTTTTGGCAGTGGATCCACAGGAACCGGATTCTGATCCTTATCGTTACCTTTTTAGTTATCGTACCGCTGACGCTCGTGATCGTCGCCTACGTCGGTGCTTACGTCGGAAGCCAGAAATTCTATTTCGCTGAGGAAATGACCGAGGACGTGGAACGGGTCAGGGATTTCGATTCTCCGGATAGCATTTCCGCCTTCGATCTCTCACTCGAATGGACGAGACTCGCCCATCCCGATGAGAACGAGGAAGGAGAACTCGAAGGTGGTTACTACCAGTTTTCACTAGGATATGATGCCGATGACAACTACGACGTCCAATCCGTTCAGGTCACGCCGCTTTTACAGACGGACTGGGCAAGGATGCGTTCTTTGGGAAGTAAGGAAACGCTCAGGGAAGGCGCTGATAATCCGATTCGGATTCCCTTCGATTACGAGCTTCCGACGCGCCCGCTCTGGTTCGTTAACGTCACGGAACCCACGCTCTATCTACGGGTCGAGTATACGATCCTTAGCGCGGGAAAACCCGTCGATAAGGTGGCTTACATCGAATACTCGCTCGAAGATCTGAACCCACAATCGGTTGAAAACGACTAATAGAAAGGCCCTTCTCATCAGGGATGGTGAAGGGCCTTTTCATTACTGGTCCTTGGTGCTACCGATGTTCTGGCGCTCTAGGATCTGTCGGTAGATCCGGTCGAAGATCTCCGGATGGTCGACGAGGAACTGTTTAGCGTTCTCTCTTCCTTGCCCGATCTTTTCACCCTCATAGGCGAACCATGATCCCGATTTCTGGATGAGGTCGAGCTCCGTCGCCAGATCGACGAGCTCACCGCTCCGTGATATGCCCTCGCCGTAGATGATGTCGACCGATGCCCGTTTGAACGGTGGCGCTACTTTATTCTTTACGACCTTGATATTGGCCCTATTGCCGATGATATCCGTGGCGCTCTTGATCTGTTCACCGCGCCTGATCTCGAGTCTTACCGTCGAGTAGAACTTAAGCGCGCGTCCACCCGGCGTGGTTTCCGGGTTCCCGAACATGACCCCCACCTTTTCGCGGATCTGGTTGATGAAAATGGCGGTGGAATTCGTCTTGGAGATCGCTCCGGAAAGCTTACGCATGGCCTGGCTCATCAGGCGTGCCTGTAGCCCGACGTGTGAAGCCCCCATTTCACCGTTGATCTCCGCCTCGGGCACGAGTGCCGCTACCGAGTCGACGACGAGCGTATCGATCGAACCGCTACGTATGAGCGCTTCCGCGATCTCGAGCGCTTGCTCGCCCGTATCGGGCTGAGATAGGATCAGCTCGTCGATGTCGATGCCGAGTTTTCTCGCATACTGCGTATCGAGCGCGTGTTCGGCATCGATAAAAGCGACGTATCCGCCCTGTTTCTGAACCTCCGCGATGGCGTGAAGCGCGAGCGTAGTCTTTCCTGAACTCTCCGGTCCGTAGATCTCGATGATGCGCCCCTTGGGGTAGCCACCGATTCCGAGCGCGATATCGAGCCCGAGCGATCCCGTCGGGATCGCCTCGACGTGACGATCGGCTTCGTCACCGAGACGCATAACCGCACCTTTACCGTATTGCTTCACGATCTGCTTCATCGCGGATTCGAGCGCTTGTGTCCGTTTATCCTTATCCATTAACTGATACCTCCATCATATTATAGTCGATCGCTCGTCCTTTTACTGCTTTTATCCGGCTTCAAAGATGATCGAACGGTTCTTTATGGCGTAGTCGACGCCGGAAAGGGCTGTGAGGACGATTGCCGCCCAGAATAGTACGTCCGCCACGATCACGGGTAGAAACAGGTCATTGAACAGCAACAGGGTCAGAGCGACCATCGTCACCGCGGTCTTCGCCTTGCCGTAGGGTGAGGCGGCGATCACGACGCGTTTCTCGACCGCGAGCAGGCGGATACCCGTGACCATGAACTCCCGGAAAATGACGACCGTCACCGCCCAGAGGGGCACGCGATCCGGCTGGCTTGCCATGAGATAGAGCAGGGCGACGACGACGAGCACCTTATCGGCGAGAGGATCGAGAAACTTACCGAAAGTCGTCACCTGGTCATACTTCCTTGCTATGTATCCGTCTAGAAAGTCGGTCAGGGTCGCGATGACGAACAGGACTGCGAAGGCCCACTGTCCGAGATGCATGTCGAGCGCATAGGTGCGTCCCTTCAGTCCTTCGACCGAGATGGCGATAACCATCACAGGAATGATGATGAGCCGAGCGAGCGTCAGTTTATTCGCGATTGTCATGTTTCTCACCTTTTTCCGCGATATTCACAGGTCTATTCTAGCATAATTATGCTTTAACTGTTGCATTTTAGTGGGCCATTTGATACAATGGTTTTGCGACATTAGGAGGTGAAAACATGGCACACATCAAACAACAGATGAAAAGAAATCTAACGAACGAAAAGCGTCGTTTACGCAATGCATCCTTCCGCTCTTCCGTCAGAACCGCGATGCGAGCCGTCGAGGCAGCCGTCGAAGCGAATGACAAGGAAAAGGCACAGGAAATGCTACGCTCGGCGCATAAGAAACTGGACAAGGGCCAAGCCAAAGGAATCTATCACAAGAACTACGTGGGACGACATAAGTCGAATCTGACGCGGATGGTCAACGGTCTCTAACAAGGATGCATCACGGATGTATCTTTTTTTTATTCTTCCATACTTCCTTTAGCCCACCGCGCTGTGGAACATAGCTGACGTGCGGCAACATGATCCCGGAAACGCGGTACTTAGGATTGAAGCCGATCACGTTGACGTAGAAACCGATGTCATCCTTTAGTACCTCGGATAGGCGTAGGAGTAGCCGGTAGGTGTTGCGGATATCATCGATGGCCCGATGGGAACGCTCGGCCGGAATGGCGTAGTGCTCGAGCGCGCTCGACAATCGGTGCGGATAGGGGTGGAGATCCTTATAGACGCACATGACGTCGAGGATGTCGTTCTTGATGTCGAAGGACGGATCGAGATAGCGACGAAAGAGAGCACGCAAAAAGGATACGTCGAACTGCAGGTTATAGGCAACGAGCAGGGCCTTTTCGTCGTAGAGCGCGTGGATCATCGCCGCTGCTTCCTCGGGAGAAACCCCTTTTTCTTTGAGCATAGCATCCGTGATCCCCGTGATTTCCGTGATCTTGGCGGGTAGCGCGGCACCGACATCGATCAGGACGTCTAGCGCTCCGGTTTCGACGTATTTACCGTCGAGTTTTTCCATGCGAATGGCACCGATCTCGATGATCTGTTCGCGGTTGGGATCGAGCCCTGTGGTCTCGAAATCGAATAGCAGGATCGTTTCGTGTTTCAACATATTCAAGCTCCTAACAGGTATAGTTCGACACCGAGTCGCTTGTCGACGCGACCCGATTTGATGTGGTAATCGAGTTCGGAAAGCTTTTCGAGCTGCTCCTTTAAGTCGGAGAGGGACATGCCTGTAGCGTCGCGGATCATATAGTAGGCGCGTCCGCTCGAGATCCCGAAGTATCGACTGATCTCCTCTTTCCGGTATCCTTTCGAAAGTAGGATCTTGGTCTGAAAGAGCGTGCGGATCCGATTCGTGATGCTTGCCATGATGCGGATCGGATCCTCGTTTCGGGCGATCAGATCAGCGAAAATCGCGATCGAGCGCGCCTGGTCCTGGCTCAGAAAGGCGTTGGTAAGCTCGTAGATGTGTTCCTCGAGGTTCCTGCTGACCAGTTCGCCAACCATATCCTCGGTCACGACCCGCTCATCGGCAGAGAATAGCATGAGCTTCTTCGCCTCCTGGATGATGGCATCGAAATCGTGGTTCGTTCGCTCGAGGAGCAGTTCCGCGGCACGCCTGTCGATGCGGAAACCCTCCTTGTCGAATAGCTTCGTTGTAAACGACAGAAAGGAAGCGTGGTCGAGTTCCTGGACTTCCTCGATATGAGCGATGCGCTCGAGCGTTTTGCCGAGCACGGTATTCTTTTTCATCCGTTGTTTCATAAGGAGGATCAGGGTGACATCCGGATTCGGTTTTTCGAAGTATTCCACCCACTGAGCGATCGTCGACTTGGCTTCATTCGTGATGACGTCGAAGTTATCGATGACGACGACCTTCTGTTCGAAAAAAGGAATCGTAAGGACATCCGCATAGGCATCATCGATCCGATCTTCGAGCAGGTCGTAACGGGCGACGTGGAAGGGGTCGACGCCGAGGGCCTCGAGGCGCTCGGTGACGACCTGATTCAGTAGGTATTCACTTTTCCCATAGTATAAAGCGATCGATTCCGCCATGCCATCTACCCCTTTGCATAACTCCTTTTATTATACCAAAATCAAGCGCCATTTGGTATATGTTTAACCCACTTTCCTCCGTTTTTCCTCCTTACGTAGTGGATCGTTCCCGCTTCGTCGGTACGCATGATCTCTACGTCCGAATCCGCCAGGGATGCGAGCACCGATCGGTGGGGAAATCCGTGGCGATTGGGTCCGAGCGAGATGATCCCTACGTCCGGGTCGACGTAATCCAAAAACAAGGACGACGTCGATGTATCCGAGCCGTGGTGCCCGACCTTGAGGACGTCGCTTTTTAAGCTCTTACCGTAGGCTCTGATGAGATCGGCTTCGACACCGGTCCCCGCGTCCCCCGTAAAGAGATAGGATCTACCGTAGGC
>JBKHFR010000048.1:0-9173 GCA_046540115.1 Acholeplasmataceae bacterium | reverse complement strand
TCGAGCGCTACTTCGAGGAGATCAGAGAACAACAGCAGTCCTAGGACAACGAGAAGGGTTATAGAGCGAGCACTTCGTTCCCCATTCGATCGATGGCGAAACGAGGTGCTTTTCTTTTTTTACTAGTAGAGCCTGTGCCGTTCGAACAAAAAAAAGGGACGCTCGCGGAAGCGTCCTTTCTAGCTACTGAAGACGACGGATTCTGAACCAAACCACCGCAAGACGGAGCCCGACGAGAAGAACGACCGCGCCGAGAATAAGCGTCGTCGTATTCGCGATCCGGATCAGAGCCTCCTCAAAGGACATGTCCCCGTCGTAGGCGTAGTAGGCGATAAACCGTGGGTCGAAGGAATTGGGAAGCTTTAAAATCAGGGAAAAAACGATCAGAGCATAGCCGTATTTAACCGTGATCAATACGGCACTCAGAGTCGTCAGGGTGCGCTTATAGAGCAGATAGATATCGACCGTAAGGACGAGGGAAAAGCCGATCGTAAGCAGCACAGCGAAAGAGCTCATGGCCGGTTCGACGTAAAGGGAAGCGACCATGATACCCTGGTCATACCAGCCGATCGCGTCCCGGTAAAGGGTAAAGGCCAGTAGGAGAAGGATATAGACGCTTCCGAGGAATGCCGTTTCGATCAGCGTCCCGTTAGGATTGAGGTAGTCCCGGGAAAAGCGGGTAAGCTCGGTCATTTTTCGGGGGTCAAAGGCGCGAGCGATCCGGATCTGCCTCGACTCGAACCAGGAAAAAGCGAGCGTGACGAGGCCGTAAGCGGAAATGACGCCGATGAAAACCGACCACAGGACGGCAGCGAAGACGTCGATCAGCGCCGCAGCGAGCGTCGTCGCCGTCATGCCGGTGATGGCATCGATGCTCGCGAATACGGTAATGATCAGCGCGACCGCGTATAGAACGATCTTCCGCACGTACCGGTAGTAAGGGAAATAGGCCGGAGAAATGAGGTAGGATCGGCGCCTGGAATACCTCGCCGCGACTTCCCGGGGATGACCGAGATCCCGGAGCGTATCGATCAGTTCCTGGCCTTCACGGTCTTCTATGGTTTCCCGTAAGTCCCGTTCGACCGCATCCCGCTGATCGGCGTCGACGCGCTTTTTAACTTCGTTGATGTATCGTTCGGCCATGACATCCATGCTCTATCATCCCTTCTCTGTTGCTGGCGTCAGTTAACGTTCGATTTCTTCCTCGACGCCTCGCGAACAACAAGAAAATAGGTCGAACGACCCTGTTCGTTCGTTAAGCGAGCAAGGAAGGATTAGGAAGCCTTTCGCTCGAGCTGATAATAGCTATAGAATCCGAGTATGATGGACGCCGCCATGAGTATGAAACTAAAGACGTAGCTGGTCTTGACCATGGGGGCATAGGCGCTCGGAATGAAGATGCTTCCACCGATCAACCCACTATAGTCCAGGTGGTTCATAAAGAGAGCCGTCATGAGAACCGTAGCGGCTAAAAGAAATCCTCGCTCTTCGAAATACCAGGCGATCCAGTAAAGGGCCACGATGATAAGGAGCTTAGCATAGGTCGGAATGACCATGACGCCATAACTAGGTAGCGCGGCGTCGATCGTTACGTTCTGCCAGAGAAAGGTGCGAACGACCAGTGAAGCGATGAAAAGCAGGCTCACGGTTACGGCGATCACGAAGACGAGTAAACTGCGTTCTTTCATAGGGACCTCCTACGCATATTTGTGCATATTATAATCTCGGATAGAGAATATGTCAACATTTCGCCGGAAAAAGGCGCATTAGGCTACCTTTTACACGTAAAAGCGCGTTCGCTCTTGCGCTTGGTCGGAGTGTATTCGATCCCGTGTTCCGCTAGGAACTGTTCGAAGATCACGAGCCCTTCCTCGTAGTGATCGACCTCGTATTCGATCTCATAGTCGGTCACGTTACAGTAGTCACACCGGTCTAAAAAGAGCGTTCCGTTCTTATAGGGCGTGCTGACACGGTAGTTATCGAGACTGACTTTAAACGTCACGAAGTGGTCGATCGAGCAAAAGAAGTCACACGTTTGAAAGCCGTTTTCGATCATATCCTGGGCCTGTTCGGGCGTTAGAACGACGTGGTTTTCGAAGGCACCCTTCTCGCTCTGACTCTTAAGGGTAACCTTATAGAGCCGTTCGCCCTTCTGTCTTATACGGAGCACGATGTTCTGTTCGTTGAGAGCATAATCATCGGTGTCGAAGTAGTGGTTGACCTGTTTGAAAATGTTGTTTTCAAGGTCGAATTGCCGTAAGAGTTCGTGGTACTTCTGTTCGGAAATCACCGTCTTAAATTCGATTTCGATATTCCTATTCATAAGCGCACCTCTCTACCGTTCTATGGGACCATCATGCAATCCTCATTATAACAAATAACCCCCGATAAATGAAGTAAAAACGTTTACATTTCTCGTTTTCAGACCATCATAATTGCTTTTTAGCCGATAAATGTTAAAATGAGAGTGACGTAACAATTCAAGGAGGATATATGAATATGGCTATTAGAGTAGCGATCAATGGTTTTGGGCGCATCGGCCGCCTAGCATTCCGTCTGATGGAAAACAAACCCGAGTTCGAAGTCGTTGGCATCAATGATCTGACCGATGCCGAAACCCTGGCCTATCTACTGAAATACGATACCGCACAGGGCCGTTTCAAGTCCGATTCGGTTTCCTATGAAGGGTCCGAACTCATCGTCGATGACAAGCGAATCCCGATTTTCAGCCAGAAGGATCCCAAGATGCTGCCGTGGAAGGACCTCAATATCGATGTCGTTCTCGAGTGTACCGGACTATTTACGAGTCAAGAAAAAGCAGGCTGGCACCTGGAAGCCGGCGCTAAGAAAGTCGTCATCAGTGCACCCGCCGGTTCCGATGTCAAGACGATCGTCTATAACGTCAACGACGACATCCTGGACGGTAGCGAGGATATCCTGAGCTGCGCATCGTGTACGACCAACTGTCTCGCACCGGTTGCTAAGGTGCTCGATGACAACTTCAAGATCGTCCGGGGCTTCATGACGACCGTCCACGCCTATACGGCGGATCAGGTCACGATGGACCAACCCCACAAAAAGGGCATCAAATCCCGACGTGGACGCGCCGCAGCGGCGAACATCATCCCGACGTCGACCGGTGCCGCCAAGGCGATCGGACTCGTTCTACCCGAACTGAAGGGCAAGCTCGACGGTAAGGCCCTACGCGTACCCGTAACGACCGGTTCCCTCGTCGACCTCACGGTTGAACTCGAAAAGGACGTTACGAAAGAAACGATTAACGCCGCCTTTGAAAAAGCAGCGAACGAAACGCTCGCCTATGTTACCGATCCGATCGTATCGAGCGATATCATCGGTTCGGAATACGGTTCGCTCTTCGACGCCGGTCTGACGCAGGTCATCGACGCCGACGGTAAGCAGCTCGTTAAGGTCATGGCCTGGTATGACAATGAGATGAGCTATGCGGCTCAGCTCGTTCGCACCGTCAGTAAGCTCGCGAGTCTTATCAAGTAAGGAACACGGGCTCGGAAGCCTCCGCTTCCGAGCTTTTTTTTATGCCTTATCGGTGTTATAATCGTAGGCGAGGTGTAGGCGGATGACCTGGGATGACGTGATCGAACGAGAAAAAGTGAAGCCCTATTTCCACGAACTCGTCGCTTTTTTGCGTGCTGAGGACCAGGACAAGATCGTATTACCACCACGAGAAAAACGGCTGGCAGCGCTACGGCTTACCCCGCTCGATTCGGTTAAGGTCGTCATTCTCGGACAGGACCCCTACCACGATCACGGGCAGGCTCACGGGCTCAGTTTCAGCGTCGAACAGGGCGCCTATCCACCGAGCCTTAAGAACGTTTTCAAGGAGCTCGTCGATGACCTGAACATTCCCTACCCGCGGACGGGGAACCTGACCAAGTGGGCGAAACAGGGGGTTCTACTGCTCAATACCGTGCTCACGGTCGAACTGCACCGACCGTTCTCGCATCGGAATAAGGGTTGGGAAGGAATGACGAGCGAACTGATCAAGGAAGTAGCGCGTAAGGATGCTCCGGTCGTGTTCATCCTCTGGGGCAATAACGCTAAGCGCTATCGGTCATTCGTCTATCGCCCGCAACACCTCGTCCTTACTGCCCCTCACCCCTCGCCCCTATCGGCTAACCGGGGATTCTTCAAATCGAAACCATTCTCACGGACGAATCGCTATCTCATCGAGCACGGTCTCGATCCGATCGACTGGATGCTCGAATAAGGATCGTGCTATCGGATGACTTCCATTTTATCGTGGTCTCGTGTATAATATAGGTGCAGAGTTAGCTAGGAAGCGTTAAGTGTCTATCCTAGGGATATTCGGATAGAACGAACACGTTCTACGTGGCGGTTTTCTAGCGTGTCCGCTGTAAGCGATTATAGTGGACCTCGCCGATTGGAGGTCTTTTTTTGATGAACAATACTAAGCACGTTCAGCGTCTAACCCTCGCCGCATCGCTCGCGTCGGTCTCGATCGTGATCGACATACTGTTCAAGATGCTCATCCAGAGCACGAGTTTCGGCGTACCCTTTTACGCCATCCCTATCATTCTCGGCAGCATCATTCTCGGCCCCGCTTACGGCCTGGGCATGGCGCTCGTCTCCGATCTGATCGGCGTCAATTTCTCCGGTCAGGGATATCTCCCCCTTTTCGCGCTATCTGCGGTCGCCTGGGGCGTCATTCCGGGGGTGTTGATCCGTAGAAGGTTCCGCCTCGATCTACTGGCGGTCGCCGTCTTTCTCGCCTATCTGGCAGCGACCACCCTCAATACGATCGCCATTCTCTATTATTTCGGTAGGATCGAAGCGCTCAGCACGCTCGCACTGAGGCTCTCGCTCGTCATCTTCAACTCGGTCATCATCTTCTATTTCGTCAAGGACGCCTACCGAAAGCTAACGCCGTTCTATGAACGATTCGTCTATCAGACTTAAGGCAGCGCTCTCTTTCCGCTTTTTTCCTTCTAGCGGCCATCTCGTGTATAATAGAGGCGGTGATCACTATGGTTAGAATCATCGGAGCAGGGTTGGCCGGCGTCGAAGCGGCGAACTACCTCGCCAATAAGCGGATCCCTGTAAAGCTCTATGAGATGCGTCCGAAGCGGATGACCCCGGCCCACCGGACCGGGATGATGGCCGAACTCGTCTGTTCGAATTCCTTTCGCTCGCTCGACGAACACAACGCCGTCGGGCTTTTGAAACGGGAAATGGAAACGATCGGCTCCCTCGTCCTCGCGGCTGCGAAGCGGACATCGGTTCCGGCCGGATCGTCGCTTGCCGTTGACCGGACGCTCTTTTCACAGGCGATCGAGGCGAGCATCGCCGACAATCCCCATATCGAGGTAATCCGTAAGGAGGTCGACGCGATCGACGTCAACTCTCCGACGATCATCGCCGCTGGTCCGCTCGCGAGCGATTCTTTAGCGAGCGCGATCGCCTCGTTGCTCGAGCAGGAGCACCTCCACTTTTTCGATGCCATCGCCCCGATCATCGCTTTCGATTCGATCGACATGGATACCTGCTATTTCAAGAGCCGCTACGATAAGGGCGAAGCCTCATACATCAACTGTCCGATGGATGAAAGGACGTATTCCGCCTTCTACCAGGCGCTCATCAGCGCCGATACGCACCCGCTCAAGGACTTCGAGAACGACGTTTTCGAAGGGTGCATGCCGATCGAAGTCATGGCTAAACGGGGACCGCAAACCGTCCTCTACGGGCCGCTCAAACCGGTCGGCCTGGCCCGCGATCCCGACCATCGTCCCCATGCCGTCATCCAGCTCCGTCAGGACGACGCCAAAAAGTCGATGTATAACATCGTCGGCTTCCAGACGAATCTGACGTGGCCCGAACAGAAACGGGTCATCCGGATGATCCCCGGCCTCGAACAGGCTAGGATCCTGCGCTATGGCGTCATGCACAAGAACACCTATATCGAAAGCCCGCAAGTCCTCAATCAGAGCTATCAGATGAAGGAGTACCCCAATCTCTTTTTCGCCGGACAGATCAGCGGAGTCGAAGGCTATATCGAAAGCGCGGCCTCCGGCCTAAACGCGGCGGTTCAGATGGCCCTTTGGCTCGAGAACGAACCACTGAAACCCTTCCCGGAAGAAACGGTCATCGGCGCGATGGCCCACTACGTGGCGACGCCGAACGCGTCGTTTAAACCGATGAATGCGAACCTCGGTCTTTTGCCGGGACTCGGAGAGAAACACCGGAAAAAGGACCGCAAAGCACTCTATCGGAAGCGCTCGCTCAGCGCGCTTTCGGACTACCTGGAGGATCTCTAGATGAAGCCTTTGAACGCCTTTAAGGACTATCTCGAAACGGAAAAGCACTACTCGGAGCACACCGTCAAGAGCTATCTGAAGGATGTCTCTGATTTCGCAGCCTTCATCCGCAAGGAAGAACTCGAAGAAGACTTACTATCGGTTAGGCGCGAGCGCCTCGGACGCTACTATATTTCCTACCTCAACGACCAGGACTACAGTAAGAAATCCATCGCCCGCAAGGTCTCAGCTCTCCGGACCTTCTATGAGTTCCTGCACAAGCGGGGGATGGTCGAGAAAAACATCTTTCTAACCGTTTCCGCCCCGCGCATCGACCGGAAGCTTCCCAAACGGATCGCCGACGAGGAGATCGAAGCGCTCTTCACCCATATCGACCGCTACGACTCCCTCGGTTTTCGGGACTACCTGCTATTAGACCTTCTGTTTAGTTGTGGACTGAGGGCGAGCGAGATCACGGCGATGACGACCAAGGACGTCCAGCTCGGTCAGAAACGGATCCTCATTCACGGTAAGGGATCGAAGGACAGATACGTCCCGCTCCACGACCAGCTGGTCGCCGACTTCAAGCACTACCTGACCTATATCCGCCCGCTCCTTCTTTCGAAGGGTAGCGCGCTCGATGAAAACCGGGTCTTTATCAGCTATAAAGGAACGGCGCTTTCGGTACGCGGCCTGCAATACGTCTTGAAAAAGCTGATCCGTGCCGCCGGCGAAACCTACCGCATCCACCCGCACATGCTCAGGCACGCCTT
Organism: Acholeplasmataceae bacterium; assembly: GCA_046540115.1. Lineage (GTDB taxonomy): Bacteria > Bacillota_I > Bacilli_A > Acholeplasmatales > Acholeplasmataceae > RECG01. Next base: position 2,110 of record JBKHFR010000048.1, on the reverse strand, counting down.
CGCGACGACGCTGCTCGACCACGGCGCTGACCTACGCGTCGTCCAGGAACTGCTCGGACACGAGCACTTGAAGTCCACGCAGATCTATACCCACGTCTCGAATGAGCGCATCCGCGAGAAGTACCGTGTCGCTCATCCCCGTTCGGTCAAGAAATGAGAGCGATCGAACCGATCATCATCGAAGAGGGCTTAGAAAGCGTCCAGGAAACGATGCGCCGGACGACGAGCCGGGCGCTCATCCTAAACGACCGGAACGAAGTGCTGATGGTCTACTCCTTTCACTTCGACGACTACACGTTCGCCGGTGGAGGTCGGAAGAGCGGGGAGACGGCCGAAGAAACCCTGTTACGTGAACTGAAGGAAGAGCTCGGAGCGGTAGAAGTCCGAAACATCCGGCCATTCGGAAGAACGACAGAAATAAGGTACGGTATTAGGGGGGATACGCGCGTCTTTCGGCAGACGTCCGACTATTTCCTGTGCGATGTGCGCTTCGGCAATGAACCGGTACTCGGTTTCCGGGAACGGACGCACGGCGTCGAACCCCGCTGGGTTCGACTCGACGATGCCATCGCCCATAACGAGCGCGTGAAAGACGATGAAAGACACCGACAAAAGGGTTTAAGAACCGTCCTGATCAGGGAGAACACGGTTCTAAAGCTTTTGAAAAAGGAGCGACAGATATGAGGAAATTCGCAGTAGTCAGCGCCTATCGAAAGACCGCGGTATCCCTGCCGCGACGCTCGACATCCATGAGCGCGGGCTATGATCTGGCGAGCGCGGAGGACGTTAGAATCGGACCGAAAGAAATCGTTTTAGTTCCGACCGGACTCAAGGCTCTGATGCCCTCGAACGAAGCGCTTTTCGTCTTTGCCCGTTCGTCCATGGGCATCAAGCGGAAGCTCATGCTCGCTAACAGCGTCGGCATCATCGATGCCGACTACTACGATAACGAGGATAACGAGGGCCACATCTTTATCCCGCTCTACAATTTCGGTGAAGAACCGGTTCGGATTACCGCCGGTGAACGGATCGCACAGGGCGTTTTTCTTAAGTATCTGACGACCAATGACGAACCGAAAGATAGTACCTTTAGACTAGGCGGTTTCGGTAGTAGCGGGCGCTAACTTTTTTTAGCCCCATACTTGCATTTTACCCATATCTATGATATATTTAACGAGGCTAATAAAATACGCATGCGCGGTGCTTAAGCGCTCTCGTGCCCTAGGGTGAGCGTTCGAACGAGCCGTGCAGAGGTAAAAACAAAAATCGGAGGTATATTTTATGGCTGTCGTATCAATGAAGCAACTCTTAGAATCGGGTGTCCATTTCGGTCACGCGACGCGTCGCTGGAATCCGAAAATGGCTCCCTATATCTTTACATCGAGAAACGGGATCTACATCATCGACTTAAAGCGAACGGCGAAGGAGATCGAGATCGCCTATCAGGCCATGCTCGAGATCGTACAAAACGGAGGGAAAGTCCTGTTCGTCGGTACCAAGAAGCAGGCCCAGGAATCGATCCGCGAGGAAGCGATCCGCTCCGGACAGTTCTATGTCAACCAACGGTGGCTCGGTGGAACGCTGACGAACTTCAAGACCATCCGGCGCCGGATCAAGCTCCTTCACGACCTCTACAAGATGGAAGAAGACGGCGTCTTCGATAAGCTTCCCAAAAAGGAAGTGCTGATGCTCAAGAACAAGCGCGATCGCCTCGAGAAGTTTTTAGGCGGCATCAAGGAAATGAAGAAGGTCCCCGAAGCCGTCTACATCGTCGATCCCAAGAAGGAGCGCAACGCCGTTCTCGAAGCCCGTAAACTCGGGATCAAGGTCTTCGGTATCGTCGATTCGAACTGTGATCCCGATGACGTCGACTACATCATTCCGGGTAACGACGACGCGATCCGCGCCGTCAGGCTCATCACGCACATCATGGCTAACGCCGTGATCGAAGCACAGGGTGGCGAGGTTGAGACCGTCGAGGAAGAAACCACCCACTCCGCTCCACGCCGAGCACGACGCGAGCAACCGGAACGCGAAACGAGAAGAAGATCAGAAGAAAGGCGCACCGAGAAACCGGGAGAAAAAGCGGAACAACCGACTCCGACCAAGG
>JBKHFR010000047.1:0-9195 GCA_046540115.1 Acholeplasmataceae bacterium | reverse complement strand
AATCACTGATGGCCGGATCATCGCTCGACCAGGAAACGTCGTAGGTATCCTCACCGAGCGTAACGGATGAAGGAAGATCGAGGTCCGCGGTCGTTTCGGCGGGTTGTTCCAGCTCATCCTCGATGAGGCTTTCGATCTGACCTTCAGAAGCATAGGAATAGAACTGAACGTCATCGATGTATAGTCTCGATGTGCCGCCAGGTGTATCAGCATAGTTAATCATGAAGCGTAGACGGATATCGTCATCCTGATACTCACTCGGAACGTCGTAGACGTTGGACTCCTGGGAAAGATCGTAGTCCTCGTCCGCGACCCAGGTGCTTCCACCGTCGACCGAAAGCGATACGGTCAATTCGATCGAATTCGTGCTCTTTGCGAGGAACTCGACGCGATGGATGTTCGCAGAATCGAAATCGGTGAAAATGTAGCCGAGATCATCTACCTGAGATGTATACCAGCGCATCTGGGCGGACTGCTCACCGCTTATTTCATCCGTCGTCGATGGCGTGCCATGGAAGAAGCCCCACTCCTTGCCGTCTTCACCTTCGTACTTGACATCATCGTTCTTATAGTAAGTAGAAGAAACAAATCCTTCTTCGCTTTCGAATCCGGTGCTGTAGACGACGACTTCTGGGCCACTGGTTTCTTCTTCTGTCCAGCCGGCATAAAGGGTTAGGTCCTCAGCGGGCATCGTCGTGAATGAGTATTCGATTGTAGCATCTTCATCCTCGAACCAGCCGTCGAACTCGTATCCGTCTCGAGTAGGATCATCGGGTGCGGAGGTAGCTTCACCGAAGTCGAAATTTCGCGGGTCGACTGCACTTCCGCCTTGCGAATCGAAAGTGATCGTGTAGGTGTTCGCGGTCTTAACGGCTTGGATCGTGAGATCGGTCGATGCGACTTCCGGAACGTCCTGATCCCAAGCATACGTGTAGCCATCTTCTGTTGGCAGTTCCGGTGCTTCGATCGGCATGTCGATGATGACCATGTCGCTTTCGATCGTTTCACCGTTTTCATCGAGGAACGTGATCTCGACGGCATCGGCGAAGAGCGGGTTGAGGGTGAGGTCGCTATTTACGATCGTGTCGGGCGTGAATTCCTCTTCATCGCCGTAATACCAGTAGAGAAGAGCCTGTCCGTCGGGTGCTGTAACAGCTGGGAAGTCCTCTTCGGCTACGGTCGAGCTGATCTCAACTTCGACATCATCGATGGTTTCCGAATCGTTTTCAAAGGTTACCGTATACGTGATGACGCTCCACTGAGCATAGAGCTCGACGTCACCGGTGCTACCAGATGGAATCGTGGTAACGAGTGATCCACCGGTTTCGGCGTCATACCAACCGTCAAAGGTATAGGTGTTTCGGGTCGGATCGGTTAGTTCGATTTCTTCGGATTCGATCGTATAGCTTTCAACCGGGCTATCGTGTACGGCCGGGTCATCGAAGGAATCCTCGTCGCCATAGTTATAGGTAATCGAGTAGGTTATCGGATCATAGAGCGCGATAATGGTCTGCGATTCCGTGATGTCCGAAAGGCTTGCATCCCAGTCATCGAATTCGTAGCCGGTACGCTCGTCTAGCGTCGGTGCAACGACGTCGAGACCGTACTTGACGTCGACATCGCTATCGGTTAGAGCGTCGTTGTCATAGTAGCTGAAGGTCACGGTGAGCGTGATCCGCTCATAGTCGACCACGAGGACGAGGCCATCACCGGCCGTCGTGACGATGCCGCTCGGCAGGTCGCCGACGCGCTGGAATCCGGCAGGAATGTCAGCTAATTCCGGAGCCGTGACTTCCTCTCCGGCGGTGTCGGTTAGGGTGCGGGTTTCAGTTTCATCGACTACGAAGTCGCCTGCTTCATTCTCGAAGCGGTATTCGATCGTGTAGGCGACGTCCGATTCGGGAATGAAATCAGCGAAGAGTTCGAGGTCGCCGACGACGTCATAGATGCTGTTCTGGTCATAGAACTTACCATCCGCATCCTTCCAACCGTTGAAGACTTCATCGGTCGGTGCTTCGGGATTCGGAAGCGTACCGATCGCTTGGTCGAAGGTTACGTCGATCGGGTCGAACCCGCCTACGTCAAAGGTAATCTCGTAGGTATTCGCATCCAGGATAGCGGGTACGTCTACGTCTGCAGTGACGTCCTGATAGAGCGCTTGATCGAAGCTTACCGTATAGCCGGGAACCGAATAGTCCGGAGCATCAGCTGAACCTTCGAAGAGGATTTCCTGGCTTTCGATCACGTCATCATCCTCATCGCGGAAGGTGACGGTGTAGCTCTCACGGTCATAGTAGACGGATAGGACGAGCGAACCGTCAGCGGCGATCTCTCCGGAGAGGACGCTACTATCATCGTTTAGAACGAAGCCGGTAATGTCTTTAGGATCAAGGTCGACCGTGGATGCGGTCGTTCCTTGGAATTGCTCGGTTTCGCTATCATAGCTGCCGTCGAGCTGTTCCGTGTAGGTAACGACTTCATAGGACGTATCGTCACGGGGTGTCCACTGGGCGGTAAGGGTCCGTGCTTCGGTGAAGTCTACCGTACCGCTCGCTGGGAAAGAGTTGTTGTCTTCATCCTGCCAGCCGTCAAAGTCATAGCCCTGGCGGGTCGGTTCTTCGATCGCGTAGGATTCGTCGTAGGTGACGGTCTCTTCGTATGGATCCTCACCGTTGTTCGGGTCGAGGGTCAGGACCACGTCGATCGCTTCAAATTGCGCGGTCAATGTGAGGCTCGAGGTGACGTTTTCTAGGGATGTGACGGTCGAACCATCGAGATCCCAACCGACGAAGTCGTAGCCTTCTTTGGAAGCATCACCGAGTTCGTATGTCTCATTGCCGTAGACGATCTGCGGATTGTCAGGGCTGTTTTCGCCGCCGTCGAGCTCGTATCGGACGACTCTCGGGGTCAAGCGCCATGATCCGTAGAGGGTCAGGTCTTCATCTATGACATCATACTTCTCGTGTTGAACCTTTTCACCGTCCTCGTAGTAGTACCATCCGAGGAAGGTGTAGACCGACGAGCTGAGCGTCGGTATGTGGTTGACTTGGCGTCCGGCGATACCCGTGACGGGGTCGGGGGGATCCATGGACTCGAGGCCATCGAGCGTTTCTTCGCTTACGACGTAGGTAATGGTCGCGGTGTCGTCGGTCTCATCGGCAAACACGGTTTGCAGGGAGATCGCGAACGCGAACGTCGTCAGCAACAACAAGAGAAATAGTCGTTTCATTCGTTGCATGTGTTAGGCTCCTTTTCTTTTTTTTATTCCTGATCTATAATCCACAAAGCATGCGCTTTGATGTTGTCGTTGATGATCGTCCGGTTCTCGACGAGGAGCTGTTCGTTGCCGAAGGCATCGACAAAGATCCAGCCGATGAAGGTGTAGCCCTCGCGGACCGGTTCCGTAAGCTCGGGAAGCGTCTCACTGTGGATGACGTCCTCGATGCTTCCTACCTCGCTTCCGCCCCGGGAGTCGAAGGTGACCCGGTAGCTCCGTTCTTCCCACTCGGCGATGAGGGTTAGGTCCTCTTCGACCGGCTGATCGAAGTCGAAGAAGGAATCATCGGCTGCGTTCCGCCAGCCGATGAAGTCGAAGGCGGGGTGAGCCGGGTCTTCCAACGGATCGACATTGGTCAAGGCGGGGACTTCGACGACCGTTTCCTGATCGAAGGTCACGAACGTGACGCTGATATCTCCTACCGGCATGACGTAGACGGTGATCGTGTAGGTCCGGACATCGTTTTCGCCAACGATTTCGATCGTGATCTGAACCGGTTCGACCCGATCCTCGGGCCGGTTGACCTTCCCGTCGTTAGCGATGATGTCGGTGTTATCCGAATACCAAAAAACCGCCACGGACGGATCCGTCGACGATTCGTCTAAAAATATGAGGTCACGGGTCACCCGATCGAAGGTGTCGTCCTCCCGGAACATGCTATCCGTCATTTCGGTATATATGCTCCGCCAGGAGGTGTCCTGTTCGACACAGGAAACGAGAAAAAGCGTGGCGCTGAGTGCTAGAATCGCTTTGAGATAGAGTCCCATTTTTTTGCACACCCTTCCATCAGTTCGGGAACCGTACTTATTGTAACACCCTTTTTTCGAATGGGTAGGCGCTTAGTCGAAACTTAACTGTTTTTATACGTTTACTTTACATAAAAAAGCACCTCTTTACCTCGAGCCTCCCCCCCTTCCCAGCAGGGATAGAAAGTGGTTATCATCGGGCTTTACTCAGAGGAAAAGCTATGTAAAAGGAGTGGTCGGTCCCTATCCTTTTTTAAAGACGGGAATCGAGCGGTCCAGCGAATAAAAAAACGGATCAGTAGCAGGAACGAGCACCGTGTCTTGTTACGTATAACAAATAACTGGAGCCGTTCAAATTAATTATATGCTTTGTAATATATGAATATCCGCCGCTTTCGTATACAATGGACGTGAATACCAAGGAGTGACATAGACATGAAGATACTCGTAGCCGTGGACTCTTTCAAGGGGACGCTCTCATCGGTGGACATCTCGCACCTGATCAAACGATTCTATTCCGACAAGGACTGCCAGGTCGAGGCGATGCCCATCAGCGATGGCGGTGAAGGATTCGTTGACGCGATCAACGATTTTTATCGTGAAAAGCCGCAGAAGATCGTCACCCTCGGCTCACTCGGTGATCCGATCGAAGCGTCCTATATCATCCACGATGGCGTCGCCTTCATCGAGCTTTCGAATGTCAACGGGCTCAACAAGATCGATGAGACGCGGATGAACCCGCTCGAGACGACGACCTACGGCCTCGGCCTGGTCGTTAAGGACGCGATCGCGAAAGGCTCGAAAAGGATCGTCATCGGCCTCGGCGGGAGCGCGACGAACGACGCGGCTGCCGGCTTAGTCCAGGCGCTCGGCGTCCGCTTCTATGACCATGATCGACCGATCTCGGATGCTATCAACGGGAATCTCCTGGGAAGCATCACGGGGTTCGATACGAGCGAGCTCGACGAACTGATCGAAAACGTCTCGTTCGTGATGGCGAGCGACGTCAAGAACCCTCTGCTCGGTCAGGATGGCTGTGCCCACATCTACGCCCGGCAGAAGGGCGCTACCGAAAGGATGCAGAACATCCTTGAACAGAACATGACCCGTTACGCGGACGTCGTCGAGAAGCACTTCGAACGGACCTATCGGTTCGTGCCCGGTGCCGGTGCTGCCGGTGGGTTCGGATTCGGGGCCATGGCCTTTCTGAAAGCCGATATCCATTCGGGGATCGACTACATGATCCGCTTGCTCGACATCGAAGAAAAGATCAAAGAATCGGATGTCGTGATCGTCGGTGAGGGGCGGCTCGACCGTCAGACGCGCTACGGCAAGGCGCCCTACGGGATCGCTCGCCTCGCTAAGAAACACCGGAAACGGGTCATCGGCATCTTCGCGGTTAGCGAGGATCTAAGGGATATCGAATTTTTAGACGACGTCCACGTCATCGTCCCGAAGTACGCCGATCTCGAGACGTCGCTTTCCGACCCGAAACGCGCGCTTAGGAATATGCTCGAACATATCAAGGTGTCCTGATGACGATAAGAAGGATCATTCAACAACTCTATCCGGATCAGGCGGAAAGCGTCCATGCCCGGATTCTGAGCCTGGTCGAAGCCAATCGGACGAACGAGAAAAGGCCCTGGGTCACTGAGAAGGACGTGATGCTCATCACCTATGGTGACTCCCTGACGAAAGCGGGAGAGGTACCGCTTCGTACGCTCGGTCGTTTTTTGAACGAACGGACGAAGGGCCTGATCGATAACGTCCACATCCTACCGATGTTCCCCTATAGCTCCGATGACGGTTTTTCCGTCATCGACTATGAGCGGATCGACGAGAAGCTCGGTACCTGGGATGATATCGAACGGCTTTCCAAGGATCATGGCCTCATGTTCGATGCCGTTATCAACCACATTTCCCGTTCGAGCGCCTGGTTCCAGGGATTCCTACAGGGAAAAAAGGCCTACCAGGACTACTTCATCGCGTGCGACCCGACGCTCGACTATAGCGACGTCGTCCGGCCGCGCGCTCTTCCCCTGTTCTATCCCTACGAAACCGCTGACGGTACCAAGCATATCTGGGCGACATTCTCACAGGACCAGGTCGACCTCAACTACCGGAATCCCGGCGTACTGCTCAGGATTCTAGCGATCCTGATCGGCTATGCCAGGCGGGGGGCGCGCTTTATCCGCTTCGATGCCATCGGTTTCCTCTGGAAAGAGATCGGTACGCCCTCGATCCACCTGAGGCAGACCCACCTTCTCATTAAGCTCATGCGTCGGGTGCTCGACCTGACGGTACCGGGAACGATCATCGTGACCGAGACGAACGTACCCCACCAACAGAACGTCTCCTATTTCGGCAACGGTCACGACGAGGCCCACATGGTCTATCAGTTCCCCCTTCCTCCTCTCGTGCTGTTTTCCTTCGTGAGCGGCAGCGCCGGCAAGCTCCTGGAATGGGCCGACCGTCTGAAAGAGACGCCGCTCACGGAGGAAACGACCTATTTCAATTTCCTCGCTAGCCACGACGGCATCGGTATGAGGCCGGTCGAGGACATCCTGGACGAGGCGGAAAAAAAACAGCTGATCGAGCACGTGCTCGCCAATGAGGGAAGGATCAGTTACCGGGATAACGGTGACGGCACTAGGTCACCGTACGAGCTCAACATCAGCTATTTCGACGCCGTCGCCTCCCATGACGATACGAAGGAAACGCGCATCCGTAAGTTCATCGCCTCACAGGTCATCCTCCTTTCGGTCATCGGCGTTCCCGGCATCTACGTGCACAGCCTGATCGGTTCGAGGAACGACCTAGAGGGCATGCGTTCCTCGAACATTCCGCGACGCATCAACCGGGCCAAGCTCGACTACGAGGCCGTGACCGAAGAACTCGCAAACGAGCATTCACTCCGACACGCCATCTTTACCCGGTACCGCGAACTGCTCGCGACCAGGCGCCGCTATCCGGCCTTCGCACCGAATGCGCAACAGAGCGTTCTGTTCCTCGATGAACGCATCTTTTCCATCATCCGGAACAACGAGAAGACGAAACAGAGGATCCTCGTTCTCGTCAACGTGTCGAACGAATGCGTTACGCTCACAAGCGAATTCAGGGGCACGGACATCGAGACCGGCGCACCGGTCCTTAAACGGATCGAGCTCTATCCCTACCGATACCGCTGGATCGAACTCGAAGGGGGCTCGCCATGAATATCGCCATGATCCACTTCCGCGTCGGTGCCACGGACGGGGTTTCCCTCGAGATGGACAAGTGGCGAACCGTCCTGGAAAACCTCGGACACCGGGTCATCTACGTTGCCGGTGAGAGCAGCGAAACGGAAACGAGATGGATCGAGCACTTGAGCCTCAAGGATCCGATGCACCTAAAGATCTACCGTAACGCCTATGAATCGCTCGCTGACTATACGGATGGCAAGGAGCTCTTGCTGGATATCTTCAGGATGGCCGATACCATCCGCGAAAAGCTAGTACGGATCGTTAGAGAGGAGCGCATAGAGCTGATCATACCGAACAACATCGGCTCACTCGGGCTCAATCTTTCCGCCGCCATCGCCATCACGGAAACCATCGAACAGATGGACCTCGAGTGCATCTACCACCACCACGACTTCTTTTGGGAAAGGAAGCGCTACGCCCATCCGACGACGCCTTTGATCGACGAGATCCTCAGGCGCTACGTACCGGCATCGAACGGCGTTCACTGCGTCATCAACAGCATCGCGAAGGATGAGCTTAGAGCCCGGAAGGGCATCGAGGCCACCGTCGTACCGAACGTCTTCAACTTCGATAGAAAGCCCTGGGTCAGGGACGAATACAACCGTGACCTGCGGCCGCGCTTGGGGATCAGAGCGCGCGACATCGTCTTTTTGCAGGCGACGCGCATCGAGGACCGTAAGGCGATCGAACTCGCGATCGACGCGATCGAGCGCTTCCGGAACCGGCTGAGCGATCGGATCGGCGACGAGCTCTATAACGGCATCACCGTGACAGAGGATACCCGGATATTCCTGCTGATCGCCGGGATGAACGAGCTCAAAACGGAAAGGTTCGCGGTCCTCAAGGACAGGATCGACCGGGCAACGTTCGACATCGAACTGATCAACGACATCGTCGCCTCCGAGCGTAAACGCATCGATCACACCAAGATCTATTCCCTCTGGGACGTCTATTCGGCCTGTGATTTCGTCACCTACCCCTCGGTCCTCGAGGGCTGGGGGAACCAGTTCATCGAAGCCGTTTTCGCCCGCAAGCCCGTGCTCGCCTATGAGTATCCGGTCTTTCAAAGGGATATCGCACCGCTCGGCTTCAGCGTCGTCTCGCTCGGTCATGAGCACACTACCGACGAAGACGGCCTGTTCCGTGTCGAGGATGATGTCCTTGAGCGCGCAGCGATCGGCATCGAAAGGATACTCTTCGATGCCGCGCTATATGCGAAAACGACCGAAGAAAACGAGCTGATTGCTCGTCGTGATCTATCCTACGATCGGCTCACCTCGATCCTTAAAAATATTATGGATAACATCTGAATCGTCTTGTTTAGTAGATTTATCGTTCTACATAACATATGAAAAACGCTTACACGGTGATAAAATATACTAAAATAAGGAGGAGTGAAGCTATATGAAAAAGATTCTGGTTCTCTTGATGGTCATCGCACCATTGTTCCTGCTCGCGTCATGCGAGGAAGTTGATGATGAAAAACCCGAATTGTACATTCTAAGCGACTTCGGTCGTGAAGTGGTCGAAAAAGAATTGTACCGCACGGAAATCTTCGATGCGTTCGAAGAGGAACACGACGTAACGATCAAGTTCGAAACGCTCGCACAGGCCGAGGACACCTTCAACAAGATCGACACCGAACAAAAGGCTGAAAACTATACCGTCGACCTTCTGATCTCGCACTTCGGTACCATGGCGGACTACATCGGCGAAGGGTACATGCAGGAAGTCGATGACCTCGAAGACGCGATGGACGACCGTACGTTCCTCGCCACTTTCGACGGTTCGACCAACAGCGACGGCAATCGCTATTTCTTCCCGATCAACTCCGACGTCTACCTATCCTATGCCCGGACCGAAGCCTTCGATACGCTCCCTGACGGATTAACCGAAGGCGATATTCTCGCCGGTAACTACACCTGGGAGG
>JBKHFR010000046.1:0-9306 GCA_046540115.1 Acholeplasmataceae bacterium | reverse complement strand
TCCGGTTTTTTCACCGACGCCGATCATTTCCGTCATCATCGGTGGGAAAAAATTGAGCTTCTTGATCGATTTAGCGATACGCTTGCCGCGCTTAACCTCATCCGTCGCGTAGACGAAACGCTTTTCGAACACCTTGTTTTCCATGAGCCTTCCGATCGTCTCGATCGAATCCATGATCGACATTCCGCTCGCCACGAGCAGACCGAAACCACGAGCGAAGCGAGCGGTAATCAGGTAGTGCGTAATCTTTTTGATCATCGGTAGTTTGAGTTTCAGTCCGTCCTTTATGTATCGACCGCGTTTCGTCCGAAAGAATATGATGAATAACGCGGTGATAGTAATGAGTCCGGTTAGAATAAAGGGGAAATAGAGCGTGACGAATCGGCTCATATTTAGTATCACGACGGTAATAAAGGGCATTTCGCCACCGACTTCATTGAGCATGCTTTCGAATTGAGGGACGATAAAAACCGTTAAAAAGAGGAATACTGCGATGATCATGACCAGGAGGAAGGTTGGATAGACCATTGCGCTCTTGGCTTTACCCCGGATTTTTCGGTCCCGCTCATAATAGTCAGCTAATTTGTTCAACACGACATCAAGGCTCCCGCTCAGTTCACCGATATAGATCATGTTCTTAAAGAAAGTCGGGAAGATCTTAGGGTATTTCGCAAAAGCCTCCGAAAGGTAGACTCCTTCGAGTAAGTCCTCGTGGACTTTCATCAATATCGACTTAAAAGCCGGTGCTGACTCCTGTTTTTTCAGCGTGTTGATCGAATCCTCGATCGGGACACCCGCATTGATCATGACCGATAACTGCCTCATAAAGGTAATGACGTCATTGGTAGAAACCTTACTCGATAGAGCAAAGAAGGTGTTCGGCTTTTTCTCTTTATGTTGCTTGCACTCGACGAGAAACAGACCCTGTCGCTTTAACAGCGACTTTAGATCTCTTTCGTCGAGAGCTACCATTTTATCCTGTGTTAGCGCGCCATTAGGCGCCTGTGCCTTATAGTCAAACGTAGGCATTGTTACACCTCACTTTTATGATAACAACCCGGTGTACCAGGTGATTATCTCTTCTCCAACGAACAGGGATAGTGCAAGACCGATCACAAGATATGGACCAAAGGGAATCTGGTCATCGCGTGAACGCACGCCGAACCTGATCAGGGATAATTCGATGATGGACGCGATCACCGATGATAGTAACAGCGTTAGGAATACGTAGGGCCATCCGAGATAGAATCCCCCTACAGCGAGAAGCTTGACATCGCCGAGACCGAGCGCTTCCCTTTTATAGATGAGTTCGCCAAAAACACGGACGATGAATAGGACTAGAAATCCGATAATGAGTCCGAAGATATAGAATCCGACATCAAAGCCCGGTTCAGTCGTTGCTCTGACTAAGAGATTAGCAAGGCCAACCGCAAGAATGATCAGAATCAGAAAGTCGGGGATAATCCGGTAATCCCGGTCGATGAATAGGACGATGATACCCGTGTTTATGAAGATGGCTGCTAGAGCGAAGTCCACGGTTAGATCGAATTTCAGGTATAGTAGAACGAATAGAACTCCCGTCAGCAATTCCACTAAAAAATAGCGAAAAGGTATCCTGGCCTTGCAATAGCGACATTTCCCGCCAAGAAGGATATACGACAATAAAGGGATATTATCATACCACTTTAGCGGTTCGTGACACGAAAAGCACCGAGACCCGGGTCTTATGATGCTCATTCCCCTAGGAATCCTATGAATCAGAACATTATTAAAGCTTCCGATGATGACGCCGAATAGAAAAACTGCTAATAGCACGAATATATCCATAGTTAATCCTCCTGGTTGCTCGTGATGACCCAGTACTCGATCGCGTAGTCGCTATCGATACCAATATCGATGTTTCCGGTAGAATAAGTAACCGCCCCATTATCATACTCTAGATCATACTCAACTCCGTCCACTTCAACAAATTCCGTATGGTTCGCAGTTTCTAAAAGTTCTTCCAGAACGATCGTAGTATAGATCTCCTGCGCGATTACCTGCTCTTCTAACTCGGAAAAGTACTGCTCGTTTTTCGTGATCGTATCCTGATAGTTCTGATACAGAAGCGAAAATGCCGCTAGTCCTAGTATGGTAATGGCTGCCATCAGGATGATGCTGAATACTAGGGCCGATCCCCTTGTTTTCATGGGCTCACCATCTTCCCTAGATCGATGTTACTAAAGATAACGCGCTGTTCGGATGCGATCTCATCGATGGATAGGTCATATACCGTTCGGTCGGCCTCGTCATCGTATGTTTCTCCGTAGTCATAATCGATCGTATAGACTGCCGTCTCAGTGGCTTCTAGCAATTGCCAGTTTGCATCAAAGCGCAGCATCGAATCGAATTCGGACGGTGCATTCACGTCGTATGATGCGTATAGGACTTCTTCCCAGGATTCAGGATCGCTGAAAAAGGCACTATGTATGTTTTGAATCGTAATCCGGGCATAGTCCTCTTCCTCCGCTTCGACTTCTACCTTAGTGATCGTCATATAGATCTGCATGACAACGATCGTTATCGTGGCGATAATCGTCAGTGCGACCAACACTTCGACCAGTGTAAAACCATTTTTCATAGGTCCTCACACATCCAATTTGAAGACATAATCGACGAAGTCATCGTTAGAAAAGAAAATATGCAGCATATCAACGAATTCGTCATGATCCGTTTCGATCCTATCCAGGTCATATTCGACATTCAAGTATCGTTCTAGTGAACTCTTGACCTCCTGGTCGTCCACGAAAACGAGTACGTGCTTCACACAGGTTCGTTCAAAGTGGAATTCATGTTTTCCGCTCATCACCTTGATGCCCAAACCGATTCTAGTAAAAAGGGTTTCATCATTTTTTAGTGCTTGGTAATATGCTTGCGTTTCGACGAGCTGTCGTCCAATGATCAGACCTACAAGCGTCAGGTGTTCATCACCGTAGATAACTATGACGTCGTCCTGTTCGACATTACTCGCATTAAAGTAGTTCAATAAGGCGATATTTCCTAGATTGACGCTATCGACATACTTATCGATATGTTCGCTCATGTTGGTAAAGGATCGGATGATATCGAGCGGCAACAGTTCGAAATACACGAAAATGCCTTTCTCCTTAGCATCAACGGCATAGGACCGAACAGAGTATTCTTCGCCATAGTTGATGAACGTCTCTTCGAGTTCTTTGAAAGCCATTTGTTTGGCTTTTTTTATGCTCATCCTAGGTAAGATCATGGAATAATAGAGGACTCTTGGCGAATCAACGATAAAATGGATTCCATCCTTGATTTTCCCATCAATGTCTTCCGATAGATTCATGATCCTTTCTGCCAAAACGACTTCATCCCTTAGTTTGCCGTGATCGACCTGATAGGATTCCAGCTGGATGTGATCATGAAGATGGCGGATTACTTCCTTTTTGTTTCTTTCGAAAAATCCAAAACTAATGACCGGTTCGGGTTTTTCGATGTAGTGAATGATGAGCTGAGTCTTACTGGTCGCCATGACGCCCCTTCTTTCTAGTGTTCGATGTATAGGCTAAGGGATGCCAGCGCTCGGCATCCCTTACCCATATGCGTGATGCTGTTATTCCTCCGGTTCATCCGATTCCCAACGCGCATACAGTACTATATCTTCTGTCGTTCCTGCTTCGATCTCGTCGATGGCGGCGCCTTCGAAATCGGGATTATCATACCAACCGAGGAAAGTATCGCCAGGTTTATCCGGGTCTTCCAGGGATATGGGTAGATCTTCGGTGTCGTATGAAGTAGGATTATCCGGGTTATCGATCGCCTCAACATTTTCATACGTGATCGTATATTCGATCGTTGACCAGCGCGCATAGTAGGTCGTATCATCCGGCATGAATACTTCTTCACCAGCCATTCCGATAAACGCTTCAGAAACGAAGTCGGTACTGTCGTACCAGCCTAAGAAGTCGTATCCTTCCCTTGAGGTAGAAGGCAGTTCGATTCTCGTGTTGAATTCAACGTCCTCGTAATCGTCAGGATCAGAGATTTCGACGCCTCCGCGCGTATTGAATTCTAGAGTCTTGTCCTCACCGATCCAATTTGCCCTAAATTCAACATCATGGTCATCCCTATCGAGATCCGGCATGTCATCGTCGCCGATGTAGAGATAGATCGTTCGATTATTCTCTCCCCGTTCATGCTCATCCGCATCATAATACCGCGGATCCCAGTAGGAATAGGACCAGTACAAGAACTCATAGTTATCCCTCGTTGTTAACGAATCCATCAGGGATTCGGAGATCACTTCGGTAGCCGATTGGCCGTATTCGATGTCGTAACGATCCGTCGTCGTTACTCCGTCATTCTTATTGAAACGGACGCTATAAATGTGGATGTCCCATTTCGCGTAGAGCTCGAGGTGTTCACCGGGCATTTCGCTATCCTCGATGAACTCATCAGCGAACGTTCCATCATCATAGTACCAGCCAGCGAAATTGTAGCCATCGCGACTCGGTGTCGGCAAGTTAACCGTATCCTCGAAGTCATAGATATCGGGGGATGCTCCGTAACCGCCATTTTCATCGTAGTTGATGACGAAGGTATCCTTTTCATAGTTCGCATAGAGTACCATATCCTCGGTGATGACCGTGCTCGAGAAGTCGAACGGCTCATCCGAGAGGTCCTCCTCGGTATGCCAGCTGACGAAGCGATGCCCGTATAGATAGGGGGCAACCGGTTCATCGATAAAGGTATTCATCGGTACCGTGATCGGCGACATGGACGTTCCTCCGAACGTCTCGAACGAGATGGTTGCTTCCCCGGGTAACCACTTGGCGTAGAGCGTGATATTCTCGTCAGGCATCGTGGTCAGATCGGCAGGTTCGGTCAATCCGACATCGAGATACCAACCGGTCAGATCAAAGCCTTCCCGAACCGGCTCATAGAAATCAACGTCTTCCCCATAGGTGTAGGTTAAGCTCGTCGCATAGCTCGTCGTTTCCCGGAAAGCGTTCGTTATTTCAACGGGAGCCCTTCGGGTTTGTGCGGTACCATCACCGAGTTGGCCGTTACTGTTCAGGCCCCATGACATGATCCTTCCGCGATCAGTAGCGAGCACGGTATGGGCGAATCCGGCTGATATCGACGTGATCGACTCGTTTTCGGATAGGTCGATCGAATCCGATATGTCTACGGGGTCGTTTACGTTTTCATTATCATCGTTGCCGATCTGTCCGTAAACATTGTTACCCCAGCCGATGATCCGATCCTGCGTCGTCCATATGAATGAATGCGAGTTGCCCGTGATAACCGCGTCGATCTCTTCGCCACCGGCGAAGTCAATATTATCGGTTATATCGATCGGAACCGATGATGAGTCGAAACTCTTGTTGCCGAGTTGTCCGGAACCATTATTACCCCAGGTAAATATACGATTCTCTGAAGTTGTCAACACGTTGTGCAGTCGGCCGGCGGCGATATGAATCGGGATTTCCTCTGCGTCGAAAGCGAATTCTTCGGTGATGTTGATGGGGGACGTCTGCTGGCCTTGCTCGCCATTGCCGAGCTGTCCGAATAGATTATCTCCCCAAGAGTAGACGTCACCATCGGAATCGATCGCAACCGAATGGTTTTCACCAGCCGCGATACTTTCGACGGTAACTCCGGCGTCAAAGGAGAAGTGTTCATTGATGTTTACCGGTGAATGCCGATCGTCCGTTGTGCCGTCACCGAGTTGACCGAGCCAGTTCCTTCCCCAGGCGAAGAGATTGCCATCCGATGTCAGTGCCAGGGTATGATAAGCACCGCCAACGATGTCAACGATCACTTCATCAGGATTCAGGCCAGGGAATCGATTCGTAATCTCAACGGGCAGGTCACGATGGTCCGTTGTGCCGTCACCGAGCTGTCCGTAGGTGTTATTTCCCCAGGCAAAGATGCGATCTTCTGAAGTGATCGCAAATGACGTCTGATCGCCACTGAATACATCGATGATATATTCGCCCCAGTCGAGGTTGAACCTGGCGGTCACTTCGCTCGGTGAATTCATGTTCGTGGTCGTTCCATCACCGAGAGTACCGAAGGAGTTGCTACCCCAGACGAAGATCCTACCCTGTGATGTTACCGTCAAGTTGTGGTCGTTACCGGTTGAGGCAATGTCGATGTTCTCGCCGGTAGCAAGATTGAACTGACTGGTAATCTTTATACCGGTATTCCGATCCGTGGTCGTATTGTCACCGACCTGTCCGGATGAGTTATTGCCCCAGACGAAGAGGTGTCCATAGCTCGTGATCGATGCGCTATGATCACCGTTGGCATGAGCCGATACGATGACCTCTTCCTCCTCATGGACGAAGTCGCCAGAGGAAAGTGAGAAATACTCGGTAACATCGGTCGGTAACCATTGATCGAGCGTATCGTTGTTTCCGAGCTGACCGCTGTGGTTCCTTCCCCATGTATAGATCGTATTGCTAGAGGTCGTAGCGACTACGTGGTGGTTGCCCGCGACTAAGGAATCAATGGTTTCACCGAGAGCAAGACCGAAGCGGCTGGTTATGTTAACCGGGATACTGGAATCATCATCACTATCGTTTCCGAGCTGTCCATAGGTATTCTGTCCCCAGGTTAGTACTTGGTCCGTAGAGGTCAGCAGGACGGTAAACCCGGTTCCTCCGTCGATCGATTCCATCGTAACCCCACTCGCTAGGTCCAGTTTAGTCGTAATATCGACCGGATCCTCGGCATCATCGAGCGTGTCGTTTCCGATCTGTCCGGATCCGTTTTCACCCCATACGAACACCTTTCCTTGAGAAGAGAGTGCCATTGTGTGGTAGTCGCCGGTTGCGACGTAGTCGATCTCATCCCCCGGCTGCAAACCGAATCGGTCGGGGTCAAGCGCGATATCCATCGGCTCAAATCGGTCGTCCGTACTTCCATCACCGAGCTGCCCGTCACCATTGAGTCCCCAGGTCAGTACGCGATCGGCTGATGTCAGGGCGATGACGTGCCCTTCCCCAGCGGATATCATGATTACGGTTTCTCCTTCATCTAGATCGAGTCGATCGGTGATATCCGTAGGTGCGCGTTCTACTCCACCGGAGTCCGTCAGCATCTGTCCATGGGTGTTGTCGCCCCAACCAAAGACGCGTCCATCCGATGTCGTAGCGAAGGAGGTTTTTCCACCCGCAAAGACATCGATGATCGTTTCATCGTCAGCGAGATCGAAGAGGCTCGTCGTTTCATAGGGTAGTTCTCTTTCCGTAGCAAGCGTTCCGTCCCCGAGTTGTCCATCAACATTATTACCCCATACGAAGATTCGACCGTCATCATCCAGAGCAACCGTATGCTCGTCACCCATTGCGACCGAATCGGTTATTCTCAGAACGTTTTCTTCTACGTTGTAGTAGTTGATGCTATAGGTTTTAACGTTCCATTTCGCATAGAGTTCGATATGCTTTGGATGCTCCTGATCAACGCGTGAGAACGAGTATTCCTGAGTCAGATCCGGATCAGTATACCAGCCAGCAAACTCGTGACCCGTTCTTGACGGTGACCCCGGATTAGTAAATGCTGTGTTGTACGGCGTAGAAATCCACGTCTTATCGGTTGTACCTTCACCCCATATGAAGGCTCTACCTTCATCGGTTAATGCGATACCTTGGGTTGAACTGTTGTCGTGATCGATCAGGGATTCGCCCTGATATAGGACAAAGAGAGAGGTGACGTTGACGGGGCGAGTCCTTTCGTTAGTATCTCCCGTACTGAGCTGTCCGTGACTGTTTTCACCCCAAGCATAGAGCCGGTCGTTCTGTGATCGGGCAAAGCTGGAGTCTCCACTAGCATGAACACTAGCGAGCTCGTCATCGCTGCTTAGCGAGAAGTAGTCCGTGATCTCGGTCGGTGTATCCTGAGCGAGTTCGGACTCATCGCCGAGCTGACCACTAGAATTGTTGCCCCAAGCATAGACTCTTCCGGTTGATGTAATCGCGAGAGAGTGAGCATCTCCCGTAGCGAGCTGAACGATCTCAACGTCATCCGGGAAGGAATCGGTAATGTCACTCGGCGTCAAGCTGCTATCGTTTGTGCCATCCCCTAACTGACCGTACGTATTATCGCCCCAGGCAAAGACACGGTGGTTCGAGGTCAATGCCAGCGTTTGGCGTGAACCGGTCTGAACATCTATGATCGTCTCACCGGGGTCGAGTGAAAACTGGAATGTAATATTTGTAGGTGCATTCGTATTCTCGGTCGTGTCATTTCCGAGTTGTCCGTAGTCATTGTTACCCCAGGCATATACTTCACCCGCCGAGGTTCTTACGAAACTGTGCGATGCTTCCGCCACTACTTGTGCGAATGTTTCACCTGCTGCAAGCGTGAACTCATCGCTGATATCAGTCGGTGTAACGACGTAGGATGCTGATGTCGTGAACCCTAATTGATTCTCGACATTATAGCCCCACGTTATGATTCGTTGTTCTGATGTAAGGATGATGATGTGCGAATCGCCCGCGCTCATCATCTCGATCGATTCCTCTTCCTCGAGATCTAAACGAGGCGTTATATCGACTGGCGTTTGTAGATAGGGACCGATGAACTCGAATCCATCTTCGCCACGATCGATCGTCTCGATTCCGAGTTGTCCTCGATGATTGAATCCCCAACTGAACAAACGTCCTTCTGAAGTTAATCCTAGATAGAATCCCGAGCCACTCTCGACGTCGACGATCGATTCTTCTTCCTCGAGAACGAATTGATCATCGATCTCTGATGGTGAGGTGCGAACGATAGGATCCGGCTCGTATTCCGAATCTCCTTCGCCACCATTGTAGTGCAGTGTTGCATAGTACTCGTTCATCTCCCATCCAGCGAATAGATTAAACCCATTATCCGGCATTGTCGTTTCCGTTAGCAGTTCAGTGCACGCATTATCCGTATACCAGCCAGTAAATGTGTAGCCCGTTCGAACCGGATCGTCAGGTAATTCGATTTCATCGCCGTAATGGTGGAAGATGGAATCGATCGACTCGCCGTTGTTAGGTTGGAAATTGATGTAATACTCTCTGGGTGACCAAGCCGCATAGACGGTGATGTCTTCAGCAGGCATCGTCGTGAAAGCAAACATAGTCGTCAATTCTTCATCTTCATACCAATCCTCGAAGTACATGCCGGTTTTTGTTGGATTGGGCTCGGGTCTCTGTATGGGATCATCGAAAGGGATATCCTGTGAAGGAATAGAACTTCCGCCATTCGATTCGAAGGTGATCGTATAGGTGTTCACGTCGTAGGTCGCCTCGATCGTGAGGTCCT
>JBKHFR010000045.1:0-9512 GCA_046540115.1 Acholeplasmataceae bacterium | reverse complement strand
CCTTATAATGGATACGGTGATCATAGATGAAGAACATCCAACTCGGTATCACGAGCTTTGCTGAGGTCATGAGAGACCCGGTCACGAAAACGAAAGTCACTTATGAAAAACGTATCAATCAAGTCCTAGAAGAGATCGTACACGCCGAAAAGGTCGGACTCGACTATTTCGGCATCGGTGAACACCACCGCGAGGACTTCGCGGTGTCATCACCACAGATCATTCTTGCTGCAGCGGCGCCCCTAACCGAGACGATCAGGCTCGGTAGCGCCGTCACGGTTCTATCGAGCGATGATCCGGTGCGGATCTACCAACAGTTTTCAACGATCAATGCGATCGCGAAGGGTCGCGTTGAGATCATGGCGGGCAGGGGATCATTCATTGAATCATTCCCGCTTTTTGGCTATGACTTAAAGGACTATGACGAGCTCTTTGAAGAGAAGCTCGACCTTCTAGTAAAAATCAGAGATCACGAGATCGTCTCGCATCAAGGGAAACACCGTCCTTCCTTCGAGCGGATCGGGATCTATCCCCGTACCGATCATCCTTTAACGATCAGTGTCGCCGTTGGCGGAACGGTAGAATCGGTCAAACGGGCGGCGCGCTATGGCCTTCCGCTATTTCTCGCGATCATCGGAGGCGAACCCATCCGCTTCAAACCGCTCGTCGACCTCTACCGACGGGAATTCGTTTCTCACGGTCACGACATCCGTGATGCCTTCGTAAGCGTACATTCCCACGGCTATATCGACCTCGATCACGAGAAAGCGATCGAGACCTTTTTCCCCTCGATCGAACTCGCCATGAGCCGGATCGGCGCCGAACGGGGCTGGGGACGATACACGAGAGCGACCTATGAGCACGCCCTGAGCATGGATGGTGCGCTCTATGTCGGTAGTCCCGACTATGTCGCACAAAAGATCAACCGGATCGTTTCCGCTCTGGACCTCGACCGTTTCACCCTTCACATGCCGATCGGCCCGATGGACCACGAACTCGTCATGCGCTCGATCGGATACTTCGGAACGCACGTAAAACCTTTGATCAAGCCATAGACTTGCTCGATGAGCTTATAGAAAACCCGGCAATGAATTCCCATCATGCTGATGGCATTCATACCGGGTTTTACTGTTTGATAATAAATCTGTTGATTTGTTCTTCGCTCAGGCGGCTTTAATCCTGATACTGCCCGTTGAAACGGATGCTTTAATCCGGACATCACCGGTATTCGTGATATATCTCTTCCCTAGAACCTGACCGAACACCTCGACTTCACCGAGGTTCGTCTTGAGGTCGAATTCGATCGAGAGATCGGGATCCATGACAACCTCGATGCTACCGGTGCTCGACTCAAGGTCGAACACAGAAGCTGTTACGCGCGTCATCTCGACATCGCCCACGGAGTTCGAGGCAAAAACCTCCTCCGTAATCGCGCTATCGCGCATACGGATCCTACCGGTACTACTATTCAGATCCGCCGATTCCGCCGTGATGCTCTCGATATCGATATCACCTGTTGCGACTAAGACCTCGAGATTCGAACAGGTGATACTCTCAAGCTCTATCCTACCGGTCTGTGTCCTAGCGCGCACGTCCGATTCCGTCTCGATGTTCTTTAGCTCTATCCTACCCGTACTCGACCGCACCTCGAGGTCTTCAAAGGCTACGACTTCAGTGAACGCGAGTTCGATCATCCCTACTCGCGTGCGGAGGTTGAGCGAAAATTCCCCTTCTCGTGGCAGATAGATCTTCAATTCACGGAGTTCACGCGAAGCGAATCCGGCTTTGAAGATCCTGAAACGGTTCCTGCGGTTCTGTTCAACCCGAAGGACTCCGTCCTTCTCGCGGATTACCCACGTGTCATCCGCGTGCTCGTGATACGTCACGTAGGGATCCTCGTCATCCGTTAGGACGACCGACAGATCACGCTCCGTTGCGTCGATCTCGATGGTATCGATCTCCTGAGTAACTCCGTGCGTTTGGAGCTCACCGTAACGAGCATCCTCATTGGAGAACCCAAAAACCGACTTTAGCGATGCTCCGGTAGCGATAACAACGGCGATCAACAGCATGCCAAAACCGAGAACTAGAATTACAACTCTGAATGTGCTTTTCATCTTTTTTCTCCGATCCTTTGAGCGATCAAGCTCGTATAGTAAATGACCTTTTTCATGATCAGTGGAATGATCCTAATCGAGCCGATCGTGGATCATCCCCTCATAGTAACCGGCGGTCCGGTCATCCTCGTCATCATAGAAGGGCGAGGGCTACTTTCTATGCGGTTACGACCAGGCTTGCATCTCCTACCCTCTCATCCCGTCCGGATGTCATAATAGATCTTCCGGCGATGAACCTGTTACAGGTCCTGAGGGCTCCGGTTCTTTCGCATCGCCTAAGAATCGGATAGAGCGCCGGTTCCCTAGTCTCGATCGACCCGCTTAAGCCCGCAACGATCCGATAGCCATAGGAATCCTTCCTAGATCGGATCTCGATGACTCCTTTTTAAGCTATGCTTTCATAGTCGTTTTTTTCACGCAACACCATGTCTTTTATTATACATTGTATAGAACAGCTTATCAATCCCCAGGATGAGCGTTATTTACCAAAAAATAAGATTAAACCACTTGACATTGTGAGTACACTCATTATATAATATGAGCACACTCATATAAGGGGGATGACATGTCACGGATTACCAAGGAACTCAAGAGCGAAACCGAACGGAACATCATCGAAGCGGCTACCGCCCTCTTTCAGACCCAGGGATTCCAAAAGACGACGACCAAAAGGATCGCGGAAAACTGTGGAATCGCGGAAGGGACGCTCTTCAACTATTTTCCCAGCAAGGACGAGCTACTGATCGCCGTCTTCGAACACATGGCCGAACACGAGGGGGAAGATCGGATGGAGAACATGGTCGAACCGATCGATCGGATCATCGCGATCGCGCTCGATCCGGTCGAAAAGCTGAGCCGGATACCCCGCACCTTCCTCATCGACATCCTGATCTCTTCCATGAAGCTCATCAAAAAGAAACCGGGACTGTTCCACCGCTTAGCGAAGCTCGACTTCGACTATATCGAAAAGATCGGAAGCGAGCTCGAACACCACGGCGACTTCAGGGATCGTATGGTTACGGCTAAGGATCTCGCCCGAATGATCTATGGCGTCGTCGCCATGGATTTCCTATTGCAGGTCTATGAAACGGATGCGGACTATCCGCTTTTCAAAAAGCGGATCACGCCCAAACTAAAGGAACTGATCGAACCATATCTCATCGGAGGTCATAAGCCATGATCGAACTCAAGGACGTATCAAAGGTCTATACGAATGGAGAGGTCGAGACGCACGCGTTGAAGGATGTGTCTTTCTCGATCGAGACGGGTGAATTCATCGTCGTTCTCGGACCATCGGGAAGCGGGAAGTCGACGATGCTAAACGTCATGAGCGGACTCGATATACCGACAGCAGGCGTAGTCCGGGTCGGGGATGCCGTGATCTCAGGGCTGGATCAAAAGGAGCTTACCTCCTTTAGAAGGTCGAACATGGGCTTCATCTTTCAGCAGTACAACCTCCTATCGACGCTAACCGTTTATGAGAACGTCGCGCTAGGACACCACCTCGGCAACAAGAACATCGCGATCGAGGACATGCTCAAGGACGTCGGGCTCGAGAATCATCGCGATAAGTATCCCTACCAGCTTTCAGGCGGTGAACAACAACGCGTCTCGATCGCCCGTGCCCTGATCAAGGAGCCCCTGATCCTCTTCTGTGACGAACCGACGGGGTCGCTCGACGAAGCGAACGGCAAGAACATCCTTTCCCTTTTACAAGAGCTCAACCGGACCTATAGAACGACGATCGTACTGATCACGCACAATCCCGCCATATCCGAGCTCTCGAACCGTACGATCCGGATGAACTCCGGTCGTGTCAGTGATATCCGCGTCAACCGGACGCAAGTCGATGCTTCGAGCATCACCTGGAGCTGACCATGCTCTACAAGAGCGTATTCAGGCACTTTTTGAGACGGGGCTTTCAGGTCGCGCTTCTCTCCTTCATCATGATCATGAGCGCCTTCATCTTCGTCGTCATCAGCTACTCGATCCGCGCGCTCAAGGACCCGAGCGAAGCCTACTTCGAAGCCTATGACCAGGAAGACTTTAACGTAACCATCTTCGAACAGATCATGCCCTTCGACCGGGAAGCGCTCGATCCGTCATCGCTCGGCGATACGGTATCGCTTTCCGAGCTCTACCATTCCGATGCGGCCGTCTTTGACGCGCTCATCGGAAACCGGATCGCTGCCTACGAGGAAACCTTCGATCGGACCGTGCTCGAAGAAAGGCTACACAAGGATCTCTATTACGATTCGAATGGGCTACAGCACTTCATGCGCATCCTCAAGGACACGGAAGAAGTCAACCGAACGTATGTAACGGAAGGGAGAAAGCCCGAAGCAGTCGATGAGATCGCCCTTACGGAGAACTATGCTAAAGCCAACGACCTCGAACTCGGCGAGACCATCACCCTCCACGATCAGAGCTACCGGATCACCGGTTTCATCCTTTTCCCCGACTATACGCTCGGGCTCTTCGGTAGCGAGTTCATCATCAACAACGAGACGAGAACGCTCGCCCTCCTTGCCGACCAGGCCTTTCGGAACTTACCGGAGGAGCTCGGCGTCACGCTAGCAGGCCGATTTACCGGCGAAGAGAAGACGCAGAATGAGCTTATGGACCACGACCTACCCTTCGTCATCCAGACGTCCTTGACCGCGCAGACCTTCCGGAGCGGGGCGATCTACGCCGAGATCGCCGGCTCCGAGGTGATCGGGCTGATCATCAGCCTCGTCATCGCCGCGATCGCGGTCCTGATCGTTTCCATCATGGTCTCGCGCATGCTCTTCGAACAGCGCGGCGCGATCGGCGTTCTCAAGGCGCTCGGATATACGAAAAGAGAGATCGCCTTTCCCTACCTTCTCTTCGTCCTGATCCTCGCGCTCCCGGGCCTTCTCATCGGCTATGCGCTCGGTTTCTATCTCGCTTCACCGCTCAAGGAACTCTATACCGGGGTCTACCTCTTACCGAGCGATCCGGTCGAACCGTCGCTTACCCTCTTCTTCCAGAGCATCGGTATCCCTCTGATCTTTCTGCTCCTGCTCGGCTATTTCGTCCTCATGCGTCTACTCAAGGAGCACCCGGTCGAGCTCATGAGACCACCGGTCGACAAAAAAGCGAGTAGAATTACGGGAATGCCGCGACTACTTAAGCGCTTACCGCTTCTAAAGCGCATCCGTCACGCCTACATCTGGCGACACAAGGGTCGCTTTGCCGTGTTCGTTCTCGGTGTCTTTACGGCGATCTATCTCATCCTGATCGCGCTCTCGATGACGAACGTCTTCGACCGCTTATTCAAGGACTACTACGACTCGATCGACGTCACGCACATCGCCTATTGCGAGTCCGCTACGGACTGCACCACCGATGTTTACCATGAGCGCGTCCTCGAGATCCATAACGTCATGGAAAGCGAAAAGAGCGTAACGCTGATCGGGATCGATCCCGATAGCACGCTCCACCCCCTCTTTGAAAACGGTGAAAGCATCACGGACGAACTCGCTCGTGACGGCGTCATCATCACGCGCAGCCACGCCATGGAAGCGGGCATCGACCAGGGCGACCGGATCACGCTTTCCTACGGTAACCTCTCGCTCGAGCAGGATGTCCTCGGCGTTCAGGATGAACTCGGAACAGCCAAGATCTATATCAGCCGGACGCGACTGATCGATGCCCTCGGCCTGCCGGATGACGCCAGCAATGTCCTCTACACGACGGAGGAACCGACCGGAAACTTCGTAACCGTCATCGACATCGATGACCTGGTCGAACAGTCACGGGACATGTCCGATCTCATGGTCTACATGTCGGCCGTCATGACGATCGCGGCGATGGCCATCGGCATCGTCGTCCTCGTCCTGATCATCGTGCTCGCGATCGAGCACTACAGCTACGACATCAGTCTCTTCAAGGTCATCGGCTACGCGGATGCCGAGGTCAAAGGCATCTTCGTCAACAGTTACGTCCTCTACGTCGTGCTCATATCGATCCTAACCCTCCCGTTCGCCTGGCTCTCGATCGAGGCGATGGTCCGGTTCATGGCGAGCCAGTATGGCATGATCTTTCCGATGGAGCTATCCTTCGTGATCATCCTTATGACTCTGCTCGGGTCGGTTCTCGTCTACCTTTTAACCGTTCCGATCACCTACCGAAAGATCACGGACATGTCCTTGGCGGATGCTCTTAAGATCTATCAGGGCGTCACGTAAAGAAAGGGCACGGTATAGGACGCTTGTGTTTCGAACGGGCTCATATGCACCGTGCATACGAGCCCCTTTTTAGCGTCAATCCTTGTATCAGGGGACGCGAGGTAGTAGACTATATGTAGTCCTGTTAGACCCATCGAGGTGATCGGCGTGTTGAAGAGCCTAGAGATCAGCAATTTGAACTCGATCAAGGAACCGGTCATTTTCACGATGGAAGCCGAACCGGAAGTGACGGAATACCAGCAGAACATCCACGACCTCGACCAAAGGAATCGGATTCTCAAAGTCGCCCTGGTCCATGGAGCGAACGCGAGCGGAAAAAGGACGCTGATCAAGGCGATCCGCTTCGTCAAGGACGTCGTCCTAGGCCCGTTTTCGGACAAGGATAAGGCCCAAGAACCGGCTATGGACGTGCCCTTTTCGCCCTTCGCGTTCGATCAGGACAAAGATGATCGCACGACCGTCTCGATCCTATTCGCTCGCGAAGGGATCGAGTACTGGTATCGCCTTACGGTAGTAATCCTTACGGGTCGGAGCGCTCGCTTCATGATCGAGGATGAGTATTTCGCTCTAAGAGAAAAGGACGCGGACGATTTTTTCGCGCTCTTTTCTCGGGATCAGCACGGGCGAGCAACCGGAAGTACGCTCGCGCAGGTCGAACTCCTGAAACGGCCGCTAGCCCGTGACGTGACGGTCCTTAAATACCTCCACCAGAACGATATCGATATCCCTGATGACCGGATCCATCCGATAGCCGGGAGCGATAGGCTCGGTCCTATCGCCGGACTCTATGACGAGATCAGCTCGCTTTCATGCATCGACGGTTCTTCCCTTAGCTCCTTTTACTCGCAAAAGGATACGATCAAACGGATCAGGGACCACAAGGACTATATCATCAGGTCGCTAGGCGACCTCGGGGTACCGGTCGCCGATATCCTTATCGATACCAACCAACAAGGATCTAAAGGGGTCCGTTTCCTACACAGAGTTAAGGGCCGTACCTATCAGCTCGATCTCGATCAGGAATCACGCGGGACGATCCTTTTGATCGATCTCCTAGCCGTGATCGCCTCACAGAGCCAGAAACCGATGATCCTACTGGTCGACCGGCTCGACGCCCACCTGCATCCGAGGGTTTTAAGCGAGATCATCGCCCTGTTCCATTCCGCGCAGAACCGGCAGCACCAGCTCATCTTCACGACACAGGATTTAGAGAACCTCTCATCCGACCGGTTCCGAAGGGATCAGATCTGGTTTGCCTACCGGAACGAAGCCCTTTCGACCGAGCTCCTCTGTCTCAGTGATATCGTCAACTACAAGGGCGAACGGGTCGCCCGTGGCGCGGACTACGCGCAGCAGTACAGGGAAGGGAAGTACGGAGCCGATCCGCTCATCAAAAAGGGGCTAAACTGGCATGTCGACTAGATACCGGGTACCATCCCGTTCGTCACGAAAGCGGGTGTTGAAACAGTTCGGCAGGCACCTATTCTATAGCGAAGGAACGAGGACCGAGCCCTTATACGTCGCGGACATGAAAAAAGCCCTGCGAAGGCGCTACCGCATGACGGCGAGCGACATCGTCGTCGTCACTAACGAAAGGGGCGGCAGGAACACGCTCGGTCTCGTCGACTACGCGATCAGGGATGTCGCGAAACGGATCGAACGGGGCGAGAGCGTCGACCACGTCTGGATCTTCTACGACAGGGATTCATTCCGCAAGGACGACTTCGATAACGCCTATAACAGGATCATCGCTAAGAACAAGGCGAAGTACCGGAATGACGACGGGGATTCCTGCGATCAAAACGGTACCAGATGGCACGCCCTGTGGTCGAACGAGTGCTTCGAGCTCTGGGTTCTGCTCCATTTCCGGTATAGCGACGCGAGCCTATCCAGAGCGGACTATATCCCCCTGATCGATGCGAGCCTGGCGCGCGAGCACTCCGATGTCACCTATTCGAAGAACGAAGGGCGCTTGTTTCGCCTGCTCGAACGCTATGGCAATATCCGGAATGCCGTCCGTTGGGCGAAGAAACTCGACCGGAGTCTTGCAAATCCGACCGTAAAGAACAATCCCTCGACCGGGATCTACCAGCTCATGGAATACTTTAGTCGGTACCTGAATCTGGACCTGTAGGTAAGGTATCGGGGCCATGTCAGGAGCATGGGTGGATCTTTAATAGAGTCATGAAACGGAAAAATCCTGACACTGATATGGCCGTCTCTTACATGGACTTTCCGGTGACCTTGCCTTGTGTTTATTGCTGCTGTGAGCATGATTGATCATCTATTAAAAGGGATTATATGGCTTCATAGTGCGCTCTCGATCGGAAAGAGGCGACTAAAACAGGATCGTCGAGCGCTCGTTCGACCAGTGAACCGATGCGTAAGAAAATTCATCCTTTCCATACGTATTCGGAACTATTCTTTGACTTTTCCCCGCCGATTACACAGAATGGTGCTATTAATCGAGGCGGCTAGGCCATGAACGATCTGTTGCCTGGGGTTAAAGGATCGAATCAACGAGCGATCAAGCGAAAAGGCAGAACGCTATTATCCGTTGAGCTCGCCGTGATCGTCAGCGGAATCGTATTGCTCCTAACCGATGCCGATCGGTTCGCGACTCTATCCGCGTTCGTGCTCTTCTTTACCTTTATCATGCTCATCGTTACGTTGTTTCTGTTGGCGGCCAAGGGAACGAAGAACAGGGAAACGAAGATCAGGAACACGATCCGCGTCGCATATCGATCCTATATCGCGTCATACAATGACGAAGCAGGAACGGCATATGCGTTTCATCCCGATCGCGATCAGCATGAACCATGGCTTCTCGTTCCATCCTATGCCGAAAAGACGCTACGCCATACGCTCCGTTACGATTCGATCGATTTCCGATTGGAAAAGAATGATTATTTGTATTTCTTTCCTTGCAGGAGTTCTTCCAGTGTTTTAGGTTTCGCATCTATTCGATTCATCCCGTTGCCCCGATCATTTTTTTATTACTGATATTGTAACACGACCCCTTTGATAAGTAAATTATGGCCAAAAAACTCTATCAATACGCTTCTTCTTTTCGTATAATGTAAGTGTCAGTGGGAACGAGATGAACCACTTTTCCCTAGAGAACCCTAAGAAAGGTCATCGATACACCATGAAACGAATACTCGATACGAGATCCGAATACTTC
>JBKHFR010000044.1:0-9711 GCA_046540115.1 Acholeplasmataceae bacterium | reverse complement strand
ACTCGGAGCTGATCGGTCGCTAGATTGACGTTGACATCCCGGACTCCGCCGAGTTCGGATACGCGTTTCGTTACGTGCGTCGCGCACATCTGGCAGGTCATTCCCGTCACACTAAAAGTCTTCGTTACCGTTTGAGCAGAAAGCGACGTCGCATCATAGCCGATGCTTTGAATGATCCTTTCGATGCGCGGCGCGTCGATCCGGGCCTCGTCGACGTCGACGTGCAGGAGGTCGCTGACGGGATTGATCCGGGCAGCGATGATTCCTTCGGTATCGTTTAGCACGTCATCGATCCGAGCCGCGCAGGACGTGCAGGTCATGCCGTGGATCCTGAATTTCAGTGTTTTCATGGTGGGACCACCTCTCTATCCCCCTATAGGGGGGGTATTCCTATTATAAGTAGAAAAACTCCTCCCGTCAAGTTCTGTGCTAAAAGGAGGACTAGAACCGCTTTTTATTGAATGAGCGCGAGGCTAGAACGAACCGAATAGGAACATGAATAGCAGGATGGCCGTGATAAAACCGGTATAGATGAGAGCGTCGCTCTGGATTATGGTCGATTCATAGCGCCTGTTAAAGGTATTCATGGTGATGACGAAGCGCTCGGTAAAAGGCGTATCGTCGCTATCGCGTAACGAGAGTTTCTGTAGGGATACCGGGTCGATCGGGCACTTATCGCCGTACATGAGGGTACACGATTTTTGCAGGATCCGATAGAAAGGGTATAGGAAGAGATACTCGATGCTCAGCCATTTCGGCAGGCGTAGATGGAAGAGGTGATACTT
This sequence comes from Acholeplasmataceae bacterium, assembly GCA_046540115.1. Lineage (GTDB taxonomy): Bacteria > Bacillota_I > Bacilli_A > Acholeplasmatales > Acholeplasmataceae > RECG01. The sequence continues at coordinate 8,926 of JBKHFR010000044.1, read as the reverse complement.
CGTTCCGACCGCAAAGATCAGTGCGCCGAGCACCGCGACCAGGAGCATCGTCAGAAGGTCGGTCGTCGTAAAGAAGGTGAGGTCGCCGATATACTTCGCGATGAAAGCCGGATCATAGGTCGTCAGGTCGAGCTGAGGAATGATGAAATGGTCGAGCAAAAACCGCGGCGCTATGCCGATGACAACGATCAGTAGCGCTAGCGCTGCCATGGCCGTATCGAGGCCGGTATAGGTCGGTTTGATCTGACGGTAGTCGTTCTTCGTCTTCCGTAGGAATACGTAATAGAAGAGCTTGATGAACGAGGCCACCGTACCGGCACTGACGACGATGAAGATCCACTCGGCGTAGACGAAGGACGGATGACCGTACTCGTAGGCCTCGACGATGCCGTGGTGGATGATGGACTTGGAAATGAAGCCGTTGAAAAGCGGTACGCCGCTGATCCCGAGACAGGCGATCAGGCATACGGCCGCTGTCAGCGGCAGCTTCTTCCAGAGGCCACCGAGCCGATACATATCCGTCTGTTTCGTATGCAGATAGACGACGCCGGCGACCATGAACAGAAGGGACTTGAACAAAGCGTGGTTGATGGTATGATAGAGCGCTCCGGAGTAGCCCATCGCGCCGCGGTAGCCGAGATAGAGCGATACCCCGATCCCGACGACGATATAGCCCATCTGGCTGATCGAGTGATAGGCGAGCATCCGCTTGATGTTCGCCTGCTGTAGGGCGAGGAAGACGCCGATCGCCATCGTGATGATCCCGAGCCAGATGATGGAGGCGCCGACGGCTTCGGTCGTATCCCAGATCGGGTCCATGTATTCGGTGACGGCGTCCTTGCTCGGAAAATAGTAGCTCGTCGCGACGCGCAGGATCCCGAAGGCTCCGACTTTGATCATGATCCCCGATAGAAGCGCACTGGCCGGCGTCGGAGCGACCGGGTGCGCCCGCGGCAGCCATACGTGCACGGGAGCCATCCCGGCCTTGATGCCGAACCCGAGCACGAGCAGGCCCATGATCCAGTACTTGAGCGAACCGAGGTCCTTCAGTACGTGGATGGCACTCGTAAAGGAAAGACTGCCGACGTGAACGTAGATCAGTAACATGGCGTTCAGGATCATGAAGCCACCGACTAAACCCATGATGATGTAGTTGAACCCGGCTCGAAACGAATCCTCTTTCTGTCCGTGGATCACGAGCATGTAGGATGCCACGGTCATGACCTCGAAAAAGAGGAACATCGTCAAGAGGTCACCGGCCATGATCGCGCCGAGAACGGAGGCGTAGGTGATGGCGATGAAAAAGAAGAAACGCGTACTGTGAAGCTCCCGTTTCATGTACTCGTGGGCATAGACCATGACCAGAAACCAGATGATCGCCGTAAGGAGCAGAAAGGTATAGGCGAGCATATCGATCCGAAAGCTCAGACCGAGGCCGAGCAGTCGCTCGAAGGAAAGCAAGGTCCCGCCGTTTCGTGCCATCGGATAGATCGAAAGGATCAAAACGATCGTCAGAAAGGTCCCGAGAATGACGACCCGATCGCGAGCGGATCCCGCTTTCTCACCGAAAAAGAACTGGATGAGGCTACCCAAAAGGGGCGTAGAAAGGATGATGACCGGCATCCAGGGAAAGGTCGAGACGCGGAGGAACGCCTTCTTGATCCAATCCTGGGAATCGAGTAGCGCATCCAAGGAAAACCAGTTCTTCTGGACCGCTGCGAACAGGAAAAGAAGGAGGAACGTAAAAAGGACGAGCGTCGAGGACTGGATCGTAAAGCGATCGAGTAGCTCGTGCTTCTTCTCGTAGTAGACCCGATCGGCTGACTTATCGTTCATGTTGGCCTCCTTATTGGCGGATGCTGTCGACGGCCCGTTCGATCCAGTAAAGGATCGTCTCGGGATAGACGCCTAGGTAGAGGATGGAAAGACCGAGCACGATGATCGGCAAAAGCATCAGCTTCGGTACGTGTTCGATCGTCGTGACGCGTTTCTTTTCCGGATTGTCCTTTAAAAAAGCGGCGATGATGATCGGGAAATAGTAGATCACGTTCAACAGACCGCTGATCACGATGATGACGAGATAAATGATCCGGTCGGCATCGAGAACCGCTAGGCCGAGGTAGAGCTTCGAGATGAACCCGCTCGTAAGCGGCAGTCCGATCATGCCGAAGGCCGCTAGACTGAAAACCGTCAAACTGACCGGCATGTGATAGGCGAGCCCTTCGAACCCCTTGACGCTACGGTCGTGCTTATAGAAGATCGCGATGCCGACCGAAAGGAAGAGCGCCGCCTTCATGATGGCATGGGAAACGATATGGAACAAGGCGGCGATGAGCCCGGCCGAGGATAGCAGACCGATCCCCATGACGATATATCCGATTTGTGCCACCGAGGAATAGCCGAGCATGCGCTTGATATCCTTCTGCGCGATGGCGAAGACTGAGCCCATGATCATTCCGACACTAGCAAGAACCATGAGGATGAGCGAGATGTTCAGTGCTCGGAGGATCTCGAGACCGAAGACGACGAAGAGGACCTTGATCAAAACGAGCACGTAGACCTTGACGACGATCCCTGAAAGGATAGCGCTCGACGTGCTCGGTGCACTGGCATGCGCATCCGGCAACCAGATGTGGAAAGGAAAGATCGCTGCCTTGATGCCGAGACCGATGACCATGAAAGCGATGGCGATGATGACATTCGGCGTATAGGTCTGCCAGACCATGGCGACCTCTTCACAGACGAGCGTCATGTTCGTGTGGCCCGTGATCATGTAGAGCAGGGCGACGCCGAACAGGTAGGAAAGCGAGCCGATCTCATTGAGCATGACGTAGCGAAAGGCTGACGTATAGGTCTCCTTCTTACGCTTGATCGAGATGATGCTACAGGTCGTGATCGAGAGGATCTCGATGAAGACATAGGTGTTGAACAGGTCGTTCGTATAGAGGATGCCGAACATCGAAAAGAGCAGGATGAACAGGAGGACGTAATAGCGACCGTACTCCCGTTCCTCGATGCCTTCGGTCGAATCGCTCGTCGAATAGAGGTAGATCGGCAGCATCAGCAAAGCGATGAAGGCCGTAAAAAAAGCCGAGAAGGGGCTTACCACGAGTTCGATCCCGTAGAAACGCTCGTGACCGCCGAAAACGTAGTGGATATTCCCGTTCTGATCGACGGAAATGAGGATGGCGATCGAGAACGCGAGGACGACCAACAGGACGACGAAACCGAGAAAAAGGGTTCGTCCGAAGGAGCGCTTGCCGAATAGCGGGATGGAAAGCGCCATCAGAAGCAACAACAAAAGGTTGATGACCGGCAGCTGTTCAATCATGGTTTTGCTCCTGACCGATCCGTTTCGAAAGCTCTGCCTGGTCGATCGTCCCGTAGGTCTGGTAGATGCGGACGACGAGGCTGAGCGAATAGACCGTGATCGAAACGACGACGACGATCCCGGTCAGAATGAGTACCGATGGCAAGGGATTGATATAGGGGACATCGGCTGTTCCTTGCTCGATGAGCGGTGGTCTGCCGCCGGTGACGTTTCCGATGGCGATAAAAAAGAGGAAAACGCCGGAACCCATGATGTTCACGCCGATGATGCGCTTGATGAGGTTGCTGTGGGTAACGACCGTATGGAGCCCGATCAGAAAGATCGCGATTCCGCCGATGAAATTGATATTATCGAGCAAGAGCTTCATTCGATCTCCTCCTCGATCAGCATGTGAAAGAGCGTGACCATCGTCGAAGCGACCTTGATGCCGATGCCGATCATCAGGATCGGGATCATGCCGGCACTGAGCAGGGTGCCGGGTTCACCCCTCGGGAATCCCGCTTCGACATTGGTTAGAAAGCGTCCGGCCGTGATCATCCCGATCAAGCCGATGGCGATAAAGACGAGGATCCCGCCGCTTTCGGCGATCTCGGAAGCGCGGTGCGAGAACTTCTTCTTTCCCTTCTTTAGACCGAAGACGAGCGTATAAAGGATCAGGCTCGTGCCGATCATCGCTCCCCCGCTGAAACCACCGCCCGGCGAGACGTGGCCGTAAAGGATGATATAGATGCCGTAGGCCTGGATCATGGGAACGATCATCCGGGTGATCGTTTTCAGGATGATATCATTCATGGTTTTCATCGTCCTTTTTCCGGGATTTGACGGTGCGGAGCACGGAGGCTACGGCGACGATCGACGTAAAGAGCACGATCGTCTCACCGAGCGTATCGAAGCCACGGTAGTCGGTTAGTATCGCCGCGATCGCGTTGCTCGCCCCGGTCTCGTCCCGTCCGTGATCGATGAAGTATCGGACCTGGTCGTTATAGGATGGAGCTCTCGTTGTCGGTGTCGTCGGCATCGCCATGACGCTATGAACGAGAATGAGAAAAAGCAGGACAAAAAGAGCGCGCGTCACGTGTCTTTTCATTTCTCGTACCTCTCGGTCTTACTGATGACGGCGAAGAACAGAATCGAGGTCACACCGGCGCCGATCGCCGCTTCGGTTAGCGCTACGTCCGGCGTTTTCAGAATCAGCCACAGGACGGACATCATGAGCGAAAAAGCGGAGAAGATGATGACGGCTCCGATCAGATCCTTCGTCTTTTCGACGGCGATCGCACAGACGATCAGGAAGATGACGATGATGACGTTTAAAGCGATCATAGGCGTTCCTCCTTGCCGGGATACATCCGTTCATAGGCGCTTTTCGCGATGAAATGGGCAGCGGTCGGATTGGTCAACCACAGGAAGATCAGTATGATCAGGATATTGAGGGAAATGAAGGACATGCCGCTGCGGATAATGAGAGAAATAAAGATCAGGCCGGCTCCCATCGTGTCGCACTTCGTCGTCGCGTGCATGCGGGTAAAGACATCGGGCATTCGGATGAGTCCGACGACGCCGACGAAAAAGAAAAACGTCCCGGAAACGATAAGGCCAATGACGATGATATCGAGGATGGTCTCGAGTAAAGGCATCTCAGTCCAGCTTTCCTTTCGATAGATATTTAGCGAGGCCGATCGTCGCGATAAAGCCGATCAGGGCATAGACCAGCGCGACGTTTACGTAGGACCCCTGCTCGGTCACGAGGGCGATCATTACGATGATCGTCGTCACCTTGGTCGAGATCATGTTGATCGCGACGATCCGATCGGCGGCACTCGGTCCGACATAGGCCCGGTAAAGCCCGACGAACGTCATGAGCGTGATCAGTACGATCGCGAGAATCAGGACGTTTTGAACCATTACTTTCCCTCCTCGTAGGCGACGAAGGCCCGTTCGATCGCGCTGTTTTCAAGGTCCTTGACGTGCTTTTTCAAAAGGCCGTGGACGAGTATGCTCCGATCATCCATACCGACGGTGAGCGTCCCCGGCGTCAGCGTGATCGAGTTGGCATAGAGCGCCCGACCGAGGTCCTTTTTTAGTGGTTGTCGGATCCGGACGAATCCCGGTTCGATCGGTAGCTTCGGATTGAGGACGATCCGAGCGACTTCGATATTCGAGCGGATGATTCCGAGGGTCAACAGAAACGAAAGGACGAAAAAAGCCCTGATCCGAGTGAGGCGAAACGGTAAAAGCTCGTCCTTTCGAAACGTCAGGTCATAGTTATAGAGGACGACCATCAGGGCGACGAGCACACCGGTAACGGTAGTCGAAAGATCGACCGCCGAAGTCAGGATATACCAAAAGATCAAAAGAACGATGAATAGATGGATAGCGCCCTCTTTTCGTTTCATAGCTTTTACCGTTCCTTTCGGAGTCATCGCTGGCATTCACGGATATTATAACACGGATTTTTACTGATTCGCACCCCGATTTTAAGGTAAGGCCGACAAAAAAAGGTGACGCGTTCGCGTCACCCCTTCAATCCTATTCCTTATGGGATGCATCGATCATGAGCTCGACGAGATCCTTTGAGAAGGCAGTCGGATCATCGATCGGAAAGCCCTCGATCAACAGGGCCTGGTGGTAGAGGACGTTGGCGTATCGACCGATGCTGTCGCGGTTATTCCGATGGACATCCTTAAGCGCTTTGAAGATGGCATGATCGGGGTTGATCTCGAGGATCTTATCCGCTTTCGGTCCGTCCTGGTTCGGCATCTGCTTGAGCACCTTCTCCATTTCTAGGCTGACGCCCTCACCGGCTACGAGGCAGACGGGAGAATCCTTTAGTCGCGCCGATAGTTTGACGTCCTTGACCCGATCACCGAGCGCTTTCTTGATGTCTTCGAGTACGTCCTTATGCGATTCCGTCTGGCTCTCGATTTCCTTTTTCTTCGCCTCGTCGACGACATCGGACTCGCCCTGTTGGACCGACTTGAAGGGGATATCCTGATAGTTTCCGATCATGTGGATCATGAACTCGTCGACGTCTTCGGTCAACAGGAGGACGTCGTAGCCCTTATCCTTCATGACGTCCATCTGCGGCAGGTTTTCGATGCTCTCGCGCGTTTTTCCGGTCGCGTAGTAGATGGCCTTCTGTTCTTCCGGTTTCTCGTCTAAGTATTCCTTGAACGTGATATAGTCGTCGTGCTTGATCGTCTTGAACATGATCAGGTCCTGTAGCTGATCCTTGTTCATGCCGTACTGGTTATAGATTCCGTATTTGAGCGCCGTTTTATAGGCGTCATAGAAGGTGACGTACTGCTCGCGTTCCTTTTCGAGCATGGACTTGAGTTCGCTCGTGATCTTCTTTTCGACGTGCTGCGCGATCCGTTTGAGTTCCCGGTTCTGCTGGAGCATCTCACGCGAAATGTTCAGCGATACGTCGGGCGAATCGACGAGCCCCTTGATGAACTTGTAGTGATCGGGAATGAGATCCTTGTTCTTATCCTGGATGAAAACGCCCTTCGAATAGAGCTGGAGACCTTTTTCGTAGCGCTCACTGAAAAAGTCTGCCGGTGGGCGCTTGGGAATGAACAGTAGCGCCGTATAGGATAGAAGGCCGTCGACGTGCGTATGGATGACCCTCTGAGGGTCCTCGAAGTCGCCGAACTGGTGCTTGTAGAAATCGTTCATTTCCGATTCCTTGATCTCTTTTTTCGGTCGCTTCCAGATCGGGATCATCTGATTGAGCGTGCGGTCGACTTCGGTTTCCTTGCCGTCCTTCGTTTCCGTTTCCTTCATGCGTATCGGATAACGGATGTAGTCGCTATACTTTTTTACGAGCGAGCGGAGCGTATATGCCTTGAGATACTTCCCGTAGTCCTGTTCGGTTTCCTGATCGTCGTCCTTGAGGTAGAGGGTGATCGTCGTTCCGACTTCATCGCGGTCGATTGGCTCGATCGTATAGCTCGCCTCTCCTTTCGAGGACCAGCGGTAACCCGTATCCGAAAAAGGCGAACGCGTCTCTAGAACGACCCTTTTCGAAACCATGAAAGCACTATAGAATCCGACTCCGAACTGCCCGATGATATCGACGTTTTCCTCGACTTTTTCGAGGAAAGCTTTCGAACCGCTCTGTGCGATCTTACCGAGATTATCGATCAGTTCATCTTCCGTAAAGCCGATGCCGTTATCCCTGATCGTCAGCGTCCGTTTCTCCTCATCGGGGATCAGGCGGATCTCATAGGTATCGGCGCTGACGCGCTCGTCGGTCAGTGATAGGAAGTGTCGCCGATCGATGGCATCGCTCGCATTCGAGATGAGTTCTCGTAAAAAGATTTCCTGTTGCGTGTAGACCGAATGCGTCATGAGGTGCAGCAGCTTCTTTGATTCGGTCTTGAATGTTCTTGTCCTTGCCATGCTATCGCCTCCAGTAAAGATTTTAGTTCAATATCCGTCCCATGTCAAGGATTACGAGTCGACCAAAGGCGCATCCTCGGGCTCCTCTTCTTCGGCAAATATTTCGTTCATATACCGGAAGGATGCCTTGATCGTTCCCGCGAGGGGAACGGCGAGTAGCACGCCGACGAGCCCGAACAGGCCACCGAAAAAGATCAGGCTCGAAAGAACGGCCAACGGGTGGATCTTGACCTTCATGCCCATGACCTTGGGTTGCACGATACTCGATTCGAGGAGCTGTTGGACGATAGCCGATATCAGCACCGCGGCGAGCGCGATCAGATAGACGCTGATCCGGTCGCTATCATCAGCGAATTCGAGGTGCCTAGTGAGCAGAAAGACGACGGGAGCGGCGAGACCCAACCACATGCCGAGATAGGGAATGATGGAAAAGAGTCCGAGTGCGATGCCGAAAAGCAAGGCGTGGATGACGGTAAAGCCCGGTACGAAAAAGGAGATCAGGGAGAACGCTACGATGAAATATAGGGCGATCAGGGACATCATGATGCCCTGGGCACGGAAATAGTCCTGGATGACGCGGTTACTCCTCTTGCCGAGTTCGACGACGTGAACGCGTGCCTTTTTCGGTATCAGGTCGGCGAGGTTCTGAAAGATGACCTCCTTTTCCTTGATCAGGTAGTAGAGAAAAACCGGGGTCAGGGCGATCGTGAACACGACGCTGATCACGTTGGATGATAGGGCGATAATAAAAGCGAAACCGCTAGCGATCAGTTCGAAGATCCGCGAAAAGGAAAAGCCATTCGACGTCAAGCTCTCGAACAGAGCTCGGAAATCGGTATCGATCATGTCCCTGATCTCATCATAGAATTCCCTGATGATGACCTCGAGTTCCCCTTGATCGATCAGAAGCGTCAGGCTACGAAAGATGTCAACGGCCTGTGAGACGATGAAACCGACGGCGATCACCAGTATGAAGATGATGAAAAGGATACCGACAAAGATCGCGATGATGGTACTGATAGACGTCTTCAACCGGGTCTTCTTTTCGATCCAGCGGGCGAGTGGACCGATGATGAAGCTTAGGAAAAAGGCGGTCACGAAGGGGATCAGGACGGCCGAGATCGCCCCGGTCAGCCTGCTCATTATGTTCGCTGAAAACCGCTGTAAGTAGTAGAGCCCGAGGATGGACAC
>JBKHFR010000043.1:0-9869 GCA_046540115.1 Acholeplasmataceae bacterium | reverse complement strand
GCCATCACGTAACCGATCAGGCTATTCATGATCCCGATCAGGACCGCGAATAGGAGCGTCCATTTCAGATTCTTCGTCATCAGTACTGCGGTTGATGCCGGCCCGATCATGAGAGCAACCACCAGGATCGACCCGACGGCATTAAAGGCGACGACGGACGTCAGAGAGACCAGGCCCATCAGTAGGTAGTGGATCAGAATGGGAGCGAAGCCGAGCGTCTTGGCTAGGGCGGAATCGAAGCTCACGATCTTTAACTCCTTGTAGAAACCCCGGACGAATAAAAGGTTGATGAGCGTCGTGATCAGCATGATATAGAATAGTCGCGGGCCGATCGCGCGACCGCCTAGATAGACCCGGTCGAAAGGAGCGAACTCGATCTTACCGAGCAGGACGGCGTCGACATCGAGATGGACTCCCTGAAAGGAAGTCGATATGATGATGATGGCGATACTAAAAAGCAAGGGAAATACCAGACCGATGGCCGAATCCTCGCTCGTCCGTTTGGTCCTGATGATGACCTCGGTCATGAACACCGTCAGCAACCCCATCAGCGCCGCACCGATCAGCAGTAGCGGTGAAGTCAGATCACCTACGAGCATAAAGGCGACGACGATTCCGAGTAGAACGGTATGCGAGATCGCATCGATCATCATCGACATCCGGCGTAACACCAAAAAGACGCCGAGTAGCGAAGTCGAGATCGCGGTAGTGATCAGGATGAGCAGGATACCGACGTTCATTTCAGTTCACCGACCATGATCGAAGAGACCTTCTTCTGGCCCTTCGGCGTCAGTTCATACGTACCGTTCATACGGACCATGTAGCCCTCTTCTAGGAGCTTTTGCGTCATGTGATCCGGATGGTCGACCAGTTCATTCGTCTCGAAGAGATGGATCAGCGCGTGGTACTTCTTGACCTGATGGACGTGGATCAGACTACTGATCTTCATCCAGAGAATCCCTTTGCCCGGCGCACAGAGGATCGAGAAGACGACGAAACCACTAGCGAAGATGACGATGACCGGTCCCGTCGAAGTATCGATACCGTATAGCGTACCGAAGACACCGGATAGGGCACCGATGAGCGCTGAGAGGATGACGTTCGAACCGAGACGGTTACTCCAGAGCCGGGCCGAGACGCTCGGCGCGATCAGAAGCGCGCTCATCAGGATGACGCCGACGGACTGGATCCCCGATACGATGACGAGGATCGCGAGGGCGTTGATGATGACGTTGATCACGATACCCGGATAACCCAGGCTCAGGTAGAAATCGTGATCGAATACGTAGGCCTTCATGTGCCGCCAGAAGGAGATGACGGTAAGAAAAACGAGACCGAGGATCAATGCGATGAACAGGACATCCTCCTGTGACATGGTCGCGGCCTGTCCGAAAATAAAGGTATTGAGCCGCGCCTGGTCCTGTCCGGCTGTATCGCGGATTACCGACAGGAAAACCTGCCCGAGTCCGAACATCGATGACAGGATGACGGCTAGAAGCGCGTCATTCTTGATGATGCTATAGCGCTTGATCAGCTCGATGAATAGGATCGACAGTGCCGATGCGGCGATCGCTCCGAGGATCGAGACATAGAGAGTAGAGCGCTCGGTGAGCATGTAGGCAAGGACGATGCCCGGTAGAGCGGCATGCGAGAGCGCATCGCCGATCAGTGCCTGTTTACGGAGCGTCAGAAATACGCCGACGATCCCGGACACTGCACCGAGAAGGCCGATCCCGATTAGAACGATGCGTAGCGTGTAGTTCGTCGCGATCTCATTCCACATAGCGCTTTTCTCTTTCCTTTTCGGCCTTGCTCGTGGCATACGTCGCCCTTAGGTTTTCCTCGGTATAGACCTTTGAAACCGGTCCGCTAGCGATCACTTTCATGTTGAGGAGGATGACCCAATTGAAATAGTCCCGGACCGTATCCAGGTCATGGTGAACGACGATGACCGTTTTTTTCTCTTCTTCGAGTTTTCTCAACAGCTCGATGATCGCCTTTTCGGTCTTGGCGTCCACGCCCTGAAACGGTTCATCCATGATGTATATATCCGCTTCCTGGGCCAGAGCGCGAGCGAGAAAGACGCGTTGTTGTTGCCCCCCGGATAGTTCGGATATCTGTCTGTTTCGGTAGGACTCCATGCCGACCTTTTTAAGGGCTTCGAGCGCTACGCTCTTATCCCTTCTCGCGATCGGCTTGAACCACCCCGCATGGCCGTACCTCCCCATGAGAACGACGTCATAGACGGTAATCGGGAAATCCCAGTCGACCGAGCCGCGTTGCGGAACATAGGCGACGCGCTTCTGGATATCCTTATACGGCCGCCCCTCATAGGTAACGTATCCCGATACGGGCTGCAAGAGCGAGAGCATCGCTTTGATCAGTGTCGATTTCCCGGCACCATTCGGCCCGACGATCGCTAAAAGAACGCCCTTGGGGATATCGACGTCGATATCCCACAGAACCGGTTTGAGGTCGTATGAAACCGTTAAGTCCTCGACTCTAATGAATGATCGGTCCATCCTTTTCACCTACTTGAGCGCGTCAACGATACGATTGACATTCGTTTTAAAGGCGTTGATGTATTCGGCATTATCGCCATCTCCGAGAGAATCGGAGTAGAGTTCGCCACCGATAACGAGCGTATAGTCGCGATCCCTCGCCGCAGCGATGACCGAATCAACCGTCTTTTGGGGTACCGAGTTCTCAATGAAAATGGCCCTTACCTCGCGCGATATCACCAGGTCGACCAGGCGATTTATGTCGGAAATCGAGGCTTCGCTTTCCGTTGACATGCCCTGGATCGCTTCGACTTCGAATCCGTAAGCTCGTGCGAAATACCCGAAAGCGTCGTGGGCGGTGACGAGGATGCGCTGTTCTTCCGTCAGTTCACGAACACGCGTAAGCGTCCATTCCTGCAGGTCTTCGAGCGCCTTTACGTAGTCATCGCCGCGATCCGCATAGTAGTCAGCGTTAGCGGGATCATGATCCATGAGTTTCGCCGTTAGACCCTCGGCAACGATGATCCAGTTCTCGACGTTGAACCAGATGTGCGGATCGGCACTGTCCTGTTCGTCGTAAAGGACCGTTCCCCCGCCAGCAACCAGCGCTTCACCGGCATTCAGGTAGGGCTTTTCCTGGCTCAGTGTTTCCAGTATGTCGACCATTTTCCCCTCGAAATTAAGCCCGTTGAAAACGATGAAGTCGCTTTTGTCCAGAGCATTGGTATCGCTGGCTTTGGGCGAATAGAGGTGGGGGTCGACGCCGACATCCATTAGCGTCGTAACCGATACGTGTTCTCCACCGATCCGTTCCGATAGGTCTCCGAGCATCGTCGTCGTAGCGACGACGTTCACTTTTCCTTCGACATAGTCGTACGTCGTGTCGCATGCGGCAAGCGTAAGAATAGCCGTGATGAACAGTACGAATAGGCATGCTTTTCTCATAATCGATCTCCTGTTTTTATGTATATACTTAATTCATCTATAATAATACACTGTATCATCTCATATGTCAATACTTATATATATTGAATAACTCGATCTTCATAGACGTGAGCCAGCATGCATGCGCATTGGCATCGGTATGGGAGCGTACAAGGACGCATGGGCTCATTGATGTCTAACTAGAAGCACATAGCGGAGCTACCTAAGGCCTATCCTGGCGTCTAAGCTTGACAACGACAACTAAGAATCCTGACGGGATCGAGCGTAAGGGCCAGCAAGTTCGCTCGTCAGGATACGAATGAAAGCTATCGCATGCTTTTATCCTTTATCGTGCTCCGAATAAAAAAAGGCCTAGGTCTACATATAAAATGTACCCCATAAAACGGACACTTTAAAAAGTCCACGTTTTATAGGGTACAATTAGCATCCCGTGCTGATCCTTATGCGTCGTCAATTTTTTAAAAATGGTGCGGACGATGAGATTTGAACTCACACGGCATTAGCTGCCACAGGCGTCTGAGACCTGCGTGTCTACCATTCCACCACGTCCGCCTACGTTTCATTGTATCGCTAAACGGTCGAAAAATCAATAGAAAACGACCGAAATAACGGTTTTAGTCCGCTTCACTCGTCAGGTATTGCAGCCGGTCGAGGCTCTAGTTGTCAAGTAACGGATGGAGGGCCTGCTCGCTATTCGATCGCTGGCATTATCCTGTATTATTTCATACGCGCTGAACCAAAAGAAAAGGACCCCGATTCGGGATCCCTGATCTGATACATGGTGCGGACGATGAGATTTGAACTCACACGGCATTTTAATCTGCCACATGGCCCTCAACCATGCGTGTCTACCAATTCCACCACGTCCGCACATAAAAGGTGCGAACACCTTCTATGAGCTCTTATTCGACCGCGAAGATATAGCTATATACATCCTGCTTGCCTTCGATGACTTCGACTTCGATGTCCGGATTCATGCTTTTCACATGGGAGACGATCGCTTCGAGTTCGTCCTCATCGGACTGGATACCGTAGAAGATCGTGATGATCTCCCTATCGGGATCCATCATGTCGTCGAGCAAGGCCTTGACGGTTTCCATCCGGCTCTTATTCGCGACCTTGATCTCTCCGCCGGTGATACCGATGAAATCATCCTTTTTGATCTTGACGCCGTTGATCTCGGTATCCCGGACCGAGAACGTCACTTCACCGGAGCGCATGTTCTTGACGACGTCCATCATCTGTTCGACGTTCTCGTCGACTTCCTGGGTCGGATCGAACACCATGAGCGCCGCGTAACCCTGGGCGATGCTCTTCGTCCTAAGGACACGGATCGAGCGATCCGAAGCGAGCTCAATCGTCTGTTCGGCGGAAAGAATGATGTTCTTATTGTTGGGAAGGATGATGATATTCTTGGAGTTCGTCGACTCGACGGCTTTAACGAAATCCTCTGTCGACGGGTTCATGGTCTGTCCGCCGTCGATGATCAGGTCGACACCGAGTTCCTTGAACGCTTCGTGGATGCCGTCTCCGGAGGCGACGGCGATGATGCTGTAATTCGCTTGCTTCGTCGGCTTGACTTCTTCCGTGATGTGATCGGGGGTGTCCATGATCGTGCTGTGCTGCAAGCGCATGTTCTCGATCTTGATCGTCTGTAAGTCGCCGTACTTCTGGGCGAGGGTAAGCGCTACGCCCGGTTGATTGGTATGGACGTGAACCTTGAGCAGGTCGTCGTCGGTCACGACGACGAGCGAGTCACCCATCTGGCTGAGCGGGTTCTTCATGTTCGCTTCCTTGAACTTTTCGGGCTTGTGCAGCTTGACGATGAATTCAGTACAGTAGCCGTACTTGATATCGACATCGCCGAGATTATGCGCGCCCTGATAGTCCTTGTCGACGGCCGGCAGACCGAGGTCGGACTCGTTGATCATCTGACCCTCGAGCGCCATGACCATGCCTTCGATGATCTTGATGAATCCGGCTCCACCACTATCGACGACGCCCGCCTCCTTGAGCACCGGCAATAATTCCGGTGTCTTGATGAGGGTTTCCTTAGCCTGTTCGAGATAGATCTTTAGAACCTTTTCGACGCTGTCGATGTTGGGCTGTTCTCTGAGCACCTTTTCCGCGGATTCGCGTACGACCGTCAGCATCGTCCCTTCGACGGGATCCATGACGGCGCGATAGGCCATCCGGTATCCTCCGACGAGCGCCTTGATGAAATCCTCGACGGTCGCTGCGCCTTCTTTAGTCGTGATCTTGGCGATTTCGCTGTAGACGCCGCGAAAAAACTGGGAAAGGATGACGCCTGAGTTACCGCGCGCTCCCATGAGTAGTCCGCGTGATAGGATTTTGGATATGTCAACGATCGAATGCGAATCGAGGTTACTGACTTCTTTGATACCGGCCATCATCGTCATCTGCATGTTCGTTCCGGTATCCCCATCGGGGACCGGGAAGACATTCAAGTGATCGATTTCTTTATGGTTATTCTTAAGGTTAACTGCTCCGTTGGTTACCATCTTTTTGAATAGAGTGCCACTGACTGTTTTATTCGCCATAATGCTCCTCCTCTATGTTCTAGGTAGTACCGATCTCTATATGGAGTTGTTGGTATTCTTTTTCGACAAATTCCGTTTAAGTATAGCACTTTTCACTTGGAAATGCAACAGGCAAAGTGCGGCTCTTTTTTGCCACATACATTATATCATAACTCACGGAGAAAAACGTAAAAAACTCGTCTTGTAAGCGTTTTTTAATTTTATTTATCGATTATTTTTAATCATTTATCGTTTTTCATTGCTTTTTTCACATTTTTATGATACATTGATAAGGCAGTGAAGGAGTGAGACAAAATGGCTGAATGCTATGTAACAGGCAAGAAAACCCTTTACGGTAATCGGCGCAGCCACGCGATGAATGCGACGCGCCACAAGTGGAAGGCTAATCTGCAAACCGTAAGGATCCGATTGGAAGACGGAACGACGAAAAAAGTCAAGGTTTCGGCTCGCGCCCTCAAAAAGAACAAGCTAGAGCGCGTCTAAAAAATGAAAAGGTAACCGCCTTTTTATTTTTTTATGCCGCTCTTCTCGATGTGCCGGATCACGAGGACACGACCGGAGCGGATCTCGATCGTTGCGGGTGAACGGGATACTTCGTTACTGATCCCGAGCGGGTCGAAGAGCTCCATGTCGTAGTCGTCGAGCGGAAACTTGAATCCCTTTAGGGCGATCCGAGCTTTCGGGTAAGCGAAGATCGAAACGAAACCGTCCCCTTCGATCGGGTGTCGTCCGGATTCGAGCATGAACATACGGCTCGTCTCATCGATCATGATGAGATCCGGGAAGCGGTCGAAGAGCATGGTATGAACCAGGAAGTGCTCGCTTCGCTTTCCGCCGAAACCGCCGACGACTAAAACCTTCTGGTAGCCCTGGTCGTAGGCATGGGCGACGGCGAAGTCCGTATCGGTAACATCCTTTTCTACCGGAAGGCGGTAGACCTCATAGCCCGCCAGTACGGATTCGTCCGCTAGCGAATCGAAATCCCCGACGACCAGATCGATGGGGATTTGTTGTTTACGGGCGTAGTCGAAAGCCTGGTCAACGACGATGACGAAGTCATCGGCTTTGATCGCGACGACATCACGGATCCGATTCGGGGTCGGATAGGTAATGACGATCGCTCTCACTTGAGGCTCCCGATCGCGCTGGCGCGATCCTTACTGTTGAATACGTAGCTACCGGCTACGACGATATCGACGCCGGCTTCCTCTAGTAGGTCGATGTTCGAGTCATCGATCCCGCCATCGACTTCGATCAAAAAACTGAGGTCCTCTTCCTCTCGGATCCGCTTTAGACTCCGAATCTTTTCGACCATATCCGGCATGAAGGACTGACCGCCGAACCCCGGTTCGACCGTCATGACGAGGACGAGGTCGACCTCCGGCAAAAGGGGAACGATGCTCGTAACATCCGTTTTGGGCTTGACCGAAAGGCCGACACCGATCTTCCTTTTGCGGATGCGCTCGAAGCTTTCCTTTACGCCTTCAGCCTCGATATGCACGGTAATGAAGCGCGTGTTGTCGAAGGCGAAGTCGTCGATCCAGCGACCGGGATCGGTCACCATGAGGTGGACGTCGAGGGGCAGCGGGGTTTTCGTCCCGATCGTCCGAGCGATCGCCGGTCCGAACGATATGTTCGGGACGAAGTGTCCGTCCATGATATCGAGATGGATGTAGTCCGCCGTTTCGATCGTTCTGAGTTCCTGCGTGAGTTGACCGAAGTCAGCGGTTAATACCGATGGGGCAACCTTCATGTTAACAACTCCTTTAATACTTGTCTTTCATGTCCTCGATCTCCTGGTAGAACGAGAGGTAGTGAGCGTATCTGGTTCGCGGGATCAACCCTTCTTCAACGGCCTTTTTAACCGCGCATCCGGGTTCGTGCACGTGCAGGCATTTGCCCTTGAACTTGCAGGCGTCGGCGTAGGAAATAAAGTCCGGATAGGCATCCTTGAGCGACGGAGCTTCGAAGATCCTCAGGTCGATCTTCGAGAAGCCCGGCGTATCGACGACATAGCCGCCTTTATAGGGATAGAGCTCGGTGTGCCGGGTCGTATGCTTACCCCGGCCGAGCGCCTTTGAGATCGCCTGAGTCCTTAGGTCGAGCCCGGGGATCAGGGCGTTGACGAGCGTCGACTTGCCGACGCCGGTCTGCCCGGCGACGACGATGACCCGATCCTTGAAAACAGGGTCGAGCCCTTCGATTCCGATGCGGTGCTTACTGTCGACGAAGTGTATCCCATATCCGAGCCGTTCACGGTAATAGGAAAGATCACGCTCGAGCTCTATGAGCTCTTTGGTTTCGATGAGGTCGATCTTCGATATGACGATGATCGGTTCGATCCGGTTTAAGCTTAGAATGACGAGGAAGCGGTCGAGTAAACGGAAGCTGAAGTCGGGATTGACGGCCGAAAAGACGAGCAGAGCGGCATCGACGTTGGCGACATCCGGTCGGTCGAGCTCATTTTTCCGCGGCTTGATCTCGAAGATCAGGACCTGTCCGTCCCGCTCCTCGTAGGTCACGTAATCCCCGACTTTCGGACTGATCGTGATGAAGCGAGTTTCCCTTTTGGTACGCTTCGTCTCCCGTCGATTGAAGCTGCTCTTGTCGCTGACACGCACGTAGCGGAGCTTACCGCGGGCGTGCGCGATCCGCTCCTTTCCATCGGCATCGATGATGGTGTACTGGTTGGATATGATCCGTTTGATGAATGCTTCTTTCAAGGAAACCTCCTACAGGTGCCTGCTTCTAAGCTGTCCGCAGGCAGCGTCGATATCGTGGCCCTGTTCCTTTCTGAGCGTAACCTGAATGTGATTCTTCATGAGCGTGTCGTAGAATGCGAGCATCGCTTCTTGCGATGAGCGCCGATAGGGCGCTCCCTTGACCTCGTTATAGGGGATGAGATTGACGTAGACGTTTAGCCCGTGCAAGAGCGAAACGAGTTCGCGTGCGACCTCTTCGGAGTCGTTGACGCCGTCGATCAGGATGTATTCGATCGTAACGCGCCGGTTCGTAACCTCGATATAATACCTGATGGCATCGATGAGCTCGGCGACGGGATAGGTGCGGTTGATCCTCATGAGTCCGGAACGGATCTCATCGTTGGGGGCATGCAGGCTGACAGCGAGGTTGACCTGCAGGTCGAAATCGGCGTATTCCCTGATCTTCGGGACGATGCCGGAAGTAGAAACGGTGATATGCCGGGCACCGATAGCGAGGCCTTTCGGGTGGTTCAGTGTTCTTAGAAACCGGGTGAGGTTCTTATAGTTGTCGAAGGGCTCGCCGATGCCCATGACGACGACGTAACTGATGCGCTCGGCGATGATCCTTTCCGTCATGATGACCTGTGCGACCATCTCTCCTGCGGTTAGGTCCCGAACTTTTCGCAACTGCCCGGAGGCACAGAACCGGCAACCGATGTTGCAGCCGACTTGCGTCGTTACGCACACGCTATTGCCGTAGTGCTGCCGCATGAGCACCGTCTCGATCAGGTGACCGTCGGGCAACCGATAGAGTAGCTTGACGGTACGATCGGAGCTGACGTTCTTGAAAACGAGTTCTAGTCCTTCGAGCGTGAAACTTTCCTTCAACAGGTCGCGCAGATCCTCCGGTAAGTTCTTCATCACGTCGAAAGACGAGGCCTTCTGTCGGTAGAGCCAGTCCCAGATCTGGTTAGCCCGATAGGCCTTGAAACGGTGTTCAGCTAGAAACGAAACGAGTTCGTCAACGGAAAGATCGTAGATCAGCATGTCATCACCCTCACTAGACATTATACACGAAATCGGATGAATACTGTTATCTAGCGATAAAAAAGCGCCCGGAGCGATGCTCCGGACGCGACGGTGACAGCTCAGCTGCGTTC
>JBKHFR010000042.1:0-10540 GCA_046540115.1 Acholeplasmataceae bacterium | reverse complement strand
AGGAAGCGCCAGGCGATCGCGAAGGCGAGCTTCATGCTACCACCTTCCTTTTGAAAGCTTTCAGGTCGTCGAGCGAGTTGAGGAGGTAGTCATAGGTGAGCGATTCATTGGCGCCCTGCTTAAAAAAAGCGCGACCGCCGAGGATGATACCGACATCGGGAAAGAAGCGGCGGATCTCTTCGGTAATCCGCTTCGTTACGACGATGTTATAGGTATTCGATACGCTCAGAGCGATGAAATCGGGTTCGTAAGCGCGTAGGGCCGATAGGATCTCATCCTTCGGCGTATTCGCACCGATGTAGCGGGCGTCGAACCCCTGTAACAGCATCAGGTGCGTATTCATGATCGCCCCGATCTCGTGGTACTCGAAAGCGGGCGTCAGAACGAGGATGGTCTTTCCGACCCGTTCGATCGTCTTGCGTCGCTCGATGATCGAGAGGTAGCTGATCTCGAGGATCGTCCGAATGATCGACGTCCTGATGTGCTCCTTCCAGATGCACACTTCCTCATCCTCTACGTCACACTCGAAGTTGGAAAGCGTCGGTGCGAGCAGTTCGAGGTAGAGCTGTTCGACGGTGAGCTCTTTCTGTTCGAGCAGGTCGATCGCGTAGCGTACCGCGCGCTCCTTATCTTCCTTTTTTAGTAGGCTCAGGAACGTCTGCATGTAGGTTTCTAGCATACCGTGCTCCTTTCGTAATCAGGGCTAACAACCTCATAGATTATATCATAGCGCCTCGGCTCGGTCATTCTTCGTGCTCTTTCAGTAGCCGATATAGACGCCGATGACCAGTAGGATGACCGTGATAACAAGGACGATCGCCTGTAAGCGCCAGGTGAACTTGAACCACTTCTGATAGCTGACCGAAGCCATCGATAGGCCGATCAAAAGGACGCCGTTAGTCGGAAAGATGACGTTGGTATACCCGTCGCCGAAAACAAAGGCGAGGATCGCGAGTTCCCGACTGATGCCGATCAGCGTCACGAGGGGGATGATGATCGGCATGATCAGGAAGGCCTTCGCCGAGGCGGAACCGACGAAGAACTGGATGACGATGACTAAAAGGTAGATCCAGAGGATGCCTTCGACCATCGACCGGTCCTTAAGCATCGTAGAGAGATGATAGAGGATCGTATCCATGATCTGCCCCTCGGTGATGATGTGCTTGACGCTGACAGCGAGCAGGATCAGCACGAAGGCAGGTGCGACACCGGCCATACCCTTTAAGAAGGTCCGATAGGTAAAGCGCCAGTCGTCGGTCACGCGTAGTCCGACGAGCAGTCCGCCGAATAAAAAGGTAAGGGCCATGATCGGGATCGGCGGTATCGAGATGTCGGTCACGAGTTCGAGTAGGCCGGTTGCTACGATGCCGAGAAGCAGGATCAGAAAGAGGATGACATAGGATCTGAATATGCGCCCTTCGTTCGGAAAGGGGAGCGCTCGATTTAGGTCGAACTCCTTGACCTTGGTCGCGTCCGTCGCGTAGGTCAACGATTCCTCGGGATTTTTCTCGACCCGCCTGGCATGCGCTACGAGGAATGCCTGCAGGAGGGCATACATCAGGACGAAGATGAAAAGACGGTAGGGCGCGCCGCTTAGAATCGGCGTATCGGCGAGATTGGCGGCGATCCCGATCGAAAAGGGGTTCGTGATCGCCGAAGCGAACCCGAAACCAGCGGAAAGCAGGCACATCCCGAGCCCGGTGAGCGTATCCCAACCGAGCGAAAGCGATAGGAGGATCAGGATCGGTAGGAGCGCGAGCGATTCCTCGAAGATACCGAAAAAGGCCCCGAAAACCATAAAGAACAGGATGACGAGCCGAAGGAGCGTATACTTGTTCGTCCGGTAGCGGAGGATCAAGCGCTTGATCATGATGTGGATTCCTCCGGTCTTATCCATTACGGAGAAGGTTCCGCCGAGGATAAGAAGAAAAATGCCGATCATCAGAACGGGAACGGCATCCTCGGTGAAAAGCACTTCGAAGGGGGCGAAAAAGACGCGGTAGATCGGGTAGTTCTGGTCGTCGAGATATGAAAAGCTGCCCTCGATAACGAGACCGGCATCATCACGCAAAAAGGTCCCGGACGGGATCCATAGCGTGAGTAGACCGGCTGCGATCATGAGCGATAAAAGGATGAGCAATACGCTCACGAAAGCTTTCTTGTTGATGCTTAAAGCGCTCTGCTGGTGGTCCATAGAAACCCCCTCGTTTTTTTCTCATTATAGCACAGATGAGCGACCATCGGTAGAAACGAATAAAAAAAATGCTCCGCCCTTGCACAACGAAAGAAAGACGTGTATAATGGAATAGAAATTCAATGATTGAGAAGAGTAACTCGATCAGTCCTTAGCTAGCGAGCCCATGGCGGTGGAAGATGGGTCTAAGTGAACGTCGAGCGAATGGCCTCATGAGAAGCGGAGTGAACCTTAAGTAGCTCTAGCCGGTAGTCCCCGTTAACGGACAAAAATATGAAAGTCTTAGATGACGGAGTATTTGAAAGGAGAGGTTTTTCAGCCTCTTGAAATTGGGTGGCACCACGAGCTTTTCGTCCCATGTCGACGAAGGGCTTTTTTGTTACCCACAAACGAAACCATCTAAAGACGGAAAGGAAGGAACATGGAATTCGGCAAGTATGGAGGACAATTCGTCCCCGGACCGATTTTAAAGGCGGTCAAGGAAGTTGAAGAGGCCTATATCAGGCATCGGGAGGACAAGGATTTTTTGAGTGAGTTCAACCACTATCTGCGCGCCTACGCGAATAGGCCGAGCTCGCTCTATTATGCCGAGCGCATGACGAAAGACCTCGGCGGAGCGAAGATCTATCTGAAACGCGAGGACCTCAACCACACGGGTGCGCACAAGATCAACAACGTTCTCGGACAGGCGCTTTTAGCGAAACGCATGGGAAAAAGCAAGCTGATCGCCGAAACGGGGGCCGGACAACACGGCGTCGCTACCGCGACCGCAGCGGCGCTTTTCGGGATGGACTGCGAGATCCACATGGGCGCTGTCGACGTCGTCAAGCAGGCGGTTAACGTCTATCGCATGCGCCTTCTCGGGGCGAAAGTCGTTTCAGTTGAAGAAGGTCAGAAAACGCTTAAAGAGGCGGTTGACAGTGCACTAAGAACGTGGAGCCAGGAGCTCGATACGACCTTTTACCTGATCGGGTCAGCCGTCGGGCCTCATCCCTATCCGATGATGGTCCGCGACTTTCAGAAGGTCATCGGGATCGAGATCAAAGAGCAGCTACAAGCGATCGAAGGAAGACTGCCGGACGCCGTCATCGCCTGTATCGGCGGCGGCAGTAACGCGATCGGAGCCTTCTACGCCTTTCTCGAAAACGAATCGGTTCGACTCGTCGGTGCGGAGGCCGCCGGCAAGGGCGTCGAAACGCCGAACCATGCCGCTACGATGGTCAAAGGAAAGGACGGCGTCATCCACGGCATGAAGACGCTCGTCGTACTCGATGAGAACGACGAGGTCGCACCGGTCTATTCGATCTCGGCCGGACTCGACTATCCCGGTGTCGGACCCGAGCACGCCGGTCTCAAGGATTCGGGAAGAGCTGAATACGTCGCGATCACCGATCAGGAAGCGATCGAGGCCTTCCGCTATCTCAGTCGCAACGAGGGGATCATCCCGGCGATCGAGAGCGCGCACGCGATCGCACAGGCGATGCGCATGGCCCCAAGGATGGATCCGGACCGGATTATCGTCGTCAATCTCTCCGGTCGCGGCGACAAGGACGTCAAGCAGATCGCTCGGTTCGAAGGTGAAGCGCTCGTTGACTGACCTTTCGTGTTAAAATGGTCGTGAAGGGAGTCCTGTCACATGAAAAACCTCGTCGATGAGAAGCACTCGATCGTCAACGTATCGAAATCCATTCTAAAACACTACGGCTGCTATCAACAAGAGGATACGATCACGGAACTCGATCACTATCTCGCCGAACCGAGCGACCACGTCATCTACCTGTTGCTCGACGGTCTCGGAATGAACGCCTTGAAACTGCATCTCGATCAAGAGGCGATCCTACGTCGCCATCTTCTGAGGACCGTTAC
This sequence comes from Acholeplasmataceae bacterium, assembly GCA_046540115.1. GTDB lineage: Bacteria > Bacillota_I > Bacilli_A > Acholeplasmatales > Acholeplasmataceae > RECG01. Next base: position 6,480 of record JBKHFR010000042.1, on the reverse strand, counting down.
GTCCGTGTTTCCCCCGACGACCGTCGCGGCGACACACGCCGTTCTAGCAGCGAAACCGCCGATCGAAACCGGCTATCTCGGCTGGATCCAGTATGATCCTCTGGAAGATCTCAACCTCGAGGTATTCCTGAACACCGATTTCTATACCGGTAAGAGCGCGACGAGGAACTATCGCGAGGAAGCGCTACCCTACGTGAATCTGCTCGAGCGGGTCAAAGACAAGAATCCCCGGGTCGAAACGTTCGAGCTTTTCCCTGACTTTATACCGGGTGGATCGAAAACCTTCGGCGAGCATTTAGACCGGCTCGATCACATCATGAGAACGCACGGAAAGACCTTTAGCTATGTCTACTGGGTCGAGCCGGATCTATCCCAGCACCGACTCGGTACTAAGCATCCGGAAGTCACGCGGATCATCCGCGATCTCGACCACCAGATCGCGGCTTTCACGGCCGTCATGCCCGAGCGCGTTCGGCTTATCGTTATCGCTGATCACGGTCTGATCGATGTCAGGCCGATCGCTCTCGATCAGGATGAGGTACTATTCTCCTATCTAAGACGGAAACCCTCCCTAGAACCACGGGCGACGAACTTCTTCGTCAAGCACGACCATCTCAAGGACTTCGAAAGGCATTTCCACCGGCACTACGGCGCCTACTATGAGCTCTATTCGCGGACGAGGCTGTTCGATGAAAGGATCCTAGGAACCGGCAAGCCTCACGGTACGCTTAAAGCGACGCTCGGTGACTTCGTCGCCATCGCGACGAAGGACCGCATGTTCACCCTGAAAGAGAAAACGCCCTTCAAGGCCCATCATGCCGGGATGACTAGCGAGGAAGTGCACGTTCCTTTGATCCTCTATATGACGTAGAAAAAAGCGACCGCGGGGTCGCTTTTTTACTATGAAAACTTGTCGAAGAAGATGTTTTCTTCCTTCATTCGGTTCTTTTTTAGAACGGTGATACAAGCGTTGATCATACCGGGTGAGCCGCAGAGATAGCCTTCGCTCTCGCTCAGATCACCGCTGTGTCGGTCCACGACATCCGTGATCAGGCCGACCTCACCCTGCCAGTTATCTTCGGGTAGCGGTTCCGATAGGGCGGGAATGTATTCGAAGTTCGGGAACTCCTTGGCGAGCTCGACGAACTCTTCGGTATAGTAGAGATCGCGCTTCGAGCGCGCACCGAAGAAGTACTTGACCTTGCGGGGCATGCCGCGATCCTTCAGGTAGTAAAGGATCGAGCGGATCGGAGCCTTACCGGAGCCGCCGGCGATACAGATCATGTCCTTATCCGAATCCTCTTTCAGATAGAAGTTGCCGTAGGGACCGGTGAGCTTGATCCGATCCCCGACTTCGAGCGCCTTGTGGACGAAGGTCGTCGCCTGGCCCTTGGGGACCATGCGGATGATGCATTCGACGAAGTGCGCGTGCTTCGGATTGGAGGCGATCGAGTAGGCCCGGATCACGTCGATACCCGGTACGGTGATCTGCGCGTACTGGCCGGGTTTGAAATGGATCTCATCGGGTTCGATCATCTCGAAACGGACGAGCTTCGTATCGTAGGTGAGATCCTCGATCGCGATGACTTTCGTCACGTATTCCTGGGCATTGAGGAGCTCTTTCGGGACTTCGACCTTCAGGTTTTCCCGGACTTTGACCTGGCACGATAGGCGGACGCCACGCGCTTTTTCCTCTTCGCTCAGGAACGGTTCTTCGGTCGGCTTGACGTCGCCACCCCCTTCGATCAGGCGGAACTTACAGAAGCCGCACGTCGCCTTACCGCCGCAGGCGGAAGGGATGAAGATCTTGTTCTGCGCGAGGATGTTGAGCGCCGTATCGTCCCCCGATGCCTTCAGTTCGATCTCATCGTTGATCGTGATCGTCCGATCGCCACTACCACCGAGGAGCTTATCGACAACGATCAGAAAAAGCGTAATGGTAACCAGGACACCGATGAGAATGATCGGCACGTAGATGTTGATCGTAGCATAGATCGTGAGAAATTGTTCCATGTTCACACACCTAAAAAGCTCAGACCGGTAAAACCGATGAAAGCGAGCGCGAGTATCCCGAGGATGATGAAGGCGATGCCTCTACCGGCAAGACCGCGCGGAACGTTGCTTTTCTGTTCCATTCTGACGCGAATGCCAGCGAGCAAAACGATCGCGAGCATCCAACCGACCGAGGAGCCGAAGGCGTAGACGGCCGTTTCCGCGAACGTGTAGCTACGGTTGACGAAGAAAAGCGAAACCGCGAGCACGACGCAGTTGACCGTGATCAGCGGTAGAAAGATGCCGAAGGCGTTGTAGAGCTTCGGGATGAACTTCTCTAAAAACATCTCTAGGAACTGGACGGTGGCAGCGATGGTGATGATAAAGACGAGCAGGTTCAAGTTCTCCGTTCCCGTCCGTTCGAGTAACCGGTAGATCGGATAGTTGATGATCGCGGTGATCGTCACGACGAAGATCACGGCGATGCCCATGCCCCTGGCGTTCTTGACGTTCGTCGAGATCGCGATCAGTGGGCACATACCGAGAATGAATGTCAGGGCGATGTTGTTGCTGAGGATCGAGTTGATAAACAGTTCGATGAGATCAGACATGGTATGCCTCCTTTTCCGTTAGTCCGTTCATACGCTCTGCTCCGTTTCATAGTAGTGCGAGAGCTCGCGGAACAACCAGATGAACAGGCCTAGAACGAAGAAACCGCCGGGTGCCATGGCCATGACGACCCAGTTCGTAAACGATTCGGGCATGATCCGCATATCGAGGATCGTTCCGAAAGCGAGGAGTTCCCGGACGACGGCGACCGAAACGAGCACGTACATGTAGCCCAACCCGCTGGCTAGCCCGTCGATTAAGGAGTAGTGAACGGGGTTCTTTACGGCGAACGCTTCGGCCCGCCCCATGACGATACAGTTCGTGATGATCAGGCCGACATAGGCACCGAGCGCCTTCGCGATCAGCGGAAAGTAGGCCTGTAGGAACATCTGAACCATGATGACGAAACTCGAAATGACGACCATATAGGTAACCATCCGCAGTTTGGAGGGGATATAGTTACGCATCAGCGATATCGTCATCGAGCTCGCCATGATGACGAACGTGACACCGAGTCCCATCGCGATCGCGTTATCGACGCGATTGGTAACAGCGAGGGCCGAGCAGATGCCGAGAACGGCGATGACGATCGGGTTATTCCGCTGCAATCCATCCTTCGATATGTTGAACCACTTGGTATACTTGAGTCGGATCAGTTTCATGGGCTGTCCTCCTATTCGACCCAGGCATCGCGATGACGCCCGTAGTTGTCATTTAGTATCGTTTCGAACGCTTCCGATGTCCGTGTCGCACCGGAAATCGTATCGACCTCGTTGTCGTCGTTTTCCGCCGAATCTTTGCGGATCAGGATCTCGGGATAGATGCGCTTGCCGATGAAGCTATCCAGATAGGCCTGTTCGGTAATCCGTCCTCCGAGACCGGGCGTTTCTTCCTGTTCGAAGATCGCGACCGACTGGATCGTCTCGAAATCATCTTCGAGCGTCAGCATGCCGGTAATCGGTCCCCAAACGCCACCGCCCTCGAATTCGAAGCTGATAGCTCCGGTATCCCGATCCTGATAGAAGATCAGGCCGTCCTTCTCGATGATTTCGACCGAACTGTCGAAGATGTCGTTGACGTCATTGAGCGTATACTCGATCCGGTAGGCGTCGAGTACGGCCGATTTGAGTTCGACCTCTTCGTTAGCCTGGATACGGTCGGCGGTTAGATAGTCCATTCCTACGAGCACCGCGGCCGTGAAAATACCGAGGATGAATACGAATACGAGCATCCGGGTATACTTGCTGTTCATGCGGGTACCTCCTCTTTCGGACGTATCGGTTGTTCCTGGGGATCGATCAGCGGAACGAGCGCATTCATGATGATGACGCTGAACGTGATCCCCTCAGGGAAAGCGGCGAAATTACGGATGATGATCGTAAAAATGCCGAGCCCGATGCCGTAGATGACCTTTCCTTTCGAACTGATCGGTGCCGTTACCGGATCGGTCGCTACAAAGAAAGCGGCGAACATGAGACCACCGACGAATAAAGTAAGAACCGGATCCTGAAAGGTAGTCGAATCGATCAGGTTACCGACTAGGGCGATCAGAAGGACGCTACCGAGATAGGAGAGCGGAATACGCCAGTCGGCGATCCTGAAAAGCACGAGCATGAGCCCGAATACGATCACGCCGATACGAAACGTCTCACCGAGTGCGCCTGGCCCACGACCGAACAAGAGGTCATTGAGCGTATAGGCGAAATCGCCGCTCTGCAGGCTGACGATCGGCGTAGCACCGGCTAGTTGATCGGTAAGCGGCATCAGCCACTGCGTCGTCATCAGTTCCGGAAACGAGATCGTGACGAACAGTGCGCCGACGAGCGCCGGATTAAAAATGTTTCGGCCGAGCCCACCGAAGATGCACTTGCCGAAAAACATCCCGAACCCGGACCCGACAGCGACCATCCAGAGCGGAGCGCTCGGAGGCATCAACATGGTAAAGATGAGCGGGGATACCAAAAGCCCGTAGTCGAGTTTGAGTTTCCGGACGCGCACGAAGACGTATTCGACGACGAAAGCCGAAGCATAGGAGACGAGCGCGATCAGCAGCACGTAGTAGGTGAAAAAGTACGCTGAGATCAACAATAGCACGAATAGAAAACCTGCCACAACGAACATATTCCTTTTGCGAGTCGCTTCGTAGATAGCAGGGTCAAAAGAATCGTTCATAGAGTCACCACTTCCTTAGTATTTGTAATCGGATGAGGCCAGAGAATCGTTCGAACATCATTCGATAATTATCTACATTTTATCACAGTTTTCGCCGTTTTATGCACTAATAATGCGAGATTCCGGACAATTTTTTGTGAAATAACGCTTTTTATTTCAAGTTGTATGAATACTAAACGAATCAACGGATCGAACGAGCACCGACCCTTCGCCGTCATAGAAAAAGACGGCGCTAGCGATTGTTTTTTTCATTTATATGCGTTATAATTTGCCATGTATGTCGCTATCTATCCGGCGGAAGATCGTTTTTAACAGAGGAGGAAACTATGAATAGACATCTCTATATTTTAATCATTTTTATGCTCCTATTTCTTTCATCCTGTCAGGATGAGGATGTGATCGAAACCTATGAAGTCACCTACTACGATGCATCAGAAAGAGTTCTCGAGCGATTCACGGGCGAGGATCCGACAGGAATAACGGAACCGGAAGCACCGAACAGGGAAGGGTACACTTTTCTTTATTGGGAGAAAACCGCCCGCGACGACCAACGGACCATCCGCTATGACCCCGTCTACCGTCGCGAGCGATACCGTATGTCCTTCGTGACTACCGGAGGAACGACACTAGAACCCCGGACCTATGACTACGATGAGCCGGTCGAACCGGTTCCAACGACCGAAAAAGAGGGCTATGACTTTTTGGGATGGTATCTAGATCCAGAGTTCGAAGAGCCTTTCAGCGCCACGCGCATGCCCGCTCAGGACCTCATCCTATACGCCGAGTTCGATGCGAATACCTACCGCCTGGACTTCGCATACGAAGGAATCGATCCCGTCGTTCGGGAATGCGACGAGCTGATCGGCGAGCTCCCCGTGCTCGAGCGAACCGGCTATACGTTTAACGGCTGGTACGTCGATGAAGCTCGAACCGAGCGCTTCGATGAAGAACGGATGCCGGCAAGCGACCTGACGCTCTATCCGGGATTCGACGCCCGCAAATACGCGATTCTACTCGATCCTGGCAACGGAGAAAGCGAGGTTCACGATTCGCTTCATTACCGCGATCAGTTGCCAACCCTACCCGAACCCACGCGAGAAGGGTATGAGTTCATCGGCTGGTTTATCGGCGAAACCCCCTATGATCGGAATGAAACGATGCCCGCTGAGAACCTGCATGTCACCGCTAAGTGGCGAACGGAACTCGATTTCGTCGATAGAAAGGAAGACCAGCTCTATCTTAAGGATGAGCCCTTTCGCTTCGCGTCTTTCAACGTTCCCAATCTACACGTTCTCGAGGACCCCAACTGGCACATGGTCGAGGCTTTCGAACAGGAGGATGCGATTCGTTCGGTTCAGGCGATGGGCGGACGGGTCATCCGCACCTATACGCTATCCGTGGTCGGAGGCATTCGCCCCGGCGAACGCGACGATGAACTCGCCCACATCATGGGACCCGAAACCTATCACGAGGAACTCTTCCGAAGGCTCGATCGTGCGCTCGAACTCGCGAACGAATACGGCATTCGTCTGATCATTCCCTTTATCGACGAATGGGAATGGTTCGGAGGCGTAAGTCAGTTCTCCGCTCTCTACGGTAAGGACAAGGCGGACTTCTTTGACGATGAAGACGTCAAGGACGGCTTTAAGCACCTGATCGACTACGTCCTGAATCGCAAGAACGTCTATACCGGTGTCCGCTATAAGG
>JBKHFR010000041.1:0-10677 GCA_046540115.1 Acholeplasmataceae bacterium | reverse complement strand
TCCCCTTTAGTCCCTCATAGGTCAAAGCGTCCGCGTAGATCAGGCGCACCATGCGGTCCATGCCGTGGTTCTTGATGTGCTTTTCCGCTTCGGCGATCATTTCATCGGCCCGTTCGATCGTATCGACCGATACGCCTAAAGACGCCATGCTAATGGCGCTATAGCCGATGGCAGTCCCGATCTCGAGAACCGTTTCGATCCTGTATGCCCGGATCAGGGCGAAGACGAGACTAAGACCGTCATCGCTAAGAATCGGGACGCGTTCCCTTATGGCGATCCTTTTGAGTTGCTGGATCATGCTCCTTGCTCGTCATAGAAGGCCTGGAGTACTCGGTCGAGCATTTCCCACTCGGCATCGGTTTCGATGTCCTCGAACCTTCCTTCGTCCTCGCTTTCACCCGGGACATAGACGGCGGCGCTCACTTCGCCGGTATCGACGAATTCGAATACGACGTATTGCTTCTCATTCGCTTCGTGCGTGAAGAGTATGTCGCAGATCGACTCATCGCCGTCCTCGGTAGTGATCAGTATCTGGTTTTCCTTTAGCATGTCATGCTCCTTTTCGTTCGTGGTTCAGGTAATCGAGATAGTTCTGTAGGATCAGGACGGCTGCGAGCTCATCCTTTTTTTGTTTCTGGCGCTGGCGTCTAACCCCGCCCTCGATCATGGCCTTTAGGGCGCTCCTGGTCGAAAGCCGTTCGTCCCAGAGGATGACTTCGACCGTCCGCTTTCCTCTGATAGCCGCCGCTAGGTTTTCGCTGATCTGTCCGCGGACGCCGACGTCATTGTTCATGTGCTTGGGATAGCCGAGGACGACGACGTCGGCCGCGTGCGCGTCGATGAGCGATACGATCCGCTCGAGCGCCTTAGCGACATCACCGTCATAGCGATAGGTGGCGAGTCCCGTGGCGATCATACCGGATGTGCTGATGGCGACCCCGAGCGTTTTACTGCCGAGATCCAGGCCGAGATATCGTTTCATAGGTATTCGTTGATTTCCTGCATGGCGTCAGCGAAATCGCTCAGATCCTGCGTGCCGCCCTGCGCGAAGTGTCCGCGTCCTCCCCCGGAACCATTGGTCAGCTCGGCCGCCTTTTTAATGAGTTCAGCCGCGTTACCGAGCGAACTCTTGCAGATGAAGGTCGCCCTGTCATCGCGGACGTTCGCGAGAAAGAGGACCTCGGCATCGATCCGATCATAGATCGCATCGACGACCTGTTTGAGCACCTTGGGATCGATCTCCCTGGTTACGATGACCTGGCGGCGCGAGCGCCGATCCTCGATCAGCCGGTCGATATCCTTGAGGACATCGCGCTGTTTCTCACGAAGAAGGGCCTTTTCCTGTTCCTTGACGATCTCCTTGAGCCGGACGATATAGCCCCTAAAGTCGATGATGTCCTGATAGCTTCCCTTGACCTCGGGCGGCATAGGGATATCGGTCTTTTTTCTACCGCGTAAGGCCTTTTCGACCAGAGCGTCGACCTCCTTCTGGAAGGGAGCGAGGTAGGCCTTCATCTGCTCTCTGACATTCGGGCCGGTCACGCCTTCCATCCGATAGATCCCGGAACCGATCGATTCATAGGATGTGATCGCGAAATCGATGATTTCCCGCGTATTGGATACGTGCGTACCGCCACAGAGCTCCTTACTCCAGCCCATGTCGACGACGCGCACGATATCGCCGTACTTCTCCCCGAAAAGCGCCTGTGCGCCGTAAGCCTTGGCCTCCTCTAGGGGCATGTTGCGGATCTCGACGTTTAGCGGTTCTTCCTTGATGAAGTGCTTGACCCGCTTTTCGATGGCCAGGACGGTCCGGTCGTCCAGGGTTTCGAAGTGATTGAAGTCGAAGCGCCAGGCCTTCGGTGCGACCTGTGATCCCTGCTGATGGGCGTGCGTGCCGAGCACATCCTTGATCGCCTGGTGGAAGAGGTGGGCGGCGCTGTGGTTCTTGATCGTTTCCGCTCTCTTTTCGGCATCGACGATCGCGAGCACCTCCTCGCCCGCTTCGAAGGTCGCGTCGACCCGGTGTAGGAACTGCCCGTTGGGCAGCTTCGAGACATCCTTGACCTCTACGCCGTTGATCGTCCCCTGATCGGCGACCTGACCGCCGCTCGTGGCGTAGAAGGGCGTTTCCTTTAGAACGATTCCTTCCGGAAAGACCTTGATGACGCTCGTTTCGGTGGCGAGCTTGTCGTAGCCGATAAAGCGAGAAGGCTCTTTAAACGACATATAGGCCTGTTTCTGGCTCTTCATGTCGCTTTCGACTTTCCGAGCTCTACGCGAGCGTTCCTTCTGTTTTTCGAGTTCGGTATAGAACCCTTCCCGGTCGACCCGGACGCCCTGTTCCTCGGCGTACTCGACCGTCAGCTCGATCGGAAAGCCATAGGTATCGTAGAGCTTGAAAGCGGATGACCCGGAAATGGTGTCGCCCTCCTTTTCGATGACTTCGAGCAGGTGGCGTTCACCCTCGCGGATCGTTTCAAAGAATTTCTCTTCTTCCTTGAAGACGATGCGCTTGACGATGTCCTTGGTCCGATAGAGATTCCGATAGAAGACGCCCATGACCCGGACGACCTCGTCAACGAGGTCGTGTAGGAACGGTTCGTCGAGTCCGAGCTTGAGCCCGTATTTGACCGCCCGACGCAACAGCCTTCTAAGGACGTAGCCGCGTCCCTCATTGGATAGGATGGCGCCGTCGCTGATCGCGAAGACGAGGGCCTTGATGTGGTCAGCGATCACCTTGAAAGCCATGCCGTGGTCGTAGGTCTTACCGCTGATCGCCTCGATCCGCTCGATGATCGGATAGAAGAGGTCGGTCTCGAAGTTCGTTTCGGCATCCTGCAAGACGCAGGCGAAGCGCTCGAGTCCGGCCCCGGTATCGATGTTCTTGCTCGGGAGCTCCGGATAATCGGGGCGGGCGAGGTCGGCCTTAGAGTTGAACTGTGAGAACACGATGTTCCAGATCTCGATGTAGCGCTCATTCTCGATGTCCTCTTCGATCAGCTCCTTGCCGCGGGGATCGTATGCCGGACCGCGATCGAAGTAGACCTCCGTATCCGGACCACAGGGACCCGGACCGATCTCCCAGAAGTTATCCGATCGGGGAATGACGTGCGCGGGGTCGACGCCACACGATATCCACTCATCGCAGGCTTCAAGGTCGTCGGGATAGTAGGTGAAATAGAGCTTTTCGAGCGGGAACCCGAACCACTTTTCCTCGGTCAAGAGCTCGAAAGCGTAACGGATGGCGTCGTGCTTGAAATAGTCGCCGATCGAAAAGTTTCCGAGCATCTCGAAAAACGTATGGTGACGTGCGGTTTTACCGACGTGCTCGATATCATTGGTACGGATACACTTCTGCACGTTGGCAAGACGCGGATTAGGGGGCGTCTCCGATCCGTCGAAGTATTTCTTTAGGGGGGCGACACCGGCATTGATCCATAGCAGGGTCGGGTCGCTCTGAGGAATGAGCGAAACGGACTCCTCGATACGGTGTCCCTTACTACGGAAAAATTCGAGCCACGTCTCTCGGATCTGTTCAGCGGTCATGTATTTCATAGATCTAAGTCTCCTTTATAAATGATAAAACGCCCTCAGAACATCTAAGGACGCAATTTTCGGTCGCGCGGTACCACCTTAGTTCTAGCAAAGCTAGCCCTCTAATGTCGTTACGGCCGACTTACCTGTTGCTCCCAAATAGCGTTCATAGGGCCCATGCTCCGTTTCCACCAACCACGAAGTCTCTCGTCCATGGGATCCTACTACTCCTTTTGTTCATCGCAGGTTCATTGTAGCACAACGGAAGGCATTTGTAAAGCAAAACATCGCTCGATCAGGAGTTGCGTAGCGATCAACCGCTCCGGCATCCCCGCGACTCCTGAGATCGTCCTTTAGTCGTTGGCATAGAACATCTCATAGTGCGGGATATCCTCTTCGATATAGGGGCCGCGAACGACGCGAAAACCGAGTCGCTCATAGTATTCTCGCAGGTATGCCTGTCCGGAGATGCGGATCGGCTGTCCCTTGATGTCCGCCATGACATCCTCGATCAGGCGTCGGGCTAGTCCTTGGCCGCGGTAATCCTTGAGGGTAGCGACGCGGCTCAAGGCGTGCTCCGAGTACTTGACCTTCGGAGGGATCAGCCGCAAATAGGAAACCATCCGCTCGCCATCCATAATGAAGTAATGGACGCTTTTTTGGTCCATGTAGTCGGTATCGACGTAAAGGATCTTCTGTTCCATCACAAAAACCCGGCTACGCAGATCGAGAATCCGGTATAGCTCCTCTTTGGACAGTTCAGTAAATGGTCTTTTTATGGTTTCTGAAAGCATAGGCGAACACCACCGGGGCACCGAACGATGCCCAGATTCCGATCAGGAAATAGCGAATGACCGCGAGGACCGTATGCCCAGCGGTCAGTTCCCGAAAGAGCGTAAACAGTACGATGACACCGGTAAAACCGATGATCGCTTTAGCGAGTTGTCTCAAAAGCGATCCGCCCATATCGTGATCGAGCAGGAGACGGTCGAGCGCATACCCACCAAAAAACCCCATGCCGCCGCTAAGGATGGTGGCTACTTCTGAATCGGTTAGGAATACGCCGATCAGAAGAAAGGGAACGATTGTGAGCGCTAATAGGTGCTCGTTTCCATCGATGCGTACCAGTACCCGATAGCCGAAATAGGCTATGCCATACCCTAGTATAGCACCGACGATGACGTCGGTCAAGTAGTGCTGACCGAGATAGACCCGTGAGAGCGGGACGAGGATCAGCACGGCTATGCTCGCATACCGGAACGCCGCTCGACCGGTCCGCGCATGCCCTTGCATGCCGGTCCAACCGAGGACGCCTGCCGCCTGGCTATGACCGCTCGGAAATGAGTATCCTTCCGTGAGCGTCCCTTCGGGACCGGGAATGATAACGCCTTCTTCGAGATAGGGCCGTGGCCGAACGAAGATACTTTTTAAAAGGACGTTGAGACCGGCGCTGACGAGATAGAGAACGACGAAACGAAAGGCGAACTTGCGGTCGACCGTCCAGTACAGGATGGCGGTCAAAAAGATCATGGCATACTGATCACCGACCGAGGTCACACCATAAAAGAACCAGTCAAGGGCAGGGTTCTGTAAGGATTGCAGTGCTCTAACGATTTCTAGGTCCATCACTCCTCCTGATCGAGACGCTTTCTGAGTTCTTTTTCTTCTTCCTTCGTGATATCGATATGCGTATTCTCTTTCGGTACCTTCCATTTCTTGCCGTCGAGATATCCCTTTTTCCTGAGCTTATCGAGCATGAGATTACCCATGTGATAGCCGTATTCCGCGTTTTCTTCGACAATGGTCGGTTTGAAATCGAGGATATCATAGGGAATCGTGCGGAAGAGATAGTGGGTATAGAAGTCGACGATCAGCTTCGTCTTCATGCGGAAGTGCGTGTGACGAGGACGGAAGTCGATCGGTACGGCGAGAACGACATCGCAGTCATTCTCGATCAGTGGTTCGACCGGGCAGCTCTCGAGTACGCCTCCGTCGACATAGGAACCGTCCTCGAGTTTCGTCGAACCGAAAAGCACGGGAACCGAAGCACTCGCGAGCACGGCTTTGAACGGGTTCTTATAGTTGTTCAGGTCGAAGACCTTTTTCTTCATGCGGTTGAACATGATCTGCTCGATCAGAGTTTCCTTTCGGATTTTCGCCGCGGTGGCATAACCCTTTACCTTACTGTTCCTGATCTCGCTCAGCGTGATCTCCTTCATGAGTGATTCATAGAGATCCTGCACGCTGAAAAGACCGAGACGGTCCTTCTTGAAGCGATCGACACCATCACCGTAAATGTCAGCATTGTCGATCTTTTTCCAGATGTCGATCATCCGATCATAGTTCAGTCGAGCCATGACCATCAGCGTATTGATCGCTCCGATCGATGTTCCCGACACGTGATGGATCGCCTTGAGCAAGTCGCTTTCCTCGAGCGCCCTTAGGATTCCGATCTGATAGCTTCCGCGTGCGCCACCACCGCCGAGTGCCAAACCGATTTTAGTTCCCATGCCATCACCTGTGTTTTAAGATCTTTTTCATCCGCTGTTTCTGGTCCTTCTCTTTCAGAGCCTGTCGCTTGTCATAGGTCTTTTTACCCTTGGCCAAGCCGATCTCGATCTTGGCAAGCCCATCATTGAGGTAGACCTTTAAAGGAATGATCGTGTAGCCCTGCTCGCGTGTCCGGCTGAATAGCTTCACGATCTCCTTTTTATGCAGGAGCAGCTTCCGTGTCCTTTTTTCATCGTGATTGAAGAGATTGCTGAAGGGATACTTCGCGATGTGCATGTTAGATACGTAGGCTTCCCCTTCCCGGAAGGTGACGAAGGCATCGCTCAGGTTGACCTTGCCTAAACGGATGGACTTGATCTCACTACCGACGAGTTTGATCCCTGTTTCATAGGTATCCTCGATGAAATAGTCGTAGTAGGCCTTCTTGTTCTGTGCGATGATCTTCATAGGTTAGGTCCTCTTTTTCTTTTTCTTTCCCTTGTTCTTAGAAACGATGATGAAATCCATCTTTCTCGTCATCAGATCGACGCTCGCGAGCTCGACCTTGACCCGTTCACCCAAGCGATAGGAAGACCCGCGGTGAGCGACATAGGCCAGCCGCGCCTCATCGTAGCGGTAATAGCCCTTGAGATCGCGGAGCGGAACGAACCCTTCGATGCCGCTTTCGAGCCGCACGAACATCCCGGTCGTCATCATCTGCGTGATAGTGGCCATGAAACGATGACCGATCCGATCGCTCATGTACTCGCAGCTCTTGAGCTTGGCGACGTCACGTTCCATCTGGATCGCCTTGCGTTCCTGGTCGGAAGCGTGTTTAGCGATTGCACCGAGAACGTGCTGATAGCGGGATACGTCCTTGCTATAGTCCGTCGATTCATTGAGGAGTAACAGGTGGATCAAGCGATGGACCATCAGGTCGGGGTAGCGCCGGATCGGTGATGTAAAGTGCGTATAGTAGCGCGCTCCGAGACCGTAGTGGATATCGCGACGATCGCTGTATTTCGCTTTCTGCATAGCTCGCAACAGCAGCATGTGAACGATCGGTCCGTAAGGGGTTACAGCGGACTGTCTCGTCAGTTTCTGCAGTTCCTTCGGTGCGCCCAAGCGCTTCTTCGGTATGGTAAACCCGAGTTTTTCGATCGTCAACAGAGCCTGCTTGATCTTGTCGAGATCCGGTTTCTCGTGGATTCGATAAAGAGCGGGAAGATCGGCATGGTACAAGTGGGAGGCAACCGTCTCGTTGGCGATCAGCATGAACGACTCGATCAGTTCTTCCGCCTCGCCGGTCGTCCGTTCATAGACATCCTTCACTCGGCCTTCATCATCGACGACAAAGCCGAGTTCGCTGCTCTCGAATTCGATTTCACCGCGCTTGCGCCGGACTCGCTTCAGGATGTTCGAAAGCTCATTCATGCGCACAAGCATTCCTTCGACGCCTTCATGCCCGAGCGTCTTTCCGCTCGTGAGAAATTCGTTGACTTCCCCATAGTTCAGGCGTAAATCGCTTTTTATGAGCGTCCGATCGATCGCATGCGATATCACCCTACCCGTCGAATCGATCACCATCCGGCAGGAAAGCGTAGCTTTCATCTCATGCGGATTGAGCGAACAGAGGTTATTCGAAAGGTAGTGCGGCAGCATCGGAATGACCCGATCGGCGAGATAGACGCTCGTCGCCCTTTCATAGGCCGCCTGATCGAGCCGTGTATCGGGACGAACGTAGTAGCTGACATCGGCGATATGGACACCGAGGTGGTAGTTCCCGTTCTCGATCTTTAGACTGATCGCGTCGTCTAAGTCCTTGGCGTCCGCGCCATCGATCGTAACGGTCAGCTCGTCCCTTAGGTCGAGTCTCGCGCTTCTTTGTTCGGTGTCGATCGCTTCGAGTTCCGAAAGCACGTCTTCAGTGAATCGCTTGGGCCAGTCGTAACTACTGACGATCTTGAGCGTCTCAATATCGGGATCGTTCACGTGACCGATGATTTCCTTCAGTCGAACCCGTATCCGTGACGCCGCGATGTCGAGGACGTCCAAATGGACGACATGCCCTTCAGCGAGCCGCTCGAATGACTCGATCTCGACCGGCCGATCCACGTACGTGTCCGGCTGAAGATATAGTCCTTTCTTACCGCTCTTAACCGTCGCGATGACGACTCTGAGCGCGCGTTCAACGATCCGAATGACCCGGGGCTGTGAGCCGTCCCTGACGAGCACGATATCATCGTGCATCGCATCACCGAGGTCATCGCCCTCGATGTAGACGTCATCTTCCTCCTGCCTTAGAAAGCCGAAGGAGCGCTTATGGTCGAGACGTCCGATCAGCACGTCCGCTTGAAGATGGTAATAGGGTTCATCGTAGACGAGATAGGAAGCACTTTCGAGGTCATAGGACCGGAGTTCGTCACGATGGAGGCGTTGTGTTTTTTCTGTGTAGAATTTGATATAGGGGCTATTCATAGAATCCTTTCCTAATACGTTTCTCATACATATCATATCACATAAGGCGGGACGTTTCACACGAAAACAAAAGGCTAGTCACGCGCGCGTCACTAGCCCTGGATCTGATGATGGCACTTACTTCAAGTTGTAGAAGGTATTCTTTCCGAGGAATTGGGCGCTCGATCCGAGCTGGTCCTCGATCCGCAACAACTGGTTGTATTTAGCGATCCGATCGGTCCGCGAAGCGCTTCCCGTCTTGATCTGGCCGGCGTTAGCCGCAACAGCGATATCGGCGATCGTCGTATCCTCTGTTTCACCGCTCCGGTGGGAAATGACGGCGGTATATCCGGCGCGCTTGGCCATTTCGATCGCATCGAAGGTTTCCGTTAGCGTACCGATCTGGTTGACCTTGATCAGGATCGAGTTCGCGATGCCTTCTTCGATGCCCTTACCGAGACGCTCGGTATTGGTTACGAAAAGGTCATCACCGACGAGCTGAATCCTGGTACCGAGCTTTTCGGTTAGGTACTTCCAGCCATCCCAATCGTTTTCATCGAGGCCGTCCTCGAGCGAGATGATCGGATACTTTTCGACGAGCTCGGCATAGAAGTCACTGAGCTCCCTATTCGAGAGTTCCTTGTTCCCTTCACCGGCGAGGACGTACTTCTTCGTTTCCTTGTTGTAGAACTCGGAGGAGGCGACGTCCATCGCGAGATGGATGTTCTTACCCGGTACGTATCCGGCCTTTTCGATCGCTTCGATGATGACTCGGAGCGCTTCCTCGTTCGAGGATAGATTCGGAGCGAATCCGCCTTCATCACCGACGCTCGTATTGTATCCCTTGGCCTTGAGTACCTTTTTTAGGTTGTGGAAGACTTCGGCGCCCATGCGCAGCCCTTCCTGAAAGGTCTTGGCGCCGGTCGGCATGATCATGAATTCCTGGAAATCGACGTTGTTATCGGCGTGTGATCCGCCGTTGATGATGTTCATCATCGGTACGGGCAACTGTCTCGCACCGAACCCACCGAGATAGTTATAGAGGGGAACACCGAGTAAATCGGCGGCAGCTCTAGCGACGGCCATCGATACGCCGAGGATCGCATTCGCACCGAGTTTGCCTTTATTCGGCGTTCCATCGAGCTCGATCATCGTTTCATCGATGCCGACCTGATTAGTAACGTCAAAACCGATCAGCTCTGGAGCGATCACTTCATTGACATTTTTGACGGCTTTGAGCACGCCTTTACCGAGATAACGGTTCTCATCCTTATCCCTGAGTTCAACGGCTTCGTGTTCTCCGGTCGAAGCACCGGACGGTACGATCGCGCGGCCTAGAGAACCGGATTCGGTCGAAACTTCGACTTCAACCGTCGGGTTTCCCCGTGAGTCAAGGACTTCGCGCGCATAGATTTCAGTAATGAATGGCATATCTTTCTCTCCTTTAGTTTTTTCTTATGATCGTTCGTCTTAGGACCATAACCATTATACACAATTTTATACTCCATTAAAAGCATAATCCTGCTAAAACGCTTACTTGGCGAAACGATAGGCCAATACGACGTTTAAAACGAAGAGCAGGACTTCCAAAAGGTTGTTAACGCTAAAGTATCCGCTTTGAAGCGGCCATAGGAAGCGAAAATGTCGGACTGGATCCAGGGCGAAACGGATATTTTCGCTAACGAACAGATCGGATGCGTATAGTATTCCGAGATAATACGTTGAGAACATCAGATAGAACGCCAACAACCAGAAAAAAACGGAAAGAATCGGATAGAGATCATGCTTCTCCTCATAGCTGTCCTGAATTCGACTCGCCAGATACCGCGCCAACAAAATGAAGAAGATCCAGTAGAACTGGAAATCGAATTGGTATGTCGTAACGAGCGTAAATGAAGCGATGAGAAACCCGCCGGAAAAGGATGTAGTAAATCCGATTCTCAGTACGGCCAAGAGTTCGCTTTTATCAAGGGATGATCGGTTGCGTTGTCTATAATCCATAGCGTCCTTTCTAGGCGAATCCGTTTTCGACACACCCATTATAACACGTATGGATGTTCATTCCCGAAACCGGTGCTAAACGATAAAGAAACCCCCCTGAGATAGGAGGGTTTCAAAGGTAGTTTTAGCTGTTTTCATCCTCTTCGGGCGGCAGGAGGACGGAGTCGATGACGTGGATCACGCCGTTCGATG
>JBKHFR010000040.1:0-10896 GCA_046540115.1 Acholeplasmataceae bacterium | reverse complement strand
AAATCGTTCGTTTTCATGACTTATCACCGTTCATATTATAGCATACATGATATAATACTCGTGGTGATATGATGACGAAACAGATTCTCTTGCGTTTCGGCGACTTGATGCTCAAAGGGCGGAACATCGGTTCGTTTTTAAGGCGCATCAAGGACCACGTTCGCGAAAAGGTAAGCGACCTCGACGTCGAGGTCGAAGCACAGCACGACCGCATGTTCATCGGCTATCGGGATAAGGATGAGCGCGCGGTTTTAGAGCGCCTTTCCCGCATTCCTGGGCTCATGTCCTACAGCATCGTCTACGTGACGGAACCGGATTTCGAACGGATCATCGATCTCGCTCGGCGGATCATCGATCGCGAGATCGAGGAAGACGGCGTGCGCTTCAAGATCGAGACCAAGCGCGCGGACAAGTCGCTTCCTTTGAACAGCCAGGAGATCACGCAAAAGCTCGCCGGTCCGATTTTAGCAGGCGCCAAAAGGCGCGTCGTCGTCGACGTGCGCGACCCCGAAGAAGTCCTGCACATCGAGATCCGGAAAGAACGCGCCTACCTCTACCTAAAGACGATCCCTGGACTCGGGGGCTATCCCGTCGGCACCCTCGGAAAAGGACTCGTCATGATGTCCTCGGGTATCGATTCTCCGGTTTCCGCCTTTCTCGCGATGAAACAGGGCATCGAAGTCGAGCTCTTTCACTTCGAATCGACGCCGATGACGCCGATCGAATCGGTCCAGAAGGTCGTCGACAACGCCAGAGTGCTCCGTCGCTATGCTCCGAAGGAGACGATCCGTCTCCATCTCGTCCCCTTCCGAGCCATCCATAGCGCCATCCTTGACTACGTTCCGAGCCCCTACACGATCACGGTCATGCGGCGGATGATGTATCGTCTCGCCGAAAGATTCGTCAAAAAGAACCGGTTGCTGACGATCATCACCGGCGAATCGATCGGACAGGTCGCGAGCCAGACGCTACAGAGCCTCAAAGCGATCGAGGTCGTCACCTCGTTTCCCATTATCCGGCCGCTCGTAACGACGGACAAGACCGAGATCATACGGATCGCCCGGATGATCGGGACTTTCGATATTTCGACGCGGCCATTCGCGGACTGCTGCAGCATCTACGTCCCGAAACAACCCGCGACCAAACCGATGCATACCTTCGCCCTCCGCTATGAAAGACTCTTCGACTACGAAGCGCTTTTGGAAGACAGCCTCGAGCACATCCGAACGCTTTCTATCGGTCCTTCGTTCGAACTCGATTTCGCCGGATCCGGTATGGCGGTTGAAGAAGTGCTCGGGAAGGACTATAATGGAAGCGGTGATGGTGATGATCACGTCGAAACAGAACCCTAGTTTCAAGAAGTGGATGAAACTAAAGACGAAGAAGCATCGGGATGCCTACGACGAGTTCCTGGTATACGGCGAGCACCTCGTGGCTGCTGCCGAGAAGCACGGTGCTTTAGTCGAACGGATCACGACCGACGAGCACCGACCGGGGACTAGGATCGCCTTAGAACTCATGGAAGCGCTCAAGCAGACGGAGACGACGCCTGCGGTCATGGCGGTCTGTCGGAAGGTACAGACGCCCAAACAAACCACTCGAATTCTCGCTCTTGATGGCGTTCAGGATCCGGATAACGTCGGTGCGCTCCTAAGAAGCGCGTCGGCCTTCGGGTTCCTGCACGTCATCCTGAGCCCGAAAACGGCCGACCTCTATAACGAAAAGGTGATCCGGGCCTCACAGGGTGCCCTTTTCGACCTCTACGTCGAGCGCGGACCGCTCGAAGAGCGCCTGGTGCTGTTCAGACGTGATGGCTACCAGATCGTCTATGCCGATGCCCACGGTGGCGATCAGCCGGATCGCAACCGCCCCCTAGTCCTCATCATGGGAAACGAAGGACGGGGCGTCAGCGAGCGGATCCGGCGTATCGCCGATAGCGCCATCCGGATCGAAACGAAGCGCGTAGAAAGCCTCAACGTCAGCGTGGCGGGAGGCATCATCATGCACCAATGGAGGGTCCTATGAAACCAGTCATTACCGGTTTTTTCGACCACGATCAGGGTCATTCGCTCGAAACGCAGATCGAACGAACCAAAAAGCATCGGCTGGCCCACCTGTCCTTACGGCTGCACGAAGGCGAGGCACTATCCGAACTGACCGATGAAAGGATCAAAGCGCTCGCGCAGTCCGTCCGACAGTCGAAGCTCAAGGGCGCGATCATCGATCCGCTCATCCCGGCCTACGACCTACACGACGAAGAGAATCACGCCAAAGCCCTCGATCAGTTCGAGCGCGCGCTGCGAGTGGCGGTCTACCTCAAGGCGACCCATCTCTATCTCAAGCTTCCGATCGTAACGGATGCCGTCAAGGAGTTCGAGCTGATCAAGGAACGCTTGATCCCCTTCATCAGGCTCGCCCAGAAGAATAGAAGGACGGTCATCCTCGAGCCCTACGACAATCAGCGCCTCAGCGTCTATGCCTACCTGATCAAGAAGCTCAAGAAAAACGAGCTGACCGTGCTGTTCGACCCGGTCTACGTGATGATGAATAAGGAATCCGAGACGACGGCCTACCGACTGCTCAAAAGCCGGATCGCTGCCGTCCGGGCGATCGATGCCGATGCGAGCGGATCGCCACGGCTCCTTGGCTACGGAAAGACAGGGATCGTAACCATCTTCAAAAAGCTTCTTCGGGACGACTATCGCGGCTTTCTACTCGTAGATCACGCCTTTTTCGACGACGTCTTCGTCGAAGAAACGGAGAAACCGAGCTTTTTTCAGCGGATCTTTTCCAGAAACAAAAAAAGGAAAGAGCACGCGAAAAGCGATCTCGCATACCGGCTCTTTCCCGATCAAGAGGACCGTGACGTCACCTATGATGACGTCATCGAAAACCAGATCGAAGTCATCAAACGGGTCTTCAGATAGAGTCCACCGCTTCCTTTTCATAGACGAAGGCGGGTTTCGCATTCGGTAGGGCAGGAAAGAGTTTCATCGTGAACAGGATCCCGTTCAGGTGGTCGAATTCGTGCTGGAAGACGATGCCGATATAGCCCGAAAGGTGGAGTTCGACCGGGATGAGCTGATCGCTTTCCCGATCGTAGGATAGGGCCTCGAAAACGACCGACTCGTAGCGGGGCGTAATCCCCTCGGTTTCGCGGTCAACGCTCAGGCAACCCTCACCGCCGGGGAGATAGATGATGTTCTTGCTTTTCTCTTTGAGGATCGGGTTGACGAGCATGTGGGAGTAGAGCGTTCCATCGAGGTCATGCGCATGGACGGCGAACATCCGTTTCGAAACGTTGATCTGCGGGGCAGCAAGACCGACACCGGGACGCAGTCCGTAGGTTTCGGCCAGGCGTTCATCCTGGGAGTTCCTGACGTAGTCCATGAGGTCGGTAAGCGTCTTCTTATCCGCTTTCGACAGCGGGATTTCGACGTCGCGAGCTACGGTTTCGAGCGTCCTGTGTCCCTCGCGAATGATGTGTTTCATTAGGATCATCGGTAATTCACCTCACCTGATATTATACCACAAGAACGGGCATTTTAGAGGACCGAAAGGAATAGAAAGGACGTATTACATGACGGATATCATCATGCAGGCGTATCGGGCGATCGACGAGATCGCAGCCGACCCGCGCCTAGCTGAACTCAATAGGCTCAATGAGCGGATCAGGACCGAGCATAAAAGCGAAATCGAAGCCTTCAAGAGCGCTCGCGAGGCTTACGAACGCGTCGAAAGCGAAGGCGGATCCTATCACCCCGACTATAGGGTCGTCGCCCGGACGCTGAGCGAAACGAAACAGGCGCTCTACCGGATACATGAGGTCAAGCGCTACTTCGAACTCGAACGACAGATCAACGACGAGCTCGAGGCATTTCTCGAGCGGATCGCCGCGAGCATCTCACCGGAAATCAGAACGTCACGGGATCCGTGGAAAAAGCGAAAAGGAGGGACGTGCAATGTACGCTAAGCGCATGGCCTATGTCGTTTTCTTCAGAGGAAAGCATGTCATCAAACGGATCAAGTCGCTTCCGGTCGACGTGCAGTACGTATCGAAAAAGCAGAACTACGCCATCCTTTACGGCGACGCTGACCAGGAACAGGCTCTCAAGAAACAGCTGAAGAACACGAAGGGTTTTAAGTACATCGGACCTTCGCGGTTGTACGACGAGAACCTCAATTTTTAACTGTTAAGATAAAAGGCTTGACGGAAAGGAAAAATCCTGTATAATGGGATTGACCTAAGATTACGGAAAGAGAGTGAGACAGATGGCAGTAAGACTACGCTTACAGCGTTACGGTTCGAACAAGCGACCCTTCTATCGCGTCGTCGCGAGCGATTCAAGGCGGGCCCGTGACGGCAAGTTCCTAGAAATACTCGGCACGTACGACCCCCTGGTCGAGAGCGTGAAAGTCGACGCGGAAAAAGTTGAAAAGTGGCTTGCTAACGGTGCGAAACCGACCGAAACAGTCAAGAGCCTATTCAAAAAGTACAGCGTTCTAAATAAGTAGAAGGGGGAACGGAATATGGCAGTTGATTTCGAAAAGCTCATTAGAAACATGATCGTGCCATTGGTCGTTAACCCGGACGACGTTCTCGTCAAAATCATATCAGATGAGCAGGATGTCATGACGATTCAACTCCTGGTCAACGAGGAGGATCTCGGTCGCGTCATCGGCAAGGGCGGACGCCTCGCGAACGCCATGCGGACGATCGTCTACGCGGGAGCTTCCAAGGAAGGCAAGCGCGTCCAGATCGATATCGATTCCTTTTAGGAGTCCACCACGCATGATTCGGATCGGAAAAATTCGGAGTACACACGGACTGAAAGGCGAAGTGAAGGTCAAGAATCTCAGTGATTTTGACCGTTTTTCGCCTTCTTCCGTCGTATTCGTCGTGATGGACGGACGAGAACAAGAACTCGTGGTCGAGCGCGCCCGCCCGCAAAAGGACCTTCTCATCGTTAAATTCCGGGGTCTCGATGCGATCGAGGATATCCTGCCCTATAAGGGTCTTGATCTCTATACGAAAGAGGATGCGTCCTTGCAGCTGGCGGAGGACGAGTTCCTTTTCGCTGATCTCATCGGCAAGAAGGTCATCGACAACGGCCGTACCGTCGGTCACGTGACCGCGGTTATCCCCGTACCCCAGGGACACATCCTGGAAGTCAAGGATGGCGACCGGAAGGCTCTCATCCCTTTCGTCAAGGCCTTCATCGGTCCGATTACGGATGATTCGATCGTCATCTATCCGATCGAGGGGATGCTATGACGATCGATATCGTGACGATCTTTCCCGATTTTTTCAAGCCTTTCGTCGAGACGTCGATGATCCGCAAGGCTCAGGAAAAGGGCTACGTGACCATCCGTCTTCACGATCTTCGGGACTATAGCAAGGACCGGCATCGCAAGGTCGACGATACGCCCTACGGTGGTGGTGCCGGCATGGTTCTGACCTTCCAGCCGCTCTATGACGCCATCATGGACCTCAAGAGCGAGAAGTCACGCGTGATCCTTTTGACGCCACAGGGCCGTCTCTTCGACCAGAGACAGGCGACCGAACTAGCCGGCCTCGAGCACGTCATCCTGATCGCCGGCCACTACGAGGGCTTTGACGCTCGCATCGAGGACTACGTCGATCTCGAGCTATCCATCGGCAATTTCGTCCTGACAGGGGGCGAGATCCCCGCCATGGCGGTTGCCGATGCCATCATCCGGCTCGTTCCCGGCGTTCTTCACGAGGAATCCGCGACGACCGACAGCCTGCAACAGGGCTTGCTCAAGCACCCTCAGTACACGAAGCCGGCCTCCTATCTCGGCCATGACGTACCCGATGTCCTTCTGTCGGGTAACCACGGGTTGATCGAAGCCTGGCGCAAGCGCAAGAGCGTCGAACGGACGCTTAAAAAAAGGCCGGATCTACTCAAGGACTTCGCTTTCGACGACGCGATTGTCGCGCTGATCGAGGAGGTCAAAAAGAGCTGCAAGTAGAACTTGCAGTTTTCTTTTTTTCGTGGATGTGTTATAATCATCTATACTCAAGAAGTGTTATTTTCCTGTAATCAAGGGGTAAAGATCATGCAAAGACGCTCGAATCATACCTGGCGTGAGCGCATCTATTCCTACATCCGACGATCCAACCTACTGGAATTCTTCGTGATCTCAGTGATCGTGCTCAGCCTCGATGCGATCTTCATCTACCGCTACAGTTTCGATATTTCCGGTCGACACCTGCTCCTCGCCGGCATCAATATCGTGTTCATTTTGTCGTGGATCGCTCTGATCAAACGGAATAAATACCGTTACATCGCCTATGCCCTCTACATGGCCGTGATGTTCACCTTCTTTTTGACCGATAGTACGCTATACTATTTCAAGGAGGACGTCACGTCGCTCGCGATGCTGCTCGAATCCGGTAAGAACACGATGCGGATCGGCATCAAGTACAATCCCTTGACGCCATACGGCCTGTTGACGTGGATGGTGATCGTTACCGCCATCCTGGTGTTCCTGCATTACCTCAAGAAGCTGGTCTACCTGCAGAGCGAGACCACTGTGCTCGGACAAGGCCGTAAAAAGCTCGCCATCGCCCTCTGCTGTACGCTACTGATCATGCTGAGCCCGTGGCTGGTCGAAGACCGCGATCGGATGACCTTTCAGACCCCGGCGGATAAGAGCCTGTTCGTCCAGCGCTTCGGCTATATCACCTATCACAACCTCGATATCGCCACGTTCGCGGCGAGCCGGATCCGGCCACTGTTCTTCAGTGGCGAATACGTCGAAAGCATCAACGAGCACTCGCGCTACACGCTATCCGAGACTTCCCCACATTTCGGCGAGCTCGCCGATCAGAACGTGATCATGATCATGTGCGAGACGTGCGAGGAATACGCCTTCGTACCCGAACTGACGCCGAATTACGCTGCGCTTCAGGAGAAGAGCGTCGTCTTCGAACGCTTCTATTCGGCCGCTAAGAACAACTATACCTATGACGCCGAAATGAAGGCTCTCACCTCGATGATGTACTCGCTTTCCGATAACCACATGTACACGTTCGGAGAGAACACCTATCGCAACGCGCTTCCGCACGTACTGAGCGAGACCGGTTATACCACCAACTCCTTTCACAACTATGACGTGAACTTTTTCAATCGCGACACGATGCACGATAGCCTCGGATTCGACCGCTTCCTCGCCCTAGAGGACGAAGAGCTCGACCAGGGCGACTACTGGCCGCTCGATTCGGTCATGTTCGAGGACTGGCGTGATCGCATCGCGCCGGTGCAGGACGACCCCTTCTTCAGCTTCGTTCTGACCGTCACTCCGCACGGGCCGCATACCAAGTACCGCGAGGAGCTCAGTTCCTACTATGAAGCCATCGAAGAACACCCGGTCTATCGTGACTATGAGCGGGAGTTCAAGACGCTCTTAGCCGCTCAGATGGACTTCGATAAAGGACTCGGAACGCTTTTCGATCACCTGGAAGAACAGGAGCTGATCGATGAGACGATGGTCGTCCTGTTCAGCGACCATAAGAACTATTCGAGCCTGGAGATCACGAAAAAGTATACCGAAGAAAGCGACGACCCCTACGCGATCGAGCGCGTCCCGATGCTGGTCTATCACGACCGGCTCCAACCACGGGTAAAGGATACCCTCGCATCGCACTACGACGTTACGCCGACGATCTTCGATCTGCTCGGAATCCGGTACTATCAGGACTTCTATCACGGTGAAAGCCTCTTTCTCGAAGAGCGATCCGATCGACCGATCATCCTAACGCACTCTAGCTGGATCAGCCTCGAGATGGTCGTTCGGGCGAACGAGGTCATTTCCGGAAACGATGACCCCGAGCACTATCGCAGGGTTAAGCAGGAGATCGCCGATACGATCGATTACTACGAGCGGATGTTTTTCTCGGACTACTTCGCCGATCACGCTTCCATACCCGAGGATCACGGATAAAAACCTTGCAAGTGCCCGCCAACTTTGTTATAATGATTAAGCCGTAACAAATGCACAGTGGTCCGCTGTCCTTAGCGACATGAACACTGGAAGAAAGAGAGTGAGTCGAACATGTCTAAACTAAAAGGGCAGGATCTGATCCGATCCGTAACGGAACCCTATCTCAGGGATGTACCTGACTTCAGTCCTGGCGATAACCTCCGGGTATACGTCAAGATCAAGGAAGGCGCTCGTGAACGCATCCAGCTATTCGAAGGCCTCTGCATCAAACGCCAGGGCGGTGGAATATCCGAGACGTTTACGGTCCGTAAGGTATCCTACGGGATCGGCGTTGAGCGTACGTTCCCTGTCCATGCACCATCGATCGAACGGATCGAAGTCGCACGGCGCGGTCGGGTCAGACGAGCGAAGCTGAACTATATACGTTCACTATCCTCGAAGGCAGCGCGCATCAAGGAAAAACGGTAGGAGAACGGGGAGGCGAAGGCCTCCCCATTTTTTTGTAAGGTAATGAAAAGATTTTCATCTGTTACTTGAAAGCCTTTACACCTTGTGATATAATGACGGTGAAATCGATGGATAGAGGTGAAACAATGAACAACGCAACGATCTATGATGTTGCCGGTGCAGCCGGCGTCTCACTCGCAACCGTTTCACGCGTTCTCAACAATCCAGAAAAGGTCAAGGAAGAAACGAGACAACGCGTACTGAAAGTGATCAAGGAACTGGGTTATCGACCGAACGTCATCGCTCGTGGTCTCGCGAGTCGAAAGACGACGACGGTCGGTGTCGTCATTTCCGATGTCACGCGCGCTTCGGTTGCCGAAATGCTCGGTGGTATCAGCGATATCGCCCAGAACTATCACTATTCGATCAAGCTCTTCGCGATACGCGAGGATATGGACGTCCTGGATTCGCTAAAAAACATCGTCGCCGAACAGGTCGACGGGGTTCTCTATCTTAACGACGAGCTCGATGAAAAGCGCGTCGCCGACGTCAAGAAGATGTTCGCCGAAAACGGCATTCCCTTCGTTTTCGCCAACGTCGCATCCGATGACCCGGACGTACCGATGGTCTCGATCGACTACGAGAAGGCCGGCTACGAGATCACGAAGATCCTACTCGATGACAACCGTAGGAACGTCTACTTGCTCAGCACCGCTCGTCGCTACTCCGTCAATGACAAGAAGGAAGCGGGCTATCTGAAGGCGATGGCCGAGGCCGACCTCGAACCGAAGATCTTTCGCACGAGCGGGGATACGCACATCAACCGGCAGCACTTTTCGACCTTTTTCAAGGACAAGAAGGTCGACGCCGCCATCGGTGTACGCGATTCGATCGCCGTTTCATTCATGAACATCGCCCGGGACAACGGGCGCAGCGTTCCGAGTGATCTCGCCGTTGCCGGTTTCCAGAATACGAAATACGCGCTTCTTTCCCGACCGAACTTGACATCGATCGATATTCCGGTGTATGATATCGGTGCCGTTTCGATGCGGCTTTTAACCAAACTGATGAATCAGGATGACGTCGACAACATCCGCATCGTTCTACCGCACTATATCGTCAAGAGACAGTCGACCAACTGAATCGACCCGCGACGCAGGAATAAGTAGTGATCCGTAAACCGAATCAAGAGATTCCGTGAGGGTGTGACACGGAACGAAAACGGGTCACGAAATACGCTTGCCGAGGTTAGAAATGAAGAGTGCCGGAGCCGATCCGGAAGTAAGGTGGTACCGCGGAGTTCACTTCGTCCTTATCCTTTTAAGGACGATTTTTTTAGGACCAAGGAGGAAGACACATGACGCTCTATGAAGAACTGATCTGGCGTGACATGATCAAGGATATCAGCGATGAAACGGGGGCGAAGCGCCTTTTGAACGAGGAAAGGACGTCGTTTTACTGTGGGTTCGACCCGACCGGGGCATCGCTTACCGTCGGACACCTCGTCCAGGTCGTGCGCATGCGCCTTCTCCAGGAGCACGGGCACCGGGCGATCGCTCTGATCGGTGGCGCTACCGGACTGATCGGCGACCCGAAGCAGACGAGCGAGCGGAAGCTACTGACGCTCAGTGAATCGCTCGAAAACGCCGGCAGGATCGAGGCGCAGCTCCGGGGGTTGCTGACGGATGACGCCAGCTACGTGAACAACTATTCCTGGATCCGTGATATCGATATGATCACGTTTCTACGCGACTATGGCAAGCTCTTTAGCATCAACTACATGCTCGCTAAGGAAACGATCGCCAAACGGCTCGAAACCGGGATCTCCTATACCGAGTTCTCCTACATGCTCATCCAGGCGATCGATTTCCTTCATCTCTACGAGAACGAGAACTGTAAGCTCCAGTTCGGCGGCTCGGACCAGTGGGGAAACATCACCGCCGGTCTCGAACTCATCCGTAAGGTCCACGGGGATTCCCACGGAGCCATCGGGCTCAGTTCTCCGCTGTTGTTAAAAGCGGATGGTACGAAGTTCGGCAAGTCGGAGAAAGGAGCGCTCTGGCTCGATGCCGAACTGACGAGCCCCTATGAGATCTATCAGTATTTCCTTAACGCCGCTGACGCGGACGTTGAGATGTATCTAAAGACGCTCACCCTCCTGTCCAAGGACGAGATCGAAGCCGTTCTAACGGAGAGCAGGCTCGCGCCAGAAAAGCGCCTGGCACAGAAGCGGCTCGCTTCCGAGGTCGTCTCGTTCGTGCACGGAAAACGAGCGCTCGCCGATGCAGAGAGCGTCACCGACGCGCTTTTTACGGGCACGTTCGACCACTTGGAAGAACAGGCATTCGCGATGCTGGCGAAAACGCTCGACCGCATCGCTTCTAAGCATCCCATATCCGTCGTCGACGCTCTCGTTTCGACCGGCCTGGCGTCATCGAAACGGGAAGCGCGCACGTTCGTTCAGAGTAAGGCGGTCCGCCT
>JBKHFR010000039.1:0-10977 GCA_046540115.1 Acholeplasmataceae bacterium | reverse complement strand
GAAAGGTCATCGATACACCATGAAACGAATACTCGATACGAGATCCGAATACTTCAAGGAACACGTCATACCCGAAACCAAACGGATCGTCGCCCTGCTTCTTTCTACCTTTGTTTTTACGGTCGGTGTACTCTGGTTTCTCGAGGCGTCCGAAGTTCCGCTCTATACCGGAGGGATTACAGGGATCGCCCAGTTGATCAGGGACGCGCTCTATATCCTCTCCGGTAATGATCTGGGTACGGACTTCATCGCGCTCTTCGTTCTCCTGATCAATGTCCCGATCCTTATCGTCGGCTGGTTCGGCGTATCGCACCGTTTCACGGTCTATAGCGTCGTTTCCGTCCTCATCCAGACCGCGATCTTCGCCTGGATGCCGACGATCGACATGGGACTAGAGGGCGTTGAGCACGCCCTAGCAGCCTCCGTCATCGGTGGATTTCTGATCGGTCTCGGTTCCGGGGGCGCCCTCAAATACGGCACGTCCCTAGGCGGGATCGATATTCTCGCCCAATACCTGTCCTTCCGGAACCAAAAGTCGGTGGGGATCATCATGATGGCGATCAACGTGGCGATCGCCCTGATCGGCGCGATCCTGTTAGGCGGAGTGGCCGGACCGAGCGGTCAGATCGTCGCCGGTGGCGTCATCATATCCTATACGCTGATCCGGATCATCATCACGACCATAGCGACCGACAAGGTCCATACGGCCTATCTCTTTCTCTCGGTCGATATCATTACCGAGACCCCGGACGACCTCGTCGAACAGATCCTTAAGGTCATCCATCGCGGCGTCACGCTGATCGCTGCGAAAGGCGCCTATTCCCAGCACGATAAGACGATCGTTAGCGTCATCATTTCTACCTATGAGCTCCACCGGATCGTTGAACTCGTCCGGCGCGTCGATCCGGGTGCATTCATGACGACCAGACCCGTCAAGGGCGTAGTCGGCAATTTCAAGCGTAAAACGATCGCATGAGCATTCCGACCACCAAAAAATTGATACTTTCTTATTAGTCGATGATGAGCTGGGTCACGATGGTGTTTCCCGATCACTGTTAGTCCGATCAGGCTAACGAGAAAGACCGATGAACTCTCATCATACGAGTTCTTTATCTACCATGATTCTCGGCTAGATAGGCGAATTAGGCTATTCCCGGGATATCACCAAAGGTGAATGGAACGCCGGATAACCACGATCGGGTAAGAGGGTTAGGTATACTATGAAAAGGTTCTTTTTTCGGCACACGATACTGTTAGTCATTATTCTTTTGTTGGTCGTTGCCCTATGCGCGTGCGACCGACCCATAATCGGTGAGGAGACCATTCCCGTCGTCACGATCGACTTTGCAGGCCTCCCTACCAAGGAATCCTACGTGCCTTGTACGGTATCGGTCGTCGATCACCAGGGAATTCGCACGATCCGCTCCGTCAAGGCCGAGATCAGATTGAGGGGGCATAGCACGCTAAGCTTTGACAAGAAGCCCTACCGGGTCAAGTTCGACAGGAAGACATCCTTCCTGGACCTCGGATCGGGTCCGTCTAAGAGCTGGGTCCTTTTAGCGGAATACGTCGATCAGTCCTTACTAAGGAATTATACGACCTATCGACTAGCGGAAAGGATCCTCCGTGACTCCTTTTCAACCGATGCGGCTCACGTGTCAGTAACGATTAACGGGGTCGATCAGGGCGTCTATCTCCTAGCAGAACAGACACAGACCACCAGGCATCGGATCGATCTCGATGAATCGGGGATCGATGACCCGGGTATTCTCGATACGGGATATCTCCTCGAACTCGAATCGGACCAGTCCCGTCGGGACGAAGAAGGAACGTATATGCTCGACTGGTTCGATATCCCGGAATATACGAACAACGACGTCGTCTATGGCTGGTGGAACATGCACGAGCACTTCCTTTCGCCTGATGCCTCCTACTACGTCATCAAGAGCGACGCGAAGTCAGCCGAACAGATCGAGTTCATCCGTAACTACCTGAAAGACGCCTACGATCGGATCTATCGGTTACGGTCGGAAGAGGCCGTTGCGAGCGCCGTCGTGATCGATTCCGCCGTCGACATGTATATCCTGCAGCTCTTGACCAACGACTTTGACCATAACTATAGCAGCAGCTTCCTCTATAAGGACAAGGGATCGAGGATCATCTTCGGCCCGCCCTGGGATTACGATCTCGCCTTCGGGAACCACGCCTGGAACGAGGACCCCGATACGATCCACGTCCACCACCTACTCTATGAGCTATCAAGACAGTCCTGGTTTCGAGCGCTCGTAAGGGACCGCTGGAACGACCTCAAGGACGAGGACCTCTTTTCAACCGTTGAAGAAGAGATCCGCGTGACCTACGCGAAGTACGAGGAAACCTTTCAAAAAAACGAGGACCTCTGGAAGGACACTCGGACCGATGAAGACTGGCACGAGATCTATCGCACGTTCGATTCACCGAAGGAAGCGATGGAACAAATGCTCGAATTCATCGATCTACGCATCGAATTCATAGACGAGCAGATCGAGAGCTGGACCTAGATCAGGACCAGCGAATGAAATGAGCGAATAAGAATCGGTTTGAAGCCGATTACACGGTCATTATCATACATGTTCCTCGATACGATCGCGGGAACTATCGTTCGATAACCGAATGGTGTTCGGATCGCTTCGAAATGGTGTATAATAGAACGAGATAAAACATAAAGGAGCTATGACCATGTTTACTAATCGAACGACCTATTCCCAAAGAAAGCTCCGTGAGCTTTCAAGGCATAACTTCAGATTCAGAATGATTCCCTATATCCTGAAAGTCGAACTCGGTTTTCTCTTGGTCGCCGTTTTCGGCTTTTTCGTCTTTGATTTCCTCATGTTCGTCTCGCTTACCATCATGGTCATCATGCCCGCGGCGATCATGCTCGCGGTCAGGTTCAAGGAAGGGCGAATGAACAAAAACAACCCTTCCCTACAAAAGGAACCCACGCTCCTATACGAGTTCCATGATGACCACTTTAAGATCATTAACCTCGATCAGGAACTCGATAAGGGAAACGTCCTCTATGAGGATATCCACATGGCCGTTGAAGGCGGGTTCAATTTCTATCTCTATCCGAATCCTGCGATGGCCTATATCGTCGACAAGGAAGCTTTCGAAGGCATAGAGGTCGAAGGATTCCGCTCTTTTCTAGAAGCGCGGATTGCGAAAACGAAGTTCTTCAAGAAACGATAAAATGGGTCCGTGTCAAGAGTAGGGGTCGACTCGCAGCAAATCCGTGAAACGGAAGGATCCTGACATCCGGATGCCGCGATTCTCTTTACCTCGAGTCGCTGACTCTGCCCTTTTCTTCTCTACTCGGCCAGTACGAAGCTTCCAGTAAAAAGAGCCATATTCCTCTTCCTGAAACGGTCGGATCACCTCAACTTTACCACATCCATCCCGTCACGAAAGTTCAGATGGCTTTCGGAGGCCTTAGATGGATTTCCGTTTTCGGATGGAATAATGCGGAGTTCTTCATGACTAGCGGGTCAGGACTAAGTATCACCGTTGCGATGGATGGATGACGAAAGAACCCATAACTCCCGTTCGGACCTGTATCCGAAAGAAGAACGCTTCATAATCGGGATCAACGGACCTATGCGTTCGATAATGAAGAAGCGGTTGAGGGGCGGAGTGCGAGCGTTTTTAGAATGCCGGAAGCACTATTCTTCTATATCGTCTTGACAAATTCCGACAATCATGTATGATTATATCGAACAGTTCTTTATAAAATAGATAATGACTAGGAGTGGTGGTATGAAAAAAGTCTTGATGATCATTGGAGGCGTCCTCTTGGTATTAGCCCTAGGTCTTACAGGCGGGTTCATCTGGGCTACAAGAGGCATTGACGAAGCCATAGCGAGCGAAATTGAAACGGTGGACCTTGCGTTGGTAGAGGACGGCGAGTATGAAGGAAGCTATGAGAACGGTCGTTTCACTACCACTGTATGGGTGAAGGTCGAGGACCATGCCATCACGGATGCTCGGGTGGTTGAGGATGTGCGCTTCGAGGATGCGACATGGTTCGAGACGCTTAAAAGCGAAGTGGTTAATGCGGGCACTCTCGAAGTGGATCCCATCGCGGGGGCGACGGCCTCCTCGAAGGCGTATCTGCACGCGATGGCAGACGCACTCTCCGGAGTTGCTTTGGACGAGTGATACGATCGTGTTTGACTAGAGTCCTTACGGGTCGATAAAGCAGTATAGGCAATGGATCTTTAAGGCGCTTGATCGTTAGTGTGAAGCACTCGGATGATTCAGACATTGCGAGGCCTGATGATTACTCAACCGTCACTCATGAGGACGGGCTTTTCGTCTTCGGCATGCTTGGCTCAAGCGAGCCAGAGATGTAGGGGATCATGGCCTGCTGTTCACGCCGGATCATCATGACGCGCTTATCCGGGTGCTTAGCCTTTGCGGTCATGGCAGCGCTCCCTTCGATGATGAGGATGTCCGTTCTTTTTTCCATGTAAAAACTCCTGCCGTTCATTCTATGCTCATGGTCGGCCGATGGACATACAAAGAGATCCCCGACAAAAGAATCGGTCTGGCTACGCCGATAACGATGGGTGGGCTCTGAGTTTTTCTCGCCTTGACGCGCTCGGGGTGATCGCACGTGCGGATATCGCGATCACCAGAGATCGACAGGCGCTTGCCCTAGACGAGCGCTTCCGCGACCTTTCGTTTCGCTTCATAGTAGATGCGCTGCGCCTAGGGCCTTCGCGGCTTTCTCCTGGTCGTATCCGAGCACGTCGATCAAAGGGATCGACCCATAGGCATCGATCGATAGCGTGACGGTATCCTCTCGCTGATTCGTTCGCTCGATCGGACCGAAGAGCGTATGTTCCGGTAAAAAACAGATTTGACGGAGTCGCTTGCGTCTCGGCGTGTCCTCCCACCCTTAATCGTGCATATGCGCACTATGGTTATATTACACGCCGCTTCCCGCGATGATTCGCGGCCGACCAGCCTTATTAGCGACTAGCACAAGGAATTGTCATTTACCGTCGCTGCGGTTATAATGGGTGTGATGCCGATGCTAATATCGGGATGATAGACTCCGAAAAAAAGGGCGTGAACAAGGATGGATTTCTACGGTAAGATCTGTATCGTAACCGGCGCGTCGTCGGGCATCGGGCTCGAGACGGCGAAACTGCTTTTAGACAGGGGAGCTCTCGTATACGGGATCAGTCTCGAAGCGACGGAGGATGAACCCGTTCGTTCGAACTACATGCCGCGCTATGCCGACCTATCCGTTCCGGGGACGGCGCGAAGGACGGTTGAAGAGGTCTACGAGCACTTCGGTCGGGTTGACCTCTATATCGCCAATGCCGGCATCGCCGCCTATGGCTATGCCACCGATCTGAGCGACCGGAATACCGAACGGCTCTTTTCGACGAACGTCCGTGCCGCGATCGAGGCCCTCAAGGCGCTGAAGGCCTATCAAAAAGATAGACCGTTTACTTTCGTTGCCGTCTCGAGCGTCATGGCCTTTTGGCCCTTACCGGGCTATGCCACCTACGCGGCGACGAAGGCGGCGCTCGCAGCCTTCATCAAGGGCTTTTCCTACGAGTGCGAAAAGAACCAGAAGCTCAAAATCGTCTATCCGGTGGCGACGGCGACGAATTTCTTTTCGGTTGCCGGACAGGAGCACGCCTCGGCCATGGTCCAGACGCCGGAGCACGTGGCGAGACGGATCGTTCGCGGCATCAATAAAAAGGGCAGGGACATCCATCCCTCGCGCCTCTTTCGGATCGCATACCGGATTGCGCCCTTCGTGCTAGCGAACTACGCCAAGCGCGAAAAAAGGCTACTCGAGGCTACAAGGAAAGGTACGACATGAAAAAAGGGTGATCCCGGTTGGCCGGGATCACCCTTTTAGGTCTTCTTTTCGAGGTGCTTTTTGCGGTCGAGCTCGAGGGCGATGTAGAGACTGACCAGGTCCTTGATGTGGCGAGGATTGTAGCCGGTCAGGTTCGCGATCTTGTTCAACCGGTACTGGACGGTATTCTTATGGATGTAGAGCGCTTCGCTCACGGCGTTGATCGAACCGTTGTGGGCGATATAGTTCAGGATGAGATCGCGGACCTCCGCGATCTCTTCTTCCGAGAGGTTCTTTAGCACGCGCCTGGGAAAATCCATGTTCGCGCTCGTCGCGAGGCTCTGAAAGAGGAAATCGAGGCTCGAGCCGTCGAACTGTTCGATCTTACCGCTATCCCTATTCATCTCGAACTCGACGACCGTGTTCGCCTGCTCATAGGCCCGGTAGAAGTGGTTGATATCCTTGATGCGTTCCGATACGCCGACGGTGATGCGGACGCGGTACTTGTTCTCGACGTAGGCCTTGATGGTCGAAAAAGAGCCGATGAGCCGATCGTAGTTTTCGACCTGCGACAGCAACATGAACTTCGAACCGCTACGGGCGAGGATGTCGTCGATGCTGATGCGCTTTTCGATCGAGTTGTAGATCATGTTGCTGAGCTCGACGTTCTGCCGGTTGAAGTTGCTCAGCTCGGCGATGAGGAAATAGCGGTACTTGCCGGGGTCGTAGCTGAGCTCGTCCATCTTGTGTTCGAGGATCTCCGGGTTGAACTTATCCTTGGTGATGAGCTCCATGATGACGCGGTTGTTCTCCCGCTTGAACTGCTTCTGGGCGTTCAAAAAGTTTTCCTTGATCAGGATCTCGCTCATCTTGACGATGATGTTGGAAAAGGCGATGATATCCTTCGCTTCCCCGGTAATACCGACGATCGCGATCAGGTTCTGTTCGTAGAAGATCGGCAGGTTGATACCCCGGCGGGCACCGACGTAGTCCGCGTCGTTCCGGATGATCAGCGGCTTTTTCGTCTCCGCGACCTTAACGGCCCCTTCGTGATAGCTTCCGGTCCGTGATTCGTCGGAACTCGCGATGATGGTCCCGTCCGGTGCGATGAAGTTGATGTCCTCGTCGATGACGCTCTTAAGATTTTTGACGATCTCCTTGGCCTGTCGCTTGCTGATTTCCAACGCCGCTCACCTCCTGATTCATACTCGACCGATCAGATGATCTTTCGCTCGGTTTTCGGATCGAAGAGCTGATAGGTGTCCGAGAACCCGATCGCGATCTTTTGATCGACTGCGATGTCGAGGATGTCGGACTGGATCTTGACGTCCATGTCGCCGATCCTCGTATTGATGATGACGTGGGAGCCCTGCGGTTCGATGATGCTCGCGGTCGAATGAAGGAGGGCGTCCTTGCGGTTGATCGTGATCATTTCCGGACGGACGCTCAGGATGATCTCCTGGCCGAGATAGGAATCTTTCAGGGCCTCGCTCTCTTCCTTTTTTTGGACCGGAAACTTAAAGGCAGGGTGAACGAGCACGATCCGGCCGTCCTGTTCCTTGACGTGGACGGGGAAAAAGTTCGCCGGTGGCGAACCGATGAACTTGGCGATGAACATCGTCTCGCTCTGGTGATAGATCTCGTTCGGCGTACCGATCTGCTCGATGACGCCGTCGTTCATTACGACGATGCGGTCGGCGAGGCTGAGCGCCTCGGACTGGTCGTGGGTAACGAAGATCGACGTCGACTTGAGCTCCTTGTGGATGCGCTTGAGGTCCGTGCGCATCGCTACCCTGAGCTTGGCATCGAGGTTCGATAGCGGCTCGTCCATGAGGAAGAGCTTCGGTTTAACGGCGATCGCTCGGGCGACGGCGACGCGCTGTCGCTGACCCCCGGAAAGCTGGGAGGGATAACGGTCCAGGTATGCGGTAATATCGGCGATCCGGGCGACATCGCGAACCGTTTCATCGATCTCCGCTTTCGACTTCTTCATCAGCTTGAGCGCGTAGGCGATGTTCCCGTAGACGCTCATGTGAGGCCAGACCGCGTAGCTCTGGAAGATCATCGAGACCTTGCGGTCCTTCGGTTCGAGGTTGATGATCGATTTGCCTTCGAGGATGATGTCGCCCTCGGTGACCTTCTCGAGACCGGCGATCATGCGTAGCGTCGTCGTCTTCCCGCAGCCCGAAGGGCCGAGGAAGGCGACGAATTCGCCTTTGTCGATGTCCAGGGTGAAGTCCTTGACCGCTTCTACCCGGTTATTGAATACTTTTTTGACGTGATCGAATCTTAGATATGACATGGTTTCACCCTTTCTAGCCCCATATCCTGTTGATATAGTTCTTAAGCAGGAACGTGAATGCGAGTGCCGGAAGAATCAGGATGATCGCTCCGCTCGCCGAGTAGTGGATCGAGGACGACCCGCCGATCGACTTATAGATCAGCAGCGCCAGCGTCTCGTTCTCGTTGGTCAGAAGCAGTGATACGGCGGTATCGTTCCAGGCGGTAATAAAGGCGTACATGCTCGAAGCCGCGAAAGCGGGTAGAACGAGCGGAAAGGTGATCTTTCTGAAGGTCTGGGCCCTGGTCGCGCCGAAGACGAGACTCGCCTCCTCGAGCTCCCGGTTGACCCCTAAAAAGATCGAGCGCGTGATCCAGGCGGTCAAACCGATATTCGGGATCGCGTAGACGATCGCCAGCCCGAGCATCGTGTCGAACATGCCGTAGCGGATGAGTAGCACCGCCATCGGGACGCTGACCGAGACGATCGGGAACATCCGGACGATGAGGGATCCGAGCGAGATCGCTTCCTTTCCCTTGATCGGCGTGCGCGCGAGCGCATAGCCGATCATTCCTCCGAAGACGAGCGAGATCAGGATCGTATAGAGCGCCGCTTTGATGCTGTTGTAGAGGGCGGAGTCCGCCCCCGGAAAGACGCTGAAGAACTTTTCGTAGTTATTGAAAATGATCTTCGGATAGGTGATTTCGAGGACTTCTCCGGATTCGCGCGCCGGAGTGAAATCCGTTTCGATCGTTTCCGGTTCGACTCGGACGTTCAGTTTATCCCGGAAATAGGTGCTGATCCTCTCGAAGTCGCTCGAAAAGTAGAGGTCAACGACCACGCCATTCGGATTCTCACGCCGAACCATGTAATACCCTTCTTCCTCGTCCCATTCGACCATCAGCTCTTCGCTAAAGCTCGGTAGGACGTGTTTGGGGAAGTCCGATAGTTCGACCAGGTTACTGAATGAGATCGTGACGAGATAGCTCAAGGGAACGAGAACCATCAGGACAAGACCGGATATGAGCACGTAGAAGAGCGTTCTTTTGATCAGGTTAGCGTTCATCAGGCTCCCCTCCAGTCCTTGCTTTTCGTCAGCCGGACGAATCCGAAGGCGAGCAGGAAGACGACAGCGAGGGTAAAGACGCTGTAGGAAACGGCGATCTGATAGCTGAATTCACCGGTTCGGACGCGATCGGAATAGTAGACGATCCGTTCGAGCAGGAAGGGCACGCGTTCGAACCCGAAGATCATGACGCTGATGAGCCAGACCTGGACCCCGGCGATCAGCCGTAACAACAGCGCGGTAACGATGCTCGGCTTGATGATCGGGATGACGATGTCCTTGAGCGCCTGGAAACGGGTCGCGCCGAAGACCTGGGCCGCTTCCTTGTATTCCTTGTTGAAGTTCTGCAGTCCCGCTAGGATGATGATCATGACCGAGGGCATGACCGTCCAGGTATCGATCAGGATGATCAGAAAGACGGCTTCCATCCCGCTGACGCCCTTCCAGACGAAGCGACCATCGAGGATGCCCAAGCCCTCCAGACCGGCCTGCAGGCCGGTCGACTCCAAGAGCGAGTTGATCCATCCCGTCTGCATCAACCCCGTATTCCAAAGGATACCGACCGCGGACTGCGGGAGGGCCATCGGGATGAGCATGATGAACAGGAATATCTGCGAGCCCTTGAAGTTCCGGTTGACGAGCAGCGCGACCAGCAGCGCGATCACGAACTGCAGGAACAAGGATACGACCGCGAAAACGAGCGTATTGACCAGTGCACGATTAAAAAGGGAATCCGCGAACATCATCCGGTAGTTATCGAGGGAAAATCCCCCTGCTTTGGCGGTGAAACTCTGGATGAACGAGAGCATGACGGGGAAGAACCAGAACAGCAAGTAAAACAACAGTGCGGGTACCAACAGTAGATACGGTGAAGTAAGAAAGCTCTGCTTCGTTTTCAGTGTTCGTTGTTCTACCATGATATGACCTCTTTTTCTTTCATATTACACGATTTAAAGAAAAATGCAAGAAGGAGCACTTCTTGCATTTTCCGTTCCGAGGAAGTCCTGATCCTAGGAAGCCTCGAGCGCTTCGAGAGCATCCTGTTGGTCATCGAGGAAGTCTTCGAGGTTTTCTTCGGTGATCGAATCGTCCATGATGCCGGTGAATACATCATCGTAGACGCCCTTGACTTCCGCCCATGACGTGTAGGAAGAGATCATCTGCAGGCCTTCGACATTGGCGTTGGCGACAGTCGCCAGACCCTGGCGGATGACTTCATCTTCGGGATCATTACCGAGTTCTTCGGTCGCTTCTTCGATCGTCGGGATCGTTCCGAGTGCCGCGTGAACGATCTGTTCGGGTGCTGTGAACCAGTCGATGAATTCTTCGGCGAGTTCCTGATTCGGCGCGCCATTGACGATACCGATACCGTGTCCGCCGATGATCGAACCGGCCTTACCGCTCGTACCCGTCGGGCCTGGGAAGATCTCGAATGCCGCTGGGGACTGCAATACGGCCGTTGCGAGCGGAGCCATCAGCTCAAAGGCGAGCTTGACGCCGCTTTCAGCGCTCGTCATCAGTTCGTTAGAGACGTTGGTCGTGAGACTTTCTTGGGTGATGTAATCCTTCATGGCGATGATGTCCTGCCATGCCTTGATGTTTCCTTCGTCGTTCATGACGGGGAATGCGCCGCCGTTCGATAGTGCCATACCACCGATCTCATAGAGCAGCATCGACTCGGTTTCGCCCTTGACGTGGACGCTACCCTCACCGATCTCAGCAGCCCAGTCGATGAAGTCCTCCCAGGTGTAGTTACCGTCGAGAATGTCCTCT
>JBKHFR010000038.1:0-11340 GCA_046540115.1 Acholeplasmataceae bacterium | reverse complement strand
ACGATACCGATGGAGATATTGATCGTAGCGACGACCAATCCGACGAATAGCGACGTTCTGAGCCCGAGCCATACGAGCGCGAAGAAGTCCTTGCCGGAAGCATTGGTCCCGAATAGGAAATTCGGAATCTCGTCATAGCCACGATAGATGGAGTAGTTTACGACCAGGTGATAGGAGAAGTAGAGCTGACCATCCGGTCCCTCGGTCGGTTCTGTTTGATCGATAACCTTCGCGAATGGACAGTCCGGACCGAATTCGTCCCAACCGATGAGGTCATCCGGGTCGGAGGGCATGTTACAGACATCGGCATTCTCTTGCGTGATTTCTCTGAAGCGCTCGGCCGAGAAAACCTTGTATTCCCGTTCGCCGAACACTTCAGCGTAAATATCGTAATCGAACGATGACTGAATGATGACGCCATTGACCCGGGAGGTTCTCGCTGTGCCCTTATCCAATGGCTCAAAACGCGTCAAGGAATAGCCCTCGTATTCCTTTAACGGTTCATCGTCGGTATTGTTATCGACCGTCACGCTGTTCAAGCGGATGGCGTTTTTACCGGGATTGTCCGCGATGATCTCGAGTTCGACCTGTCCGTCAGTAACCGGATCCGTGAGTCCCTGTTCTTCATCGAAAACGTCGTATTCGTAGACACCGGCTTCGGTGATCGTTCCGAGTCCCGTCGTTACCGTGCCGAAATTCGAGACGATATTGACGTTGACGCGAAGATCCGATTCCGTTTGGATCTCCTCTAGATCGACGGTCAAGCTCGGCTCTTGCTCTTCGATAAAGCTGATGTAATCATCGGAGCTATCGGTGGGGGATCGCATCTGTGTCGTAGTTTCACTCCGGCCGAGCGTGAAGTCGACTTCGCCGCCGATACAGGATTCGCTCTTATCGGTACAGGAATCCTCATAGTTCTCGAGCGTGTCCATCTGGATGAGGTCGGGGTCGAATCCGAGCGGAAGACCGATTCCGGTCTCCGGATCGATCGTCGAAACATCGACCTGTTGGTCCTGATAGTGCTTCATGCCGTCAAAAATACCGATTTCCTTGAGGAGGGGCATTCTCGGTGGTAGATTCGCTATTTCTGTCTCCTGATCCTGATAGTTCTTCGTCGTCAGAACCGGAACGAAAATGGCTAGCAGGATAAGAATCCCGAGAATGATCGTCGCGACCACGTTCGTACGGTTCTTGCTGAAACGGATCATGGCGTCCTTGAAGTATCCGATCGGCTTCGTCTCGAAGCGCTTATCGTAGATCTTCTCGTCGCGCTGGACGAACTCGAAATCTTTAGGGCTTAAGTTGTCGTATTTCTTATCGTTATAGGTCTTCATTATTTTCTTGCCCCCATTCTAATTCTCGG
This sequence comes from Acholeplasmataceae bacterium, assembly GCA_046540115.1. GTDB lineage: Bacteria > Bacillota_I > Bacilli_A > Acholeplasmatales > Acholeplasmataceae > RECG01. The sequence goes on along the minus strand of JBKHFR010000038.1, from coordinate 9,977 downwards.
GTCAACGATTCCATAGCCCAGGTCGACGAGGAGAACGGCGAACAGGCTGATGAACGTATAGAAAGCGGATAGAGCTAGGATCAAATTGTAATCGAAGTTATTCGGTGTAAGCGCCCGGAGATAGACGCGTCCCATACCAGGGATCGCGTAGATTCGTTCGATCACGACCGAACCGCTCAATAGGGTGACGAAGGCGAAGATGATGCTCGGCACGAGGGGAACCATCGAGTTACGCATCGCGTGTCGGATAACGGCTTGCATTTTCGTTAGTCCCTTGGTACGAGCGAGGAGTACGAAGTCCGAGGTAAGAACCTCGGTTAGTTCCGCCCTCGTGAAACGCGTTAGTCCGGCAATCGCTCCGAATGATAGACCTAGAACCGGTAGTATGTGCGCCGCTTGCCGGACCGACCCGGTTACATCGGATGGCGGATATTGCGATGGAACCCAGTCGAGCCCGTAGGCGAATATCATGACTAGAAAGAGCATGACCACGAAATTCGGGATCGAAATAAAGATCATGACTCCGAGCGATATGACGTTATCGGTTAGTTTATTCTTCTTGAGCGCGGCAATGATACCGAGAACAAATCCGATCGGCATAAAAACGAGCAGTGCTAAGAAGTTGATCCGCATCGTTACCGGCAGACGGCTCTGCAAAATGTCAAAGACATCGTCATTAACCGCGACGCGCGTCGAAACACCCCAATCCCACTCCGTGAAAATATTGGTCAGCCAGGAACCATACTGTTCGATGATGGGAACCGGAATATAGACGCGGTACTGATCATCTTCATCCTTGTAAAAACAATCCTCACACCGGTCTTCATACGTGCCTTCGCGTATGGCGCGTACCGTAGGTTCATCGGTGATGACCTCAGTCGTCATGTAACCGTCCGATTCCTGTCGCGCATAATAGATTTCCTGTTGATCCTCCTCGGTCGGTGGATATTCAGGGACGAGTCGAATGGTTATGAATAGGATCGACAGGAAAGTAGTTAGTACAATGAAGATCCATACCGTCCTGATCGCTGTGTATCTAAGCATATGTTCTAGCCCTCTTTCTCTTGAGTTTAATCTCTATCATGAAATGAACTCCGATTACGAAATTCATGTGACGATCCTTGACTAAGATCGATTCGTTTTGAATGAGTATTCCTGATCTCAAATGGGTGAATCCGCCTCATCCTATACTTTTTAAAAAGAGAGCGCGGCTACGTCCTTAAAGGCATTCCCTATTGAGCCAAATAGTATTTCTATTATAACACATTATCTGGGATACGCATACCCATGTTCTTACTATTTTTTAAGCTTTTTCTTTGGTTTTCTGGCTTTATGTGAAATTTTTTAAATTTTCTCGCTCCGATTGCTAGAACGGGTGTACTCTAAGAAAAATCTTATAAATAGGCGTGCTCGTGAACAGCCTGATCAAGCGCTCATTAGCCTGATCCGTTCCGATCTCGTCATAGGCACATGCCCTCATGATACTTAGACAGATTCCTGATATTGATATATAAAAAGACAAGCCACCCGGGGTATGTCCGGATGGCTTGCCGTCAATGAGTCGATCGAATGACCCTAAAGGAATCCTTGATTATTCCTCGTCCGGATCTTCTGCCGCTTCAGTAGTTACGAGGAGGTAGGAAATATTGTCGTCATCGAATGTGAATACGACTTGGTATTGCGTACCTTCTTCAAGACCCGTAATCTCTACTGCATCGAGATCAGAGAAATCTACGACTGCATCGGTTTCCGAGTAGTCCTCATAAAGGAGTACTTCTACACCGGTGACATCGCGTTCATAGTCATCCTCATTGAGCGTGACGTCGAGCGTAGCACTCGTTTCAGTGACTTCTACTTCTTCGGACGATTCGATGATCGAAGGTTGCATCCACCATGGCGAGACGGATCTGTCTTCACGGTCAGGATCTTCCGAGTAAGCGAAGTTGATGACGACCTGATAGTCTCCCTGATATGGCATGTCATCGAATCCTGGCAATAGACCTTCAAGCTCTACGGTTTCGTCTTCAGGTACAACGTCGACGAGACCTTCAACATCATGATAGCTCTGATCGTTTATGTCATAGTACTGTACGGTGTAGGTGATATCCTGGAATGCGCTGTTATCGAACTGGTCGATCGTGAAGCTTGCCGTAGTCGGCGTCGTTTCGAAGTCCTTGGCGGCTGGCACTTCAGCTTCAGCGCCTTCGGAAACGTAGACTTCACCATTGAGTACGCTTACGATCGCGTCATAGGACCAGAGTTCACGTACGGTTTCACCGAGATATGGGTTCTCGTACTGAACTTCGATTTCCGGAACCGACGTATCGATACCCCAGTTAAGCGTGAAGCCACCGCGGTTGTCCGACGTAAAGACGTCAAGGAAGCTAGCTGCGTCGAGCGTCGAACCACTGATACCACCGATCGATAGATCGAATTCACCGATCATCATGTAGTCATAGTAAATGGATGGGAAGTCCTTCGGTTCTACCGTGACTTCGACCTTGATGTTGTGTTCAAAGCTCTGGAAGGAGAATTCGAATGAATCCTTGATGAAATCGCCGAAGAGCTGTTGTGCGACGCTACCACTGAAAACGTTCAGGTCGAGCTCGATGATCGTCGGGTCATCCTGTGTGCCCGGTTCATAGACACCATCATCTACGAGATCATCGAGTGCTGATTCGAAGTAAGCCTTCGCGAGGTCAGGGTTGTAACCATGTGTGTCGGTCGACAGTCCCTCACCCACGAGTTCAGCCTGTTCCGTGCTTCGGAACGGGACACCGGTACCCGGTTCAACGAGATAGGAATCCGTGAAGAGGAATTGCTGCGTCTGGCTCGTCTTCATGACTTCTTCAGCGAGACGCTGTCTGTCGATCGCGAAGTACATCGCGCGCTTGAACTCTTGGTTCGCAAGAATCGGTTCGGGATCCCACTCGCTGTCAGGGAACTGCTCGCGCTGTGCCTCTTCCGTTCCCAGACCATTGATCATGATCCGGAAGGTAGTGTCACCTGGAACGCGTTTGATCAGTGGGCTGTTCTTATACTGGTCATAGCTTTCGGTTGGAACGGATGCCGCTTCGAGCTTACCGGCTAGGAATTCCTGGAAGCGGATTTCAGCGTCCTCGATGATACGATATGTCCAGTGGGTGTAGAAGGAACGATCGGGATCATGGAAGTTCGGGTTCTTGCTGTAACGGAGGATACTGTCAGCTTCATAGTAATCGAGCTGATATTCACCGTTATAGGCCGTCGTTTCAGCCGAAGTACCGTAATCTTCACCTACGGCGTCATAGAGATCCAGGTTGATCGGTCCCATGACGAATGATCCGAGCCAGTAACGGACGTTCCATTCCGCCATTTCGTTTACGAATTCGAACTCGAGCGTGTAGTCATCGACTGCGCGAAGACCGACATCTTCCCATTCCGCGGAATCATCGCGATATTCACGGGCATTTACAATGCGTTGGGACGTCGTCAGGAAGTCACCGCCACCGGAGATCGCTCTGAACCAGCCTTCAGTAAGGGCAATCCTGTAGGTTTCGATGAAGTCGTGCGCATCGATCTCTTCGTGTCCGTCAGGGAATCCGGAAGTATCGGTATCGGGGTGATACGTCCATCTTAAGTCATCCCTGAGGGAAACGCGCCATGTATTGGCAACTTCGATACCCGTTTCAGTCTCTTCGGGTTCGAGTGGCTGTGGGTAGTCGGAAGCCATCGAAGGCAGCAGTTCGTATCCGTCCATATCTTCGTTGAAATCATAGTAATAGGGGGCATCCAGGAAGAGCGTAATGGCATCGGCGCTCGTTGCGTCGTCATAGAGCCACTGGTGGAAGGTCGTCGGATTCTGAGCGAGTGCCGAACGATAGGTGTATTCGCCTTCGTTACCGGGTTCGTTATCGTCCATGATGACCGTCGAGTCATCCTCGGACATCGTGGCATAGGACGTACCGAATCCCATTACAGGAATGTAGTCGTCGACGGGTAGCTGCAGGCGTTCGCTGTAGAGGTTAAAGCCCGCATTCGCGAAGACAGGAATACCGCCGTCCATCGAGTTCAGCAGGTGCTTTTCTGCTGCGGCAAAGAATGTGTGGCGCAGGTCCGCAGAAGCGAAACGATAGTTGTAGAAACCTGTCGGTCTCGTTAACTCGAGGCTAACCACAGAAAGGGTTCTAGCTTCGGTTGCGGTTTCGCCACCGCTGTTCGTGACCGTGTATACGAGCGTGTAATCGCCTTCTTCAGTGAGGTCGTAATCGCCCGAGACTTCGATTTCGTCCGTGAGGTCACCATCTTCTTCATCGGTCGCTGTAACGCCTTCTAGAGGATCGAATTCGTCCCCGACGAAGATCTCAACATCTTCGACACCCGATATTTCGGGGGGGTCGACATCAGGATCGGTCGTGCCATCGCTGATTTCACAAGCCGTAATCCCGAATACCATAAAGGCAACAGTTAGAAATAAAAATAACTTTCTCAAAATTGTATCTCCTCTCTTTTTTTTATTTGATTATCATCAATAATCAAATCTATATATAAATTTCATATAAAAGTCACAGAGCCGTAACGTTTATATGAAAATTTATAACCAGCGGTTCCATACGTTTGATTTGTCAAAAGTTATTATTCCGTTCCAACTTAACTTTTAGGTGATTATATCATAATAATAGGGATTAGTAAAGACGGTAAAACCGTTTTCAAGGGATTATCGTGAACGATCGGCTCGTTCGTAATTCAATTATACCACAATTCTCACCATTTTCAAGATTCTATTTTCGAACTCTTCGACATTTTTGTCTGCTCTTTGATCAGTCTAGCGGACGTCCGATCGCACAAAACGTACGGACGCATATTCGATGATGATCCCATAGACTGCTCCGACAGCGAAACCGAGGAGATCAGCGTACCCGGTCGCGCTGTAAAAGGCGAACGATACGAATAGTCCGATGAGCGCTCCGCGCGCCACCATCCTTCGAAAAACGCGTTCGAATGGCAAAAGGCCGACTACGAACCCCATCAGGAGACGATTATACCAGAATGCGAAGAGATAGTCGGCATCCGGGCCCGTCCGGACGGATGCCCCGATGATACAGAAAACGCCGAGCAGTGCGCCCATGGCGAGCGCGATTGTCATTCTTTTTTTCATGTCTTCTCCTTTCATATACCTACTTCTAAGCGGTGCTTTAGATCGAACCTCCTGAGCTCGCGCGAAAGCATCCACAAGCTCAGCGTTCCAGCCAAGAGATCGGAAACCGCGAAGGTGATCCAGATGCCCTCGAGGTCGAAATATGTCGTCATCAGTATCGCCACAGGAATGAAGATCCACAATTGTCGTGAGGTCGCGATGATGAGCGCTTTGATCGGAAAACCGAGAGCCTGATAGATCGCGCTCAGGATGATCTGAAAGCCGAGTGCGAGAAAACCGATGGCGATGATGCGAAAGGATCTCGCCCCATAGGTGATGAAAAAGGTGCTGTCGGCATCGGGGTCGCTAAAAATCTCGAAGATCGTCTCACCGAAGATCTGAATGAATAGGAATCCGAAAAAGAAATAGATCGCCATGAGCTTGGTCGCGTAGCGAATCGACCCCGTCAGTCGGTCATAGTTTTTCGCCCCATAGCTGAATCCAGCGATCGGCTGCAAGCCCTGTACGAGCCCGAACCCAGGCATGAAAACGAAAGCCATCGTCCGATTAATAACGCCGTAGATCGACGTATAGATCGCCGAATCACCGGGTGAATAGTGCTTGATCAGATTGAGAATGACGATCGAGAGGATCGCTCCGATCGAACTCCTGATAAAGCTCGGAAATCCGACCGAAAGGATCTCCTTGGCGATCCCGATCCGGACGGCAAGCAAATGCCTCAGATCGATTCTAAGCGAGGACTCAGGCGATAGGGCGTGGTAGAGCGCATAGGCGAAGGCTATCGCCTGTGAGGTGACGGTCGCGATGGCTGCGCCGCGCACGCCGAGTCCGAAACCGAAGTCGAAGATGAAGATCGGGTCCAAAAGGATATTGAGGCCGGCACCGATTATCATCGTATACATCGCGATCCGCGGGCGTCCTTCCGCCCGTGCCAGGTTGTTCATGACGATCGTTAGAGAAAGGGGGAGCAGTCCTAAGAGGATGACGCTCAGATAATCCTTGGCATAGCCGATATTCGATTCCGATGCAGCGAAGAGGAGAAGTAGATCGTCGATATAGATGAGCCCGATCACGGAAACGATGAGCGCGATGAGAAGATCGATGGCGAGGGCCGTATTTACGGCGTCCCTCATCGTTTCGGTATCCTTACGTCCGAAAGCCCTTGAAAAGACGCTCGCACTACCGATTCCGATCATGATTCCGACCGCCATTACGATGATCTGGATCGGAAAGGCCAGTGCCAGTGCTCCGATCGCGATCTGTCCGGCGCCTCGTGCGACGAAAAAGGCATCGACGACATTGTATAGCGCGTTGACCATCATGCCGAGCGTAGCCGGAATGCTCAGTTTGATCAGCAGTTTCTTGATATTCATGTTGGCGAGCATGTGGCTTCGACTCTCAGCCAAGGCATTCACTTCCTCTTCATCTGTTATGAGGCGTTGGATCGGATCGAGTGCACCGAAAGCGAATCACGCTATAGGTCTCTTGAAACCGTCTTCAGGGTTCTCCATTGGTTAGATCTTAGTTGCGAAAAAGCCGCGTGCGGAGCGCGCTAACGATCGCGACCTGGAAAAACAGGAACATCTGGAGCACGGGAATAAGACCGATCCGATGGAAAACGACGAGCCAGGTGAAAGACAGCCCATTTAAAGCGACGAGCACGATGAGGAGCTTCTCGTACGCATCAGGGATCGTGCCCATCTGCTCGTGGTCCTTCCGGCGATGCCAGGTCCAAAAAAGAATCCCTGCCAAAACGGTCGCGAATAGCAGCGTATAGGCCGCTCGAAAAAGGATTCGCTCCTGCTCGGCGTCGAGCGTATCGTATAGATCGAGGGAAACGAACGATACCGCCACGAGCGGAACGACGAAGAGAACGAGCGCTAGTGCGAGAAGAAAGGTCTTTTTAATATCACGATCCATGCCTTACCCACCCCTTAAGAATCCGGTTCATTACCCTGATTACGCGCCTTGACCTGCTTTTTGAAGTAATACATCCGATCATCGGCACGTTTCATCAGATCACTCGGTTTATGATCGACTTGCGGATTATAAACGGCTGATCCCGTTGAAACGGTAAAACGGTAGGGGGATACGTCGTTATGATCCTCGATGCTAAGCTGGAAACAGCGGAGCCGGTGCTTGAATAGCGATTCCTCGGAATCGAGCGCGATGCAGGCGAATTCATCGCCACCGATGCGGTAGCACTCCCCGAGATCGCCGAAAGCCTTTTCGATCAGTTGATACCCCTCTTTAAGACACGCATCACCCGCATGGTGTCCGTGCGTGTCATTGATCTTTTTGAGATCATCGAAATCAAAGAAGACCAGTCTCATGTATTTGAGAACGTGCTCCTTCGCGAAGTATTCATCGAGTTTCTTCTCATAGGCCAGACGATTTCTTGCTCCTGTCAGCGTATCCTTATAGGCTAGTGTCCTGTAGGTCTCGAGTTGATAGGCTTCCTTGAAACGCTTGATCATGAGGCTACTATAGTCAATGAGCTGTAGGATCATGAAGATGATCGCGCCGAGAAGCACGTAGAGCGACGTACGGTCAAAATCGGCGATGACGAAATTGAGGATTTCCAGAACACCGAAGAGCATGATAACCGAAAAGATCTGGATGAAACGCTTCGCTTCTAGGTTCCGATCGCGAATGATCTCGATGAAAACCGTGACCAGAGTGACGAGAAAACCGAGGAAAATCAGGGCTTGAGTGACTCGTACCGATTCAAAAAAGTCACTGATGCCGGTGGCCTGAAGACCGATGATGAGAAAGAGATTACTCCCGAATAATAGGATCAGAACCGTATAGGGCCACTTGCAGCGTCTCAGGACGAAGTCGCGAACGTAGTAGATCATCGGAATCGGGAAAAGCGTAAGCACGACATAGGAGAGCGATCCGATGATCCATTGATTCCCTGTTACGAATTGGATCATGCGCGATTCCGAAAAGACCCAGAGCGCCAATAGAATGGCGAACATGCCGAGATGGCCCTTGCCTTTGGTATGTTCACGGTCAACGGCAACGTGAAGCACGACGATCGCAAGTCCGATGAAGAAGAGTACGGAAGCGACCACGAGACGGACCGCATAGGACCTAACGATCCACGAATTCAAACCGGCCCGATCGCCATGGACGACGGAATTGATGATCCCTGACATCGAGGGATAGGGTGATCGATAGGTAACGGTGAGCTCGCCACCCTCGGAATCCTCGGGTATGTCGACGATATGCCAGGAACTCGCATAAGGAATGAGGTTCGGCCCCTCGTCGAAACGCCGTGAATAGAGGACGCGTCCGTCGAGCCTCACCTCGATATCCTGCAAGGACGCTCGGAGTAGAATGCTCTGGGATCGATCGAAAGCGGAACCGAGCGTCGTCGCGATCGTATAGAAATCATCCGCTTCGATATCGCGCTTTACGGGTAGCGGCGGCAACTCGATCGTTTCATCCTCCAGCACGAGGAACCATCCGTCATTGAGCTCGGTCGTATCGCTCAGCGGCAATCTCAGGGATAGTCCGGGATGGAAGTAGGCGATGCCAAAAATGAATAAAAACGTTATGAGCGTTAGGATATAGGGCATATAGTATTTCTTGCGCATCGCAGGATCCTCCGAAAACGTCCGGTCTAGTCCGTCTATCTCTTAGTACTATTCTATCATCCTTTATCATCTGGTTTCGTTCATTTTACCTGATTCGTGCCGATGAAGGGAATATCTATCGAAATGTTTAGAAACCTTGTATATAAAAGCACTTTCAATATGGTCCGGGTTATGTTAGAATGATGTTGAACGAGGCGATTCTACAACTATCGACGGACGACGCTTGAATCACGACACCATCCGTAAACGAACGAGGTGTGATCAGGATGGATAGCATCGAACAACTCTTTACCATGTCATTCGCGTTCGGAGCGCTGATGATTGCCCTAGTCCATGGCTTTTATGCCTTACAAACGAAAAGGGATTTCTTCTTGTACTGGTTCGCCTGCTGGTGCCTCTTGGCGCTCGCTAACCTGGGATTGTTACACTCTCTCCGATCTAACTATGCCTTCGGCAATTACGTCTATACGTATGCCGTGGCGCTCGCATCATACTTTTTTGTAAGGGGATCCTACGCGTATGTCGCTCGGCCCTTGCATAGAAACATCCACCTTTTTCTGGCGCTTTTTATCGTTGTCATCCTAGGCATGACTCTATTCTCGCGTACGCTCATCCTCGTTCCCTTGGCATTGTTCCTACTCTCGGCGAGCTTTTATTCGGTCGCTGCGCTATCCTTTTTTAGGGATGAGTCGAAACAGAAAAAGCTCTATGGTCTCGCCATCATCCTGCTCGTCATCCATCAGTTCATCTACCTCTATACCTATGAAACGGCAGCCTATGACGCGATCGGCTATGTCATTCTGGGTATGACGGGAACGCTAATCGGATTCGGACCGATCGCCCTCTATCACTCAGCGACCTATCGGGAACAATCGGAAATACAGGATCACCTCTACTTTTTGAGTTATCACGACAGCCTGACGAACCTTAAGAATCGCGCGCATCTCGAAGAAGTGCTCGACGAATATGAAGCACGAAGGACGGTTCCCTTTAGCATTTTTATGATCGACCTCAATAATCTCAAGGAGATCAACGACACCCTAGGACATCAGGTTGGCGATGAACTCCTGGTCGAAACGGCGTCAGTACTCAGGCGCATCTTCGATAGCTTTGAGCACATCATCCGTCTCGGTGGCGACGAATTTCTCATCCTGTTGCCGGATGTCGATCGAGCGTCAGCCGAATCCTATCGGAAGGCCCTCAAGGAGACGATCGTGCGATTACAGCCACTCAACATG
>JBKHFR010000037.1:0-11374 GCA_046540115.1 Acholeplasmataceae bacterium | reverse complement strand
CTATGAATACGATCTTCGGGAGGTCATCAAGCATGAGCACTGTTTCGTTGGGCATGATGGAGGCCGGGACTATAAGAGAAAGCACGTCTATACAAAAGCGGATTATCTTTCGGTCTCGAAACAATGGCTGAATCTTGAGGATCCCCAGCTCAGGAAGATGTATGGTGTTCTAGAAAAAAGGATGTCTTTGCAGTCCTTGCGAAACAGCCTAGAAAGCCTTTGGACCGATATCGCTAATGACATAGAACCCTCGGACTATACGATACCGGAACACCTCATCAACGGTCTCGGTGACCAGGAAAAGGCGATCGAGCTTTTCAATTACTATCTTTCGAGATTACCGAAATATCGGTTCCGGGGCGAACCCACATACGAGATTGCGCACGACTTTGGCCCGATCGAACGGAAGGTCTATAAGAAACATGACCCCTGTCCTTGCGGCAGCGGGATCAAGTATGCTTCCTGCTGCTTGAATCAAAAAAAGCTCTTGAAAAACGAAGCGATACTAACACGAACGGACAGTGAAGTGATCTATTTCCTGATCCATGACATCCTCTATTTCACGAACCAGAAGATCGCGATGTTCGATACTGAGATCGCCCGAGAAGAGTTTATCGATAGCCTCCCACAAGAAGATTTTCATAGGCTCAAGACCCATGTCTTCGAACACGTGGAATACATCGAGCAATACATGGCCGAGCACTTCGAGGACTATCCGCCAGAGATCCTCCATGCCCTTGATCTGTTTCGAAGAGCGAAAACCGGGCATTTCGTTGCGATCGAATACCGCGATCAAAAGCTCGTAGTTCTTAGCTCTGATGAGAAACACGCATACGTGCTCACTGGACTCGTTAGCCCGCTATCGGAGCTCATCAGCGTTGATCGCTTGCCGAAATTCATCGATATCACTTTGATCCCTTTCAAAAACCGGATCATCTATCCCATCGATTTTGCGGAAATACCGATCACTCTAGGTCCAGGCATTAGGAAACGGATCGAGAAGATCATGGAAGGTATCGAAATCGAGACGACGTTCTAGCCGATGATGATGAAGGAGCCACATGAAATTAAAGAGGATACACGGCCCGATAGACCTCTATCAAGCCCTATACTGTTGCGTATCATCCTTACATAGAGCTCGTTTCATCGTCGTCTTCGCTCAGTATGGTCCGTGTCATATTGGTGGACCTCATCCTGGCGGTACGCATAACAGAGCATCCATCGGGCTCAGGAGGCGTCATCTATCGTAAAAGAACCGATCCGTTCGTCCTAAAGGGATTCTAGAACGGATCTATCGTTCTTTTTGCGAGCATTATCATCAGTCGATCATGAGAAAAGGGCTGCTCCTAAGCGCCCCTTTTTTACACGTGCTCACGATAAACTTACGATAATATCCGTTGACATCGCTGGCTTAGCGTGCTAATATATAGATGTTCATCAATATAGATAACCATAAATATAGGAGGATTACCCGATGGATCGAAACATGGCGTCATACTTCAAACTGCTCGCCGATGATACGAGGCTAAGGATCATCGAGTTGTTGTTGAAGGGAGAAACGTGTGGCTGTACCCTGATCGACCAACTCCCCATCGCACAACCCACGCTATCCTATCACCTCAAGATGCTTTCCCTTGGCGGTTTAGCCTCGGCAAGGCGCGAGGGTAACTGGATCAAATACTCGATCGATCGCACCAGGATCGATGACATGATCGACTATCTCGAATCCTTGAAAAGGCTCGACCATTCATCCTGCACGACCAGGTTCAAACAAGGAGAAGCGAGACAGTGAATAGCCCTAAGAGATCGATCAGTTTCTTTGAAACCTATCTGACGCTCTTCGTTCTACTGTGCATGGCTCTAGGCGTATTGGTCGGTCGCTTCATTCCGGTAATTCCGGACTTCCTCAATCGCTTTGAAGTCCATAGTGTGAATATCCCGATCGGGATTTTGATCTGGATCATGATCTATCCGATGATGCTCAAGGTCGACTTCTCTTCGATCAAAAATGTCGGTAAGAACCCGAAGGGGCTCTATCTTACCTGGGTCGTCAACTGGTTGATCAAGCCCTTTACGATGTTCGGGATCGCGAGTCTCTTTTTCCTGGTCATCTTTCGGGATATCATCCCGCTCGACCTATCGAATGATTACCTAGCGGGTGCGATCATCCTCGGGGCCGCTCCCTGCACGGCCATGGTCTTCGTCTGGAGCAGTCTTACCCGGGGTAATCCTGCCTATACGCTCGTTCAGGTGGCGACCAACGACCTCATCATTCTCCTTCTGTTCGTTCCGATCGTCGGACTGCTCCTTGGTGTCGGTGGCATAGCGGTCCCTTGGGGAACGCTCTTCCTCTCGGTCGTCCTTTTCGTCGTCGTCCCGTTAGTCGCCGCCTCGCTAACCCGTTATGCCATCACCGCCCGCAAAGGCCTCGACTACTTTAATGAGCGCTTTATCCCGAAGTTCAACCGGATCACGATCCTCGGGCTGCTCGTGACGCTCATCCTGATCTTCTCCTTACAGAGCCAGCTGATCATCGACAATCCCTTTCACATCGTTCTGATCAGCATTCCCTTGATCCTGCAAACTCTACTCATCTTTACGATCGCCTATCTCGGAGCGAGGATGATCGGTCTTACCCACGACATAGCGGCTCCCGCAGGCATGATCGGTGCGAGCAATTTCTTCGAGCTCGCCGTCGCGGTCGCCATCGCCCTCTTCCCGTTGAGTCCCGGTGTCGCCCTCGCGACCATCGTCGGTGTCCTAGTTGAGGTGCCGGTCATGCTCGGTCTCGTCCGATTCGCCAACCGGACGAGGCACTGGTTCGAACCATCAGTAGCGTCATAGCGCCATCCGCGTAGTCAGAGCGACTTACCTCGCTTAACATCTAGAAAAAGAAAACCGGACCTCGTCGGTCCGGTTGATTCATTTGATCCTTGTCAGGATACGTATTCAATTCCGAAGGCGTCGCCCTCATCCGCGATGAATTCGACCAGGCTATCCTGAGCGATCACGGCATCCTCACCATCGAAAAGGCTATCATAGGAAATGCCCTCATCGCCGAATATGATGACCCTACCGCCTTCAGGAATCGTGAACGTGACATCGCGGTCCTCCTGGGCGGTATACCACTCGACGTGGCCCATTTCACCGATCGTTACGTCTTCCGTCTCGCTATCTAGATCTTTCGCTAGGCGCATCGGCATGTAGAGCGCTCCCGATAGCCAGATATAGCTATTCGACTCGACCTCGATGATTTCCATCTCCGTCAGATCACGTAGAGCCCTCGAGGCCATACCGGCATAGTGGTCGTCAACAATCACCTTCGGCCCGTAGAACTCGACATATCCGGGGAGAGCCTCATAGTAGCTGAGCGGTAGGACGTGCGTTTCAAGGATGGCGGTCGCTTCACTCGCGCTACTGTCAAGGCGGAGCCAGAGCACATCATCGGCGGGAAGATCGAGCGCTTCGGGTTCAGGAATCGTCGCCAGCATCTGTCCAGCCGGAATCTCACCGATATTAGCCATCGGACTAAAGAGGTGTTGCATGAGATAGCGTCGATCGTCTACGGTTCGGAAGAAGAACGTCTGGACGCCCGCATAGAACACCCCCTCATGGTGAAAGGCTTCCAGGGCTAGGATCTCATCATCACCATCGAGGACATAGAACTCCATCTCGTCCTCGTCATTGAAGTCGATCCGGATGACCTCATTACCGAGCGAGTAGTAGCCGGCATAATCGCGTAGTGCCGGATCGAGTGGTTGTGGCTCATGGGATGGCGGCTGTTCGTCATCGCTTTCTATGTACTCCTGTTCCTCGAGGTAGGTCTCCAGAATCCGATAGGCAACGCCCACAGCATCAAAGCTTTCGCCACTGGCCGTAATGGCGACCGAAACACCGATGGTAGGGATGGTATAGAGCATCGACGAATAGTGCGCCGTACCTCCGCTCTTACCATAGATAAGGAGGTCCTCATCCTCGAAAACGGAGATACCCGCGAAGTCCCAACCGAGCCCGAACGTATAGCCATCGCCATCGAGTTCCTCTAAGAAATCACTGGTCTGTAAGGCGAGCATCTCGTCGATCGACGCCGATGATAGTAAACCCTGATTCTTAGAGATGATCTCGGCGAACTGGCAGAGTTCGGTCGCTGTCGAAGAGATCCCGCCCGAGGCGAGCATGGAGATGACCTCGAGCGGTTCTTCCACGCCGTCGCTACGGTAATAATAGGCCGGATTCAGGTCATCCTCCATCCGACCGAGGCCCAAGCCGCTATGCTCCATGTCGAGCGGTGCGAAGATGCGTTCCTCGAGGAAGCTCTCGAAGGACATACCGGATACCCTTTGAACGACCATTTCGGCGAGCGTGAAACCGTCGTTACAATACGTCATGAGCTCACCGGGGTCATGCTTCAGTCTCGAGCGGGACAGGGCCTCGAGCAGCTCGTCATGGACGTCCTCGTTATAGCTATAGGCAAGATTGTTCCAGACCGTGAACCCCGGTAACCCGGAGGAGTGGTTCAAGAGCATCCGGATCGTGATATCTTCATGTCGCGGATCTTCCATGACGAATTCCGGTAGATAGGTTTTAACCGGTTCGTCGAGAACGACCTGATCCTCATCGACGAGCATGAGGATCGATACGACGACGAAGAGCTTACTGACGGAGCCGATGTTATAGACCGTCTCTTCGTCTACGGGCACGCCTTCTTCCTGGTCCGCGAGACCAAAACCATCCGCATATACCGGACGTCCCTGGTCCATGATCGCGACCGAAGCGCTATTCATGAGCCCCTGGGCGAGGGCATCCTCGATGATCAGTGAAGTATATTCTTCCGTTTCATCGACTTCCGGTAAAATCGTACAGGACGCCAGAAAAAACACAAAAAACAGGAGGATCGCTACTACTGTCCTTCTTCGTTTATCCATTTGATTTCCTTTCTATCGCCCGTATCGGTTACGAGCCATGGACGGATTGCTGCGGTTATTTAGCATTATTATACACTAATGGAGAGCTATATTCAATATTTCGTTATAACACTGAATGATGACCGGACCCCCATACTGGACCTAGTCGGCCTTGAATCACTGGTCATTCATTGCGAAATAGCCATTGAATCATTGAAAATAGATCGTAGGATACCATCTTTAATCATTTCGCAAAGTATAAAATAGTTCTCTGGGAAAACTATTTTATACTGTGTAGATAGCATGATCAGGCACCTACGATCCAGATGAAACGCTCATAGATCGGACGCTAATTCCTGGGGTTTAACGCTCACCCTTAAAAATATAAGGACTAGTGCCAAAAATATTGTAAATGCCTGTCTTTGAGTCCAGGGTTGAATCGCAGCTCTTGGTGTCATGATAAACGCAATAAAACTGATACAGGTAATAACCAAAAGAATGACTGCTGGCTTATCCAGCGTCATCTTTAAGCGAAGTCTCCTGATCAGATAAATTAAAACACCGACTGCGGGCAGATAAACCATATAAGGGAAATAAAGATTCATAGGACCACTTGTTACGAGTATAAGGCCTATCTGAAACAGTGCAAAATATAGGAAAAACCCTTTATAATAGAAAAAACCATTATTGTCCTGTTTGACTCTTAAGACCGCGATCATTTCCCGAATGATT
Source organism: Acholeplasmataceae bacterium (assembly GCA_046540115.1). Taxonomy (GTDB): domain Bacteria; phylum Bacillota_I; class Bacilli_A; order Acholeplasmatales; family Acholeplasmataceae; genus RECG01. The sequence goes on along the minus strand of JBKHFR010000037.1, from coordinate 5,738 downwards.
AGCCCTAAACTCACTAGAGCCGAAACACTGAGTATGATCATGTAAATAACGATCACGATATCGATAACTGTCTGGTTCGAAATGATATCGACCAGATAACCGATTAGAGGTACTAGAAAGGCCGGTATAAGCAAAGCACTCGCGATCATTATGTGCTTATTAAAACTATTGAGCTCTATAGAAGAATTTTGATCAAAAAAGTAGTTGACATCGACCTGGAAATGCGTACATATCGCTTTAAGTGTGTCTAGATCAGGCGAGCTCACATTACGTTCCCATTTACTGACTGTTTTATCACTAACATGAAATAGGTCACCGAACTCTTTTTGAGTTAGCCGAGAACCTGTTCTTAACCGTTTGATTCCATTACCTGTTTCCATATAATCCTCTTTCACAAAGCTTATTCCTACATAGAGTATATGCGAATTACAGTAATTTGTCACTGACATTTCGTTCTACATTTTGTAGAGAGAGCGAATTCAGTATGATCCGACGCTTTTTCGTTGAATGAGACCATATTCAGAGTGATAGCTTTTTGAACCTTTAAGCCCGTACATATAGAAAATCAAATAATACTATGCCTATCTACGATACGGTCTCCATTCTATAAATTGATCGACGGTAAAACAGCGAATATTCGCTATGGGGCATATGTCTAATCCGATCCTAAGAAGACCGATAGGCATCATAACGGCCTTACGGCAAGGCGTATCCGTTGATTAACCTCGTCGATCGATTATAATGGGGGTAGAAACGCATACTATGATATGGGTGGTGTTATCGATGAAACGAATCGCATTACTGCTAGAAAACCTCTACGATGATCAGGAACTGGTCTATCCCTATATCCGGATGCAGGAAGAAGGATTTCGCGTCGACCTGATCGGACCCGAAAAGGCTACCGTCTATAAGAGCAAGCACGGCCTACCGATGAAAAGCGACTTTTCGAGCCGGGACATATCCGCCGATGACTATGATGCCGTCATCATTCCCGGTGGTTTTTCACCGGATTACATGCGTCGTAGCGAAGCGACGATCGCTTTCGTAAAGGCGATGGACGAACAAAAAAAGCCGATCGCAGCGATCTGTCACGGCCCCTGGGTCATGGTCTCTGCCTGTGACTTACGGTCTAAGAACCTGACGGGCTTTTTTTCGATCAGGGACGACATCGAGAACGCAGGAGCGACCTATCACGACCGGGAGGTCGTCGTTGACGGGCATCTGATTACATCGCGGACTCCCCGCGATCTTCCCGCTTTCGTTAAAGCGATCATCGGACAACTGGCATAGCTGCCTTTCCCCTTGTTAGGACCGATACCTAGGGGCGTGATATCCGCATATCACGCCCCTAGTTTCGTTCGATGGTCATTCGAATCGAATCATTCGTTATTCTATTTCTCGCGCACAGGAACGGATCAGTTGTTCGCCAGGCATACCCGAGCTCGTTTTTTAGAATTAACCAGTCGATAGAACGCGCTATAGAGCAGGACCATAACCGTTAATCCGAGCATCGCCGTAAGCGCCACGTAAACGATGTTCAACCGAAAGCCGTTGAGACTAAGCGTCTCTCCCATCTCATAGAAGGTTTCGAGAGGGGTACCCCCCTGTGGCTTCATCGTATAGAAGTAGTTCGCGTACTGACCAAAAATGAAGAACATGGCGTTGTTGACCAGGATGCTCGCGAGGTAGAGGATACTGACGAGCGACAGCGTCTTTTTTAGGATACGGCGATCCATTCTGATGAAACCCAGCATGAACAGCCAAAGGGGGACCGTGACGAGTATCGCGTGTCCCATGATATAGGCGAAAGCCCGGAAGCTGACCAGGGTCGAGTAGTTGGTCAGTGAGTTGGCGAAAATGATAGAGACCATCGCTGCCGGTAGATTGAGGATAAGCGCAAAGTTCAGCCATGTCTGCTTATTCCTTATCAGGCCGATCAGGAGGACGAAATTGGCGAAATGGCAGATCTGCAGCGGCAAGAGCTCGATATCGAAACGGTAGGATCGCCTGACCCAGATCTCGAAGTTCCGAGCGAAGAGAATGAGAATAGCGAGAACCATGATATAGATGCCGATCCGTCGATTCGTTTCACACGAATTCGTCTGTGTAAAGAGATAGAGCGGCACGAGTAATACGAACGGTAACAGGATGAATAAGTAGTGGCCTGCCGACCACATTTCAAAGGTCATGCATTCACCTACTTTCTTCGATTACGTTCATTATATTTGATTCGGTGTAAAATGTATGAAAAGAAATGCAAGGTTTTGTTAAAAACTCCTGGCTGTGAATCGGTTCACGATGATCCGCATAAAAAAGCCCTTTATCATCCGAAGTGATATCGGGCTTTTAGTCCTTTCTATCCTTAGAACGTGGATAACCCATACTGAATGGCGCTCATCCCTCGGTCCCGGGATCCGGGTTAACGGCTTCCTGTTCGAGCTTGTTGCCGGTCGTGATCATGGCCCGGATCAGTTCACGGTAAGCCTCGTATCGCTGTTCGTAGAGCATGCGCTCTAGCGTCCTTCTTTCATGTTCCTCTAGAGGTCGCCAGGAGTCCTTGTGTGCCATGAATGTCTTTTTGTCCATGAGATAGGGTTTGAAATCGATCCCGGTCCTGTTTCGAAGGTTAACAAGAATCCGTAGACCGCCGACGTCGATGTCACCGAAATGGTAGAACGACGCCTCCGGCTGATCCCTTTTAAGAGCGCGTAGGAAGGCCGTCTTGGCCCTGCCGTGAAAGCCAGCGAGATAGACCGTAATACCACGCCTCGGCGTGTAGTCACTGAATGAGGTGTAGTTCTCGATCGTTATGACGGTCCGTCCTTCGAGCGATCGACAGGATACGTGTGGTAACTGCTCGCTCGATAGGACCCATTCGTTACCGGTTTTTCTGAGGTCGATGACGACATCAAAAAGCGTAAAGACTGCACTACCCTTGATGTGTACGTAGGTCGGGGTCGAGGTAACACCGAAGGATTCGAACATTTCCTCGCTCGACGCAAAGGAATGGTTGGTAAAGGAAAAGAGACTATAGAGCCGATTGGATAGCTGTTCGAGTCGCTTCGAATCACGGTAGACCTTTACGCTAAGTCGTCTCTTGGATATGGGGTGTTCGTTTTCCGATAGGGACAGGATGCCTCTTAGTAGGTCGTCGAGTTCGCCCGGATCGCGGGGATTGAACCAACGCTTAACAGCTCTCTTTTCTCTCATGAGCTCAAGAAGACTACTAGCGACCCGGGATACGGGACCGCTCTCGTCGAGGTATCCCTTCAGGACGTTCGCGATATCCGTTTCGATGCGACCGAGGCTCTTTCGACCGAGATAGTCGTAGACTTTTTCGAGCATGGCGAGTTCTAGGGTTACGCGCTCGATATCGCTGCCAAGAGAGCTTCTCTTGACCGTAATAAAGCCCTTTTCGCTGAGCTTATCGACGGTTGCCTCGATCTCATCCCGGTAGAGATAGCTGTCCTCACTAAAGTATTTGGGCATCGTTTTTTCGTTAAAGCGAAAGTGAATGCCGGATCGTCGATTAGACTTCTGTCCTTTGGCTCGTTTCGAGCGCTCATAGGTCCTGATCAGGCCTTCGAGTATCGTCTTTTCGTAAGCGTTCATAGGCGTTCTCGCTCACTATTAAAGCACTGAATATGGGCCTGGTTTCCATGCCTGACGACGGCGACCGTCGTCTCGACGTAGGGCTGGATATTGGCGAACCGCTGGGGCGGTACGGCGATGACCAGTTGGATGTTCAGTTCCGAATAGAACTTCATCATCGCTTCGATCCGTGCCTCATCCATGTTGTTAAAAGCTTCATCAAAGAGAACGAGACAGCCCGAACTCTTCTTTTTTCTTTTAGCGATCAGCTGGTCGAACGATGAGGCGATGATGACATAGAAAGGCGTCTGCGTCTCGCCGCCGCTCTTTTCTTTATAGACATCCGAAAAATTGGTCCTGTTACCGTCGGAATCGGTGATCCGGATGTCATAGCTCATATAGGAGCGATAGTCGGTATACTTTTCGAGTTCCCGTTCCTGTTGCTCGGCATCCGCGTGCGCCGTCAGCGTGTCAAAGAGATCCTTCATGACGAGTCGGTTCTGATCGCTGATGTTTTCGGTAAAGAGCGTATCCGTATGGAAATCCTCACGACTGCGGATGATGTCGTGGTAGTCGCCGAAGGCCTTGTGCTTGCTGCGAGTAATGACGAACCTGTAGGTATCATTACCGAATCGCTTGTCCTTGAGTGCCTGGTTCAACCGGTCGATTTCACGATAGGCGTTATCGATGTATCGCCTTAGTTTCGAGATGAAGTCCTCCTGAAAGGACGTCTCGCACTTTTCTTTGGCGATCCGGGACTTGTCGCGGTATTTCGCGAGCTCGCGCGTTTCGACCTTGATCAGTTCCTCGCGGTAGGCTCCGATGTGCTCGCTGCCGGTCGGAGCATCGAAGTGGTGGTCACTGTTAAAGAGCACCATCGCTTCCTTTAGTTCGAGCTTGTTTTTTTCGGTTTCTGCTTGATAATCCTTGATGTAGCGCTGCGCGAGCTCGTCGATCCGTTCGTACGGCGCGTTCGCGGACAGGTATTTTTCTAGCGTCTTCGCCGCCTCAGCATATCCTTCCGGATCTTCCTTTTTCAGGGCGTCGACTTCCGCATCGATCGTTTCGAGATGTTCGTTTACGTTTCTCAGTCGTTCTTCCTGTTTCCCTCGTTCATCGGTCATAGTGCTAATCGTTTCGGTAAGTTCACGTCTTTCGTCCTTCACGGCTTCGATCGTCATCTCGAGGGACTTAAGCCGCTCTTCGAGCTGGATCCAGGAGCTGTCTCTGGCGAGTTCCTCTAGTTCGCGTTCGAGTTGATCCTTTTCCTTTCTAACCGCGATCATTTGATCGAAGTTAGAAACGCGACCGGAAAGGTGTTGGAGTCTATTCGCTTCGACGAGCCTAAGGATTCCTTCCGTTTCCTGGAGTCTTTTTCCGAGCGTTCGGGTCCGTTCTTGGAGTTCTGATTCGCGTGACCGGTAGTATTCGAGCTGGATGTCGATCGCTCGTTCGCCGATATAGGGCAGGAGATACTTTTCCGGGTCGATCGCGTGGATGGCATCACCCCGGTGGATGAGCGCATCCTTCGTAACCGCGTTCGGTCGGTTCAGGACGTCTTCGTGCCGGTCAACAACGACCATATCCTTGAACATCCGGTTACAGAACCGCTGTGCCGTCGTGTCGCTCGTAGTAATGAAGTCGGTCTTCCGGTGGATGAGGGCTTTGTTTTCATTCAGCGTGTCAAAGTCGATCAGGCCGATTCCTTCATAGCGGCTCTTGTCCTTGATTTCTGTAAAGATCGTCTGCATCATCCGTGATTCGTCGGCATCGGGAACGAGGAAAAAGCGGTAGTCGCCCAGAAGGCCTTCGATGACGTGACGCATCGACTCATCCCGGACTTCGAGTAGTTCACAGAGTGGAAGGAGCATCCGTGTTTCCTTACCGAAGCGCTCCCGGTATAGCCTTGTTAAGTCCTTTTTGAGTTCTTTCATCGCCTTGGGGTAGACGCGCTTTCTTTCCCCGAGATCCTTGAGGATACGTCTCGTTTTTGTAAGCTCGCTTTCGGCATCATCTAGTTCGTGACGCAACCTGAATCGCTGTTCGGATCGTTCAGTCCTTAGTTTCTCATAGAGCGGTTCTAATGAGGAAATGATTATGGCTAGCCGATCCGTCGTGATCGCGCTTTCTTCGGTCTCGAAAACAAC
>JBKHFR010000036.1:0-11463 GCA_046540115.1 Acholeplasmataceae bacterium | reverse complement strand
CTTTAACTGTGCGAACAACGCATTTTTTGTGGATATGTTGAAAACGGAATTCGTTAAAAATTTCGCTTCCGTGCTGACGAACGCCCATATCGTTCGAAAAATACAGTTACGCTAAACTTACGTTTTCGAACTTCGATACGAAGCGTTTATGTTAAAATAGGATTGGTGATCCTATGAAAAAAAAGACAGTCGTAATCATCTTTACGGGTGGTACGATCTCCATGGAAAAACATGGGCGAACGAAGAAGGCGATCATTACGGATAACCAGGATGAGCTGCTCGATAGCATTCGTTCTGAACTCAAGGGCATTGACCTCATACCCTTTCAGTTTTCCATGAAACCGTCCCCTTCAATGCGACCCGACGACATGCTCAAGCTCGCGCGTCTAACGGAACAGTATCTCGAAGATCCTAAGGTTAACGGTGTCGTCATTACCCATGGAACGGATACGCTCGAAGAATCCGCTTACTTCTTAGATCTCTATCTCTCACAAAAAAAGCCCGCCGTTTTCACGGGTTCGATGCGCAACTTCTCAGAGCTCGGCTACGATGGCATGAGCAATCTCGTATCCTCGATCCTCGTGGCGTCGAGCCAAAAATCTAGGAACCGTGGCGTACTCGTCGTCCTAAACGATGAGATCAATGCAGCGAGCGAAGTCACGAAATCGGATACGCTCGCTCTCGATACGTTCAAGTCATTACAGTTCGGACCGATCGGAATCATCGATCAGGAGACCGTTCTATACTACCGTAGGACCCCGGTAACCACGTCACACCTGAGGCCTGAAGAACTCGTCGAGAGCGTTGAAATCGTCAAGGCCTACGCCGGTTCCGATTCGCTTCTACTAAACTTTCTCGTTGATCACGGCGTACGGGGTATCGTCCTCGAAGCTCTCGGGCGCGGCAATATTCCGCCGCTCATGGTCGATGGAGTTAAGCAAGCGATCGCCAATAGCATCCCCGTCGTCCTTACCTCACGATGCCCGATCGGTCGCGTCATCGATACGTATGACTACGCCGGCGGAGGATATCATCTGAGTCGCTTAGGCGTTATATTCGTCAATAATCTGAACAGCCAGAAAGCAAGGATCAAGCTCATGTTCGCGCTAAGCGTCTTTCAGAGTCACGCTGAGATCGAGACGTTTTTCAAACGCTGACACCTATCCCTATCCTAATCATTTACAACGAGGTATGCATTCAATGTTAAAAAAAGGCCTGATCCTTCTCACCTTTCTTTTCTCGCTTCTCGGCGTGATCTTTCTCATCGAACGCGCGCTTGTCGATGCAGATCCCTTTGGCGCCCTGATCGTTACATCCTTCTTTTATACCACTCAGAGCAACGTGCTCGTATTCATCGTCGTTTCGCTCTACGTTCTAAAACTAAGAGACTCGCGATTATTCGAAATCCTCGCTTTCATAGCTGCTGTCGATATATCGATTACGGGTATCGTCTACAATTTGTTTTTGACTTCCTACGTCACGGAAATGGATTTTATGCAGAGGCTGCTCCATATCTACGTACCGATCCTATACGTGACTTTTTATGTTTTTATCATAAATACTAAACTCAGGTTTTCGAACCTACTGCTCGTTTTGATCCATCCTCTGCTCTTTTTGATGTCGGTATACCTTCTCGTTCTACCCCATTTCACGGGCCTGTTTCGTCAGATCTATTGGGGCTTGGAAAGACCGGAATACATCTATCCCTTCCTAGATCCGAACAACTATGACCGGGGGAGCACCGACGTTTTTCTCTTCGGTACATTCGTTATCACGCCGCTATTCATCGTATTAGGAATCATCTTCATCCGTGTCAAAGGTAAGCTATCTAGGGCATAAAAAAAAGCGGCGGTTGCCGCTCATTCTGATCTGACGCCTATAGTTCTTCAACGAGTTCGGCTAGATACGCTTCGCTGTTGTTCGCTCCGATGATCATCTCGATGAACTCGCGATCCTCGAAAACGAGAATGGCCGGTACGCTTTTCAGTTCAACCGGAGGCGTTCCCTGACGATCCTTTGAAACCATGAAGTGAAGGGGTACTCTATCACTGTGGTTCTCCTTGAAATCGACGACCTCTTCCTGGATGGATTTGCAGGCCGGGCAATACGGGGAGTAATAAAAGACGAGCACTTTGCCATCATCGAATTCATCGACTTGTGACCAGTGGTCGAGATGCTCGAAGTCCTCATAGGTCCTGGGTTCCTCCTGGCATGCCATGAGCGTCATCAGAAGCAATACGCTGAATAGGATATAGACGATTCGCATGGAAAATCACTCCGTTTCGAGTATCGAAAAGTGCACGGGTCCTTGGACTCGTGCACTTTCATTATAACACAGATCAGTAATTATTTTCGTGATATTCGAGCAATACCTTCATGACACGGATCATGTTGTTCGTGGTCACGCTTGCTCCACTGTAGTAGTCGATCATGTCCTGTTCTTCGATCGTCTTGGTATTCTTGATGCCGCCTTCATACTCTTCGTTGGTGAATACCTCGATGCCTTCGAGATCCTCGGAATCCTTCCCGACCAACCAAGGAATGAAGTCGCCCTTCATATCCTCGTAGGTAGCATTCGTTTCGTTCGGAATCGGATCACTGTCGCCCCAGAAACCTGCTAGGTAGTCGCCAGTACCGTCCTTGTCGAACGAGATGCGCTTGATGTCATTCGATGACTTGTTGATCTCGACGTAAGCGACCTTCCAGAAATTGACTTCGGGTGCACGGCACGTACATGCGACGTAGGCGAGCTGGTACTTGACGTAGTCCCTCATCTCGTATTCGAACAGGATATAGGCATCCCTCGTGACGATATCGCCGTGTCCGTTCAAGTGATCGAATCTAAGGATGTTATCGCGAACGATTTCTTCCTCGTCATCGTCAGCACTATCATTGCATGCTGAGAGCGTAAAGACCGATACTAAGAGGATCAGTAGGAATAACAGTTTTTTCATGGGTCGTTACTCCGTTGCCTGCTCTAGAGCTGCCGTGAATACATCTTCCAGGGGTAGCTCGACTTCTTCTACGTCGACCCATTCCTGATTGTTGACGACTTCAATAGAAACGAGAAGCGCATCGGCATACCACTCCGAATCTGCTCCATCACTGAAGAAGTATACGGACTGAATGCCGCCTTTTTCATTGATTTCTAGGACAGCTGTCACATCGTTTGCTTCATCGGTTTCATAATAGACGCCCGGGGTATAGTCACCCTTGGTTAGGAGTTCGATCGTATGCTCATCATCACCGAAAACCTTGTTTTCTCCATCGTAGTCCATAAAGCCTCCGGCGTTCCAGACGTTTTCATAGCCGAGGTGCTCGAGGGCCGATTTAACGAACCCGGCACGCGTACCGGCTGCACAGATAATGACGATGTTCTTATCCTCATGGAAGAGATTGCGTAAGGCGTTTTCGTTCTTAATGGCTTCTTCTGAGAAGGTCCATTCGTTGACGCGAACGAGAATGTCTTCGTACTCCAGATAATCAAAGAAAGGGATCATCTCGAAACCGAAAATGTAACCACCCTTCATCTTGTCATCGAAATTACGGACATCGACGAACTGCATGTTCGGATGGTCCATGTAGTCGTCGACATTTTCAACGGTAATCTCATCCGGCAACATGTAGTCCTCTTCTTCTGCATCATCATCTCCGCAACTAAACATACCAAAAGCAACAAAAAGCACAAGCCAAAAAACCAGTAATTTCTTCATGATACTCTCCTTTTTTTATTGTCGTTTTTTAACAACACCATTATATCATGATTATCAGTTATTTCAACCCTTTAAAGATAATTTTTTTAACCGTAATCCCTAACTCTCGTAGTGTAAAAATTTGCTTTATCAAAAGAAAACCATTATAATGATAGTACACATGCCGATCGCATCCAGGAGGAAACATGCATGAAATCTAGCCGCATAAAAAGCCTTTTTTTCGCTGTTCTAATTCTGCTTTCCGTATTACCGAATGGCCTACCGCTACGAGCCGAGTCGGATGCTTCATACGACGCCATCTATTTCGTTTCCCGTTACTGTGAGGACTGTCAGGGACTCGAACGCGATGGCGTGATCGAGGATCTGATCGAGGCGGGGTATTCGATCAAAAAATACGTTCTCGAGGATGAAGCGCATTACGCCGAAGTCCTGCGGGACTATCAGTTCACTTATGGCGTACCCATGGATGATGGTATGGTTCCGATCATCTTCGTCGGTCCTTCCTATTTCACCGGGCGTAGCTCGATCCGTGAGGCCGTCGAGGATCGGACGATCCAGAACATCATGGATTCGGAGGATCTCCTCGAGGTCAACGAAGCGCCCGCAAGCGACTTTTCGCTTCTCTACTTCGTCCTCCTCGGGCTCGTCGATGGCGTCAATCCGTGCGCGATCGCGATGCTCCTGATGTTCATATCGCTATTGGGCTTCACGAGAAACAAGCGGGTTCTTACCTTCGTCAGCCTGACATTCATTTCGGCGATCTTTATCAGCTACTTCCTTTTCGGCACGGTTCTCTACAGCTACCTCTCGCGTTTCAGTGCCGGATCCTTCATCGTCGAGGTCGTCCCCTGGGTCATCCTATCGATCGCCTTCGTCCTCTTCGTTCTGAACTTCTATGACTTCCTCGTTACGCGAAAGGAAAGGTACGACAAGGTCAAGAACCAGCTGCCGAATGCCATTCAGAGGTTCAATCGTAGGCTGATCAAAGCCTTTACGGATAAAATGGATGAAGGCAGTCCGCTCGTATACGTCATCACCTTCATCATCGGCCTGCTCATATCGTTTACCGAGTTCCTCTGTACGGGCCAGGCCTATCTGACGGCCATCCTCCACCTCATCCACTTTACCGAATTCTTGGGTCGAGGGATCATCCTTCTGTTCGTCTACAACCTCATTTTCGTTCTGCCCCTGATCGTGCTCTCATTCATCGCCATCAAGACCCAGTCCATCATCGAAGTATCGGGCTTCATGAGAGAGAAACTGCACGTCATCAAACTGTTCAACGCGATCGTCTTTCTCGCGATATTCGTTTATTATATATTCTACGTAACGTGAGGTGGTATCTTGAAACAGCGAATCGTAATTCACCGTAATGATCGTACGATCTTTAAAGGAAAGCCTCTACGCATGCCGATCAAGGAGGAGGCCATCATCAAGAAGTCCGCGGAACTATTCAATGACCCGGACCCCTGCATCATCCACCAGTCCTATGCTCGACAGAAGATCGTCGATCGGATCATGGCTCTATTCCCTAAAAAGAGCAGTAAGAACATCCCCCTAAAGGACTATCACGACCAGCTAGACGAACTCGATGTCGAGGATCTCGAGGACTGTCTGATCGATATCGAGGTCAAACCATGAAAACCATCTACCTAGACCACGCGGCAACCACGCCCGTCCGTGATGAAGTCCGCGAAGCGATGACCCCCTATCTCAGTGATTCCTTCGGCAATCCTTCCTCCCTCCACCACGTCGGTATTCCCATCCGTAAGCTTATAAATGACGCCCGCCAGACGATACTAAACGGGCTGAACGCCCCGGGCGGACGGGTCATCTTCACCTCGGGAGGGACCGAAGCGAGCAACATCGCCATCAAGGGGTATGCCTTCGCTCATCCGAAAAAAAAGAGGATCATAACATCGAAGGTCGAGCACCACGCGACGCTGCACGCCTGCGCATTCATGGCTTCGATCGGCTATGAGGTCATCGAACTCGATGTCGATCAGCAGGGCTTCATCGATCCCGCTGACCTCGAGGCGCACCTGAACGACGATACCCTTCTCGTTTCGATCATCTGGGGGAACAACGAGGTCGGAACGATCCAGGACATCGCCGCCATCGGAAAACGCTGCAAGAAAAAAAGCGTCCCGCTCCACGTCGATGCCGTGCAGGTATTCGGACATAAACGGATCGATCTCGCCCAGCTCGACATCGACATGCTGACCCTATCGGCCCACAAGTTCTATGGACCCAAGGGTTCGGGCTGTCTCTTCCTGAGGGATGGCATTGAGATCGAACCGCTGATCCATGGCGGCAGACAGGAAATGAATCTTCGAGCCGGGACGGAAAACGTAGCGGGAATCCTCGGCATGGCGCGAGCGTTCGAGCTCATGCTCGCTGACTGGGAGTCCTATTCTGATCGACTGGTAGAAAAAGCCGCTCGGCTGAAAGAACTCGTCTTTAAGCTGGTCGGAGACGTCAGGCTGAACGGTCCTCTAGTAGCGAAAGACCGCCTTTCCGGGAACCTGAATCTGGCGTTTAGGGGCGTATCCGGCATGGAACTCGCCTATGAACTCGACCAAAGAGGAATCGCGGTATCGACGGGAAGCGCCTGCAATGCGCGCTCGATCGAACCGTCGCACGTGCTAAAAGCGATGGGGATCGAAAAGGACTACCTTTCCGGTGCGATCCGCCTTTCGCTCGGTAGAACTACTACCGATGAGGACATCGATTTCGTCGCAAAAGCGATCGCTGAGGCCGTCGATGAGCTCAGGGAATGACAGAGAAACGCAAGAGGACTCCCGAACCACTCGGGAGTCCTCTTTCGATCAGGTGATGTATTTCAGAAAGGACGATCCGTATTCCGGTCTCTCCGTGTCAAAGTTCGCGGCGATCGAATAGCCGACATCCGCGAACGTCTTCGATAGGGGAAGTTCACGCCCTCTTTCAAAGCGTTTCGCGTAGACCATGAGCGGGACGTACTCCCTGGTATGGTCGGTTCCGTGGTGAATCGGATCATTGCCGTGGTCCGCGGTTAGAATCAGCAGATCATCGCTAGCGAGTTCGGCCATCAGTAGCGGCAACTGTGCGTCGAAGGCCTCGATCGCCTTGCCGTAGCCGATCGGATCCCTCCGGTGCCCGTATAGCGCGTCGAAATCGACGAGATTCAAGAAACAGAGCCCGGTGAAATCCTTCCTAGCCGTTTCGATGATCTGCTGCATGCCATCATCATTCGAGCGCGTCTTGGCATAGGAATTGATGCCGTAACCGTCGAAGATGTCGTTGATCTTTCCTAGAGCGATGACGTCGTATCCGGCCTCATCGAGGAAGTTCAGAGTCGTCCTATCGTAGGGCTTAAGGGCGTAGTCGCGCCGGTTCGAGGTTCGCTTGAAATCATCCGAAGATGATCCGCGGAATGGTCTCGCGATGACGCGCCCGACACGGAATTCCGGCTCCATCGTTAGGTCGCGCGCGGTCGCACAGATGCGGTACTGCTCCTCGATCGGTATGACCTCTTCGTGCATCGCGATCTGGAGGACCGAATCGGCGGACGTATAGACGATCAGATCCCCGGTTTCCATGTGCCGTTCTCCGAGCTCCTTGATGATTTCCGTTCCCGAGGCGGCGACATTCCCGATGACCTTTCGACCGGTCTTCTTCTCGAGAGCGCGGATGAGCTTTTTGGGAAACCCCGTTTCCGTAAAGGTCTTGAAGGGCTTCGTGACGTATAGGCCCATCAGTTCCCAGTGGCCCGTCATCGTATCCTTGCCGAGGGAAGCTTCCTGCATTCTGGTATAGAAGGCCTTGGGATCAGTGACCGGTTCGACGTTTCTGATCGGGGCGATATTGCCGTAGCCGAGCGCCCTCATGTTCGGGATCTCTAGATCCATCGCTTCCGCGATGTGCCCGATCGTATTCGCGCCGGCATCGCCATAATCGGCGGCGTCCGGTGCCTCACCGATGCCGAGACTGTCTAGGACGATCAAAAAGATTCGTTTATACTCCATCCTTCTCCTCCTTCTTCGCGCGCGGATGCGTGCGATCATAGACCGATTTGATCCGTTTCTGATCGATATGCGTATAGATCTGCGTCGTCGAGATATCCTCGTGGCCGAGCAGCAGCTGGAGCGTCCTAAGGTCGAGGCCATTTTCTAGCAGGTGGGTCGCGAAGGAGTGCCTGAGCGTATGGGGCGAACAGTCGGATTCGATTCCCGCCTTGTCGGCCAGCTTCCGTAGAACCTTGAAAAAGCCCTGGCGGGAAAGACCTCTTCCCTTCTGGTTCAAAAAGAGCACGTTCGTCCGGTTGAGCGGGTCGAGGAGTTTCGGCCTGCCATCGACGATGTACTTGCGTAGGGCGATCACGGCCATATCCGAGATCGGGACGATGCGCTCCTTGTCGCCCTTACCCCTGACCGTGACGTAGGCGTTGTTCAGGTGGATGTCCTCGATCTCGATCGACAGTAACTCGCTGACCCGTAACCCTGAGCCGTAGATGAGCTCGAGCAGGGCGAGGTTGCGGAGGCCGAGCGGCTTCGTCCGGTCGATCGCTTCGAGCAGGGCGACCACTTCGTCGACCGCGAGAACTTTCGGTAGCGTCTTCTTTTGCTTTGGCGCTTCGAAGGCCTTGGCGTGATCGGTTTCGACCTCCTTCTCGAGTAGCAGGAAGTGGTGGAAGCTCTTGACCGATGCGAGCTTACGGGCGATCGTCCGCGTCGTGACACGACGCTTCAGGCTTTTGAGGAAACCCTCGATATGTCGGCGCTCGATTTCCTTAGGATCCTCGATGCGGTGATACCGCTTTAAAAACGAGGCGTATTCCTGGATATCAGCGATATAGGCCGCGTGGGTGTTTCTCGAGAGCCCCCGCTCCTTGATCAGATAGTATTGGAAATCCTTGATCAGATACTTCATATGAACACCATGAACACCTGGTTCCCGTAGAATAAACCCTTTTTCGTTAACCGTAGCCGTCCGTCGCAGACTTCGACCAATCCCTCTTTAACGACGCTTTTTAATTCCGGATAGCGCCTAAAGGGATCGATGCCATAGTCCCTTTCGATCCGCTCGAGATCGACGCCTTCTAGTCGCCTTAAACCGAAGATGAGCTCGTCGGAAAGGCGCTCGTCCATCGTCGTTTCGTGTGCTTCCTTGATCCACGGCCGCCGATAATCCGAAAGGCGCGTAGCGTTCTGATAGCGCGTGCCGTCGAGATAACCGTGGGCCCCGAGGCCGCAACCGATGTATTCGGAGTGCGTCCAGTAGAGCGTATTGTGGACCGACTGCATGCCGGGCTTGGCGAAGTTCGAGATCTCGTAGTGCTCATAGCCACGAGCCGTTAGAAAAGCGATGACCCGTTCATACATGCGCGCCTCGAGGTCATTTTCAACGAGAGCGATCTCACCCTTCCGATAGCGGTCATAGAGGACCGTTTTTTCTTCGAGGATGAGCGAGTAATAGGATACGTGGGGAACATCGAGTCGTTTGAGGCCGTCGAGGTCCTTTTCTAAGGAATCCAGCGTCTGTCCGGGGATCGCGTAGATCATATCGAGGCTGATCCGTTCGATCCCGATCCCGTTCAAGTGCCGGATGGCGGCGTCGACATCTTCGGGCCGGTGCTTCCGGTTGAGCGTGCTCAAGAGCACCGGGTCAAAGGTCTGGACACCGAGACTGACGCGGTTTATGCCGAAGGCTTTGAAACGCTCGCCCTTTTCAAACGTATAGCTCTCGGGATTGACTTCGATCGTATACTCGACCGGTTCGATCGGTTCGAGCACGCGGAAGAGCCGGTCCATCTGTTCGACCGATAGCATGCTCGGCGTACCGCCACCGATATAGACCGTATCGATCGATGCGAAGTGGTCCCGATAGGACCCGAGCTCGCGGATCAATTCATCGATATAGTCATCGACCATTTCCCTATTTTTCGGGATGCGCTTTGTAAAGTCACAGTAGGTACAGATCGCCTCACAGAACGGGATATGGATATAGAGACCCTTTAGGCTATCGCGCCTCTGTTCGAGCATTTGACCCCGATGATCAGTCATCGCTATTCGTCAAAATCGCGGTAAAGGCTTCCTGTGGGACGTCGACGCGACCGATCGACTTCATCTTCTTCTTGCCTTCCTTCTGCTTTTGGAGCAGTTTCTTCTTCCGTGATATATCGCCGCCATAGCACTTCGAGAGGACGTCCTTGCGCATGGCCTTGATCGTCTGTCGCGCGATGATCTTCGAACCGAGAGCGGCTTGGACCGGGACTTCGAACATCTGCCTCGGTACGACCTCGACCATTTTCTCGCAGATAGCCTTGCCTCTGGCATAGGCGAAATCACGGTGTACGATCATCGAGAGCGCATCGACGACCTCACCGTTTAGCAGGATATCCATTTTTCTTAGATCGGATGGCTTGTATCCCGACATCTCATAGTCGAAGGAGGCGTATCCCTTGGTCGCGGATTTGAGCTTGTCGAAGTAGTCGTAGACGATCTCTGATAGCGGCAGCTCATAGCTGATGAGCACGCGGTTGTCGTCGATATAGCGCATGTCACCGAAAATGCCGCGCTTACGCTGGCTGATCTCCATCGCCGCACCGACGTAATCCTTCGGCGTCGTGATCGCCGCCTTGACGTAGGGTTCCTCGATCCGGTCGATCTTTTGTTCCGGCGGCAGGTTCGTCGGGTTATCGATGACGATGACGCTCTGATCGGTCAGATGAACGCGATAGATTACCGAAGGCGCCGTAGCGATCAGGTCGATGTTGAACTCCCTCCTGATCCGTTCCTGCACGATCTCCATGTGCAGAAGACCGAGAAATCCACAGCGAAAACCGAAACCGAGAGCCTGTGAGGTTTCCGGTTCATAGACCAGCGATGCGTCGTTTAGTTTCAGGCGATCGAGCGCGTCCCTAAGGTCATCGTAATCGGCGCTGTCGATCGGGTATAGGCCGGAGAAAACAACGGAGTTCAGTCGTCGATAGCCGGGCAAAGCCTTCGTCGCCCGTCTCTTTTCATGGGTGATCGTATCACCGACGCGAACGGTATTGATATCCTTGATCGAAGCGATCAGATAGCCGACATCCCCAGGACCGAGGACTTCACGTTCCGTGACCTTGGGTTTGTGTACGCCGACCTCGAGCACTTCATAGGTCGCATTCGAAGCCATGAAACGGATGATGTCGCCCTTTTGAACCGTACCGTTCATGATCCGAATCGAGGGGATAACGCCCTTATAGGGGTCATAGAGCGAATCGAAGACGAGCGCCTGGAGAGGTTCATCGGCATCGCCTTTCGGTGCGGGGATATCCCGAACGATCCGTTCGAGGATCTCATCGATACCGATACCATCCTTAGCGGACGCAAGAACAGCATCCTGGGCGGGAAGGCCGATGATATCCTCGATCTCCCTGATCACCCGTTCGGGCTCAGCGCTCATCAGGTCGATCTTGTTGATGACCGGGATGATCTCGAGATCATTATCGATGGCCAGATAGACATTCGCTAGCGTCTGTGCCTCGATGCCCTGGGCGACGTCGACAACCAAAATCGCACCCTCGCATGCTGCAAGAGAGCGCGATACCTCGTAGGTAAAATCGACGTGTCCGGGCGTATCGATCAGGTGCATGGTATAGTCCTTGCCGTCCTTAGCCCGATAGGTAAGTTCAACGGCATTGAGTTTGATCGTGATGCCGCGCTCGCGCTCGAGGTCCATCGAGTCGAGCATCTGCGCATTGGCCTGGCGGGCGTTGAAATGCGCG
>JBKHFR010000035.1:0-12240 GCA_046540115.1 Acholeplasmataceae bacterium | reverse complement strand
TATATGATCCTTGGGGTGTGTTAGGGATTGGGGGTGTTAACTGTCAAAGTTCCGAACCCGTACATCGGTCGCTGATCGATCAGGCTCATGATGCACATTTCGACGACCCCCTTTTTGAACTGCGTATTCATGATCGGCCTCCTTGATGCCGCGGTTACAGGCATAGGATAGCACGGATGTGTGTAAAACACAATACGTTATCGACAGTTTTTACGCTTCCCCGTCTTGTTTTTCTTTCATTCCTGTGATACTATAGCATCGACAAAGAAAGGTGATTCCGATGTTCGTTCAGGGTTGGGCATACTATTACGCATACTTTTAAAAAGGACTGCCGCTAGGCATTCCTTTTTGGGGTATGAAAGGGACTGCCTAACCATGAACGCGTTCATCCTTGGGGGTTCCTCAGGGATTTTTTTTATATCATGAAGAGGAGATAGAACGATGATCATTCAGATGAAAAAGCAGGCGACGAAAAAGGAATACGAGCGCATTACCGGTTATCTCAAGGAGAAGTCCTTCGAGATCAAGGACGTCAGCAGTGAGGAAATCATGGTTTTCGGGATTATCGGCGATACCTCGCGCATCGATCCGCACGACCTCTATGCCTTCGAAGGCGTCGCCCAGGTAACACGGGTCTCTACGCCGTTCAAGAAGGCGAGCCGGTCGTTCAAGCCGAGCGATACGGTCGTTGAGATCGCTAGTGGGATCGAGGTCGGTGGAAACGCCTTCGTGACGATGGCGGGTCCTTGCTCGGTCGAGTCGGAGGAGCAGTTGCGGACGATCGCGAAAGGCGTCAAAAAGGCGGGAGCGAGGATCCTGCGCGGGGGTGCCTATAAGCCGCGGACGTCGCCCTATTCCTTCCAGGGTCTGGGAGTCGAAGGGCTTAAGCTGTTGCGTCGGATCGGTGATGAGTTCGACCTCGCGGTCGTTACCGAGATACCGAGTCCGGACCTGATCCCGCTTTTCGAGGAGTACGCCGACCTGATCCAGGTCGGCGCGCGGAACATGCAGAACTTCCACCTGTTGAAGGCGCTCGGTAAGACCAAGAAACCGATCCTGCTCAAGCGAGGATTGTCGGCGACGATCGAGGAGTGGCTGATGTCAGCCGAATACATCATGGCCGGAGGCAATGAGAACATCATCCTCTGTGAGCGCGGGATCCGGACCTACGAGAAGTATACGCGGAATACGCTCGATATCAGTTCGGTGCTCGCCGTTCAGGAACTGTCGCACTTGCCGGTCATCGTCGATCCGTCGCACGCCGCCGGGCGCTGGAACATGATCGAGAAGCTCGCGCTCGCGACGCTCGCCGTCGGTGCCCACGGCATGATCGTCGAGGTGCATCACGATCCGGTACACGCCCTGAGCGACGGAGCACAGTCGCTCAAGATCCCCAAGTTCGAGCAGATGATGACGGAGCTCGACAAGCTCGCGGACGTCCTGGGCAAGACGAAGCGATGAGGGTATTCATCGTCGGACTCGGGCTGATCGGTGGCTCCTATGCCGCAGGACTGTCCGGAGCAGGGCACCGCGTCCATGCCTACGATATCCGCGATGAGGTCCTCGAAGAGGGGAAAAGACTCGGACTTCTCGCCCCGGACAACGGGATCGACCGGCTGGCGGAAGCCGACCTCGTCGTCCTCTGCCTATACCCGAAGGATAACGTAGCGTTCATCGAAGCGCACAGGGAAAGCCTAGGACCAGGGCAGCTCGTTACCGATGTCAGTGGAACGAAGGAAGCGATCATTCCTCTGATCGAGAAGGCCTTGCCCGAGAATGTCCGCTACCTCTCGCATCACCCGATGGCCGGGAAGGCGGTCGGTGGGTTCGAAAACCGTGATTCCGCGATGTTCGTGGGCGCCAACTTTCTGATCGTCGAAACGGCTCTGAGCACGAAAGAGGACATCCGGATGCTCGAAGGACTGGCAAAGGACCTGAAATTTGGTAAAATAATGGTGACGGATGCTGCCAGGCACGATCACCTGATCGCCTTTACCAGTCAGCTCGCGCACGTCATCGCCATTTCGCTCATGCAGTGCGATACCTCTACCGATACGCCCCGAGCGACCGGGGATTCGTTTCGGGATCTGACGCGGATCGCCAACATCAACGACGACATGTGGAGCGAGCTGTTCCTTTCGAACGGTAAGGCTCTTACTGAGGTGATCGACCGGTTCCAGGATGAAGTCACCAGGCTTCGTGAAGCGATCGTTACCGAGAACCGGGACGAACTAAGGAAAACCATGCGGCAAGCCAGGGAAAAGAGGAAAGCCTTTGAGCGCACGTAAGAACCTGTCCTATCCCATCTACATCGAAGCGAAAGCACTGAACCGGTTGGGCGAAATGCTCGCGGACTCCTATGCGGAAAAAGAGGTGTTCGTCGTCAGCGACCGGGTCGTTTACGGCCTCTATCAGGAGGCGCTTCTAAACGCGCTCGCGGGCTATTCGGTCGAAACGGTCGTCATCGAACCGGGTGAGGGGTCGAAGTCGCTTTCGACCTACGAAAGCGTTGCTAAGAGGCTCATCGAACAGGGAATCCGGCGGGACCACCTCATCATCGCCTTCGGTGGCGGTGTCGTCGGCGATCTCGCTGGTTTCGTGGCCGCGACGCTCTATCGCGGGATCCGTTGGGTCCAGGTGCCGACGACGCTCCTCGCCCAGGTCGACAGCAGTATCGGCGCCAAGGTCGGCATCAATCTACCCCTAGGTAAGAACCTGATCGGTGCGTTCCATGAACCCGAACTCGTTCTGATCGACCCCGAGCTACTCGATACGCTCGAGTATAGGGAGTATAATAACGGCATCGCCGAAATGATCAAGGCAGCCCTGATCGGTGATCCGCGGCTCTATGCCCGACTCAAAGACGAGCGTCGCGTCGGGATCGAAGAGATCGATCTGGCGCTCGCGGTAAAGAAACGGATCGTTTTAGAGGACCCCTACGAGGAGGGGTTGCGGATGGTTCTGAACTTCGGGCATACGTTCGGCCACGCGATCGAGCGCGCGCACGGCTATCGGACCTATAAGCACGGCGAGGCGATCAGTTACGGCATGCTGATGGCGCTCGAGGTCGGGATCGAACGAGGGATTACGCCGCGCGCACTCTATGACGAGGTCAAGGAACTCCTGTTAGCGCACGGACTCGTCGCGCTGCCACTGCTTAAGCGGAAGGACTATGTCGAAATGGTCGCCTACGATAAGAAACGACGCGCCGACGGGCTGCGCTTCATCCTGCTCAAGGATATCGGTAACGCTGTGATCGAGAGGATCGACCTATGCGAGTAACGATCGATCCCCGTCCTTTAGAAGGGGCGCTCGAAACGGTTCCTTCCAAGTCGCTTTCGCACCGGGTACTGATCGCGGCCGCCCTCGGGGAAGAGAAGTGCGCGATCGATCACCTGCTCGAGGCGATGGATATCGAAGCGACGCGCTCAGCGCTCAGGGCGCTAGGGCTCAATGCCACGAGGACGTACGCCTATGGCGGAAAGCCGCGGGATCAGAGCGGTATCACGATCGATGCCGGGGAGTCGGGCTCGACGCTCCGTTTCCTGATCCCGGTCGCGATGCTACAGAGCGAACCGGTAACCTTCATCGGTCGCGGGCGCTTGCCGAAACGACCGCTTTCGGTTTACCGGGATGCCTTCCAGCCGTTCGGCTACGTATTCAGAAGCACGACGCCTGACGAACTACCGCTCGTCGTTGCCGGTCCGCTGCAAGCCGGGCACTACCGGCTCAGAGGGGACGTCAGCTCACAGTTTTTGACCGGTCTTCTCATGGCGCTTCCGCTCGTCGCTGGTTCTTCGGTCATCGAGCTCTCGACACCGCTCGAGTCACGCGGCTACGTCGATCTGACCCTCGATGTCCTAAAGCGCTTTAACGTTACGATCGGCGAAGAGGAAGGGCGTTTCCTGATTCCGGGCGATCAGTCATACCGGGCCCGAAGCGCCTATGTCGAAGGTGATTTCTCGCAGGCGGCTTTCTTCTTCGTTGCGGGAACGATCGGGAAGCCGATCGAGCTATCGGGACTAAGGAAGGATTCGCGACAGGGTGACCGGGCGATCGTTCCGATCATCGCGAGGATGGGCGGCAGGATCAGCTATGACCAGGGACGCTATCTCGTTACTCCGAGCACGACGCACGGGACTACGATCGACCTTGGCGATATCCCCGATCTCGGACCGATTCTCATGGTGCTCGCGGCCCTCAGCAAGGGCAGGACGACCTTCCTTAATACCGAGCGTCTCCGGATCAAGGAGTCCGACCGGTTGTCGGCGATGCAGGACGTATTGGCACGGTTCGGCGTAAGCATGGAAATCGGAAATAACCGGGCCGTGATCGAGGGCACGACGGTCTTAAAGGGGAACCAAACGTTCGATGCCTTTGACGATCACCGGATCGTCATGGCCATCGCCATCGCTGCGCTCCGCGCCGATGGACCGGTGACGATCGAAGGCGCCCAGGCCTGTCGGAAATCCTATCCGGGATTTTTTGAAGACTATCAAGGACTAGGAGGTGTGGTTCATGGATCTTAAGGAATATCGAAAGCAGATCGATGAGGTCGATCTCGAGCTCATGGAGCTCTTTAAACGGAGAATGCGAATCTCAAAAGCGATCGGCGATTACAAGAAGGAGCACGATATCCCGATCTTCGACGCCAGTCGTGAGATCGACGTCGTGATCGAGAGGCGCGAACAGTTCGCGGACGAAACGCTCTGGCCCCTATATCACCGCTTCCTTCAGCTCTTGTTCGAGCTGTCGAAAGAAGTACAGAAGTGAAGCGGTTCGAGCTGATCGGAAAGAGTATCGGCTACACTCGCTCTCCTTTCGTCCATGGCATACTGGCGAAGAGCTACGGCCTTTCCTATGACTACGGGATCCGGGATATCGACGAAGAGGGCCTCGAGCCGGCGATGGCAGCGATCAGAAAGGGCGAAGTCGACGGCTATAACGTCACCGTTCCCTACAAGGAGAAGGTCATCCCCTTGCTCGACCGCATCGATGCCGTGGCTGCGAGGATCGGAGCCGTCAATACGATCTACCGAGAGGAAAACGACCTCGTCGGTGCCAACACCGACTATGCCGGCTTTCTTTCCATGCTCGACTACTACGGGCTGGACGTATCCGGAAAAAGGGTCTACGTACTCGGAAACGGTGGGGCGGCGCGAGCCGTTTACGTCGCTCTTCGTGACCGTAAGGCTAAGCCGACGGTCGTGAAACGGCGGTCGAGCCGACGCGACGAACCGTTCGAACGGACGATATTCTATGACGAGATCGGAGCCCAGAGCGTCGATCTATTCGTACAGACGACGCCGCTCGGAACCTACCCACGGACGGATGTTTCCGTGCTCGATCGGGATGTCGTCAAGGATCGGGTCGTTATCGACCTGGTCTATCGTCCGCTTGAAACGAAGATCATGAAGGAAGCTAGCGTCGGTTATAACGGCCTACCGATGCTGATCTATCAGGCGATCGAAAGCCTGTCACTGTTTTTCGATCGGCGCTTCGACCTAGATGAGCGAGCGTTCGCTCGGATCAAGGAGGCGATCAAGGATGAATAGTTATGGGAGCAGGTTTCGCCTGACGCTGTTCGGCGAATCGCACCAGCAACAGATCGGATTCGTGCTCGAGGGCGTGCCGCCCGGCACGGTCATCGACGAGGAGCTGATCCGCACCGATCTTTCCAAGCGGAGACCCGGTAAAGTCGGGACGACGCCGCGCGTCGAAGCCGATCGCTTCGAGATCACTGCCGGCGTGTTCAACGGTAGAGCGACCGGATCACCGATCCACCTCGTGATCAACAATACCGATACGCGCTCGAAGGACTACGAGCACTTGCGTCGCCAACCACGGCCCGGTCACGCCGATTTCGTCGCACAGGCGAAATATAAGGGCTATCAGGATTACCGGGGCGGTGGCCGTTTTTCAGGACGTCTTACGGCGGCTCTGGTCGCGGCGGGCAGCATCGCGAAGATGGTCGTCCCCTATCGGTTCGAACACGAGCTAGTCCGGATCGGGACGCTAACGGACCTGTCGAAGATCGACCAATACCTGGAATCGATCGCCGAAACGGGCGATTCGGTCGGAGGGATCATCGAGGTGCGAGCGACCGGAGTCCCGGTCGGACTCGGTGAACCGTTCTTTCAGAAGCTCGACGGGGAGATCGGCCGCATGTTCTTCTCGATCCCGGCGGTTAAAGGGGTCGAGATCGGTACCGGTTTCGCCGGGATCGAGATGATGGGAAGCCAGTTCAACGACGCTTTCATCGATGAGAAGGGGACGACCGCGACCAATCATTCCGGTGGTATCAGTGGCGGAATCTCGAACGGGAATGACGTCGTCGCCAGGGCCTTCATCAAGCCGACCTCGAGCATCGGCAAGAACCAGAAGACCTATGATCTGGACAGGAAGGAAACCAAGGATCTTGCCATCGGTGGTCGTCACGACGTAGCGATCTGTCGCCGGGCCGGTATCGTGCTAGAAAACGCGCTGGCCATCGTATTGGCCGACCTGACGCTTTTAAATGGCTAGGCAAAAGGTCGGTCTCGATACGATTCGTGGCATCGGACCGAAGACCTATGCAGCGTTTTTAAAAGCGGGGATCGCGAGTACGGA
Organism: Acholeplasmataceae bacterium; assembly: GCA_046540115.1. GTDB lineage: Bacteria > Bacillota_I > Bacilli_A > Acholeplasmatales > Acholeplasmataceae > RECG01. Next base: position 5,631 of record JBKHFR010000035.1, on the reverse strand, counting down.
TGACCTGTTGAAAAGGCGACCGTCGAGCTATGAGAACTACGCGCTTTCATCGCTCGATGAAGCGCGCGATCGGGAGCGGATCACGCTTTCTCTCGTCGTTTCCTCTCGGCCCGAGCGTAACCCCTATCAGCGCATCAGCCGGATCCGTTTCGACGCCGCGATCGACGGCAAAAAGATCGAGGTCGTCGTATTCGGTCGTGGCTATCTCGTCCATACGCTTAGAATCGGTGCGCGCATCGTCGTCAAGGGAACCTATCACCTGTACCAGAGGCGGCTTTTTGCCGATCGGATCATCATGGGAACGAGCACCGAGCCGCTCCAGGCCGTCTACCGGATCGAGGGGGTCTCCGACCGACTGATCAGCAAGTTCATCGGGACGATCATCGAGACGGATGCCTTTGACGGCCGGGAAACGATCCCGGACGAATACCTAGAGGCGTACAGGATGCCGGGAAAAAAGCTCGCCTATCGGATGCTCCACCTACCGCGGAGCATCAAGGACGTCGAGCAGGCCGAAAGGCGTTTTAAATACGAGGAAGCCTTCTATCTGCACCTAGGGCTCGCACAGCGGCTCGAACGGATCGAACGGCCACCGAAAACCTACGCGATCGAGCGGGTCAAACAGAAGATCGCGGCGCTACCCTTTACGCTTACCGCCGACCAGAAAGAGGCGGTCAACGACATCTTCCGTGACTTCAAGCGGCGTGAGGCGAGCTTCCGTCTGATCCAGGGGGACGTCGGTTCAGGAAAAACGATCGTGGCCGGGATCGCCCTCTATGCCATCTTCACGGCAGGCGAACAGGTCGCTTTCATGGCACCGACGGAACTGCTTGCCATCCAGCACGCCGCCTTCTTTGAAAAGCACTTTCCGGAGCTGAGGATCGCGCTGCTCATCGGAAAAACGAAGGATAAGGTCGCCCTCAAGGAGGCGATCGAACGGCACGGCTATGATCTCGTCATCGGTACGCACGCGCTGATCGAGGAGGACGTACGCTTCCCGAAGCTCGGGCTCGTCATCATCGACGAGCAGCACAAGTTCGGCGTGAAAACCCGCCAGGAACTCGAAGCCAAGGCCAGGACGAAGGACGTCCTTTATCTGACGGCGACACCGATCCCCCGGACGTTACGGATGGTCGCCTTCGGGGAAGCGAACGTTTCGTCGATCAAGGAAAAGCCGCTTTCTCGCCGGAAGATCCGGACGTTCTATCTGACGCCCGATCGGATCGAAAGGCTATACGAGGCGATCGAACGGACGCTCGCCCACCGGGAGCACGTCTACCTCGTCGTCCCTGCCATCTCGTCCGATCACGTAGCGGATAACATCGAGACCGTCTATGACCGGATCAAGGACCGCTTCGCGCCCATCTTTATCCTGCACGGGCAGTTATCGGAAAGCGAACGGAATACGAGCATGCAGCTGTTTTTAAAAACGCCGGGAAGCATCCTTCTCGCCACGACGATGGTCGAAGTCGGGATCGACGTGCCGACGGCGACGCTCATGGCCGTGTTTTCGGCTGAGCACTTCGGCCTGAGCCAGCTCCACCAGCTGCGGGGCCGGATCGGCCGGAGCGAACGCCCGAGCTCGTGCTATCTGGTTTCGACCAAGGACGATGTCGAAAGGCTCGAGCTTCTGACGCGGATCGACGACGGATTCGCGCTCAGCGCCTACGACCTCAAGGCGCGCGGGCCGGGTGATTTTTTCGGGAAAAGGCAGTCCGGCTACCTGAATTTCACCTACCTCGACCTAGTCCATGACTACCCGATCATGGTCGAAGCACAGAAGAACGTGAAGCGCTTGCTCGCCCGAACGGACTTTAAAGATAATCCCGCTTACGAGCACTACCGACGTTATATCCGCACGACGAAAAAAGTGTGATATAATAACCGCATAGACGTTAGAAAGAAGGGATCCTATGATCAGAATCGCGATCGACGGCATGGGAGGCGACCACGCGCCCGAGCCGATCGTCAAAGGCGTATACAGAGCTCTGGACCAGTTCAAAAACATCGAGATCACGCTCTTCGGTGACGAAAAGCGGATGTCGCCCTATCTCACCGCGCACGATCGTCTTAGCGTCGTCCATACCGAGGCATACCTCGACATGGGAGAAAAGGATCCGGTCGGCCAGTTCCGTCGGAACAAGAAGGCCTCGATGTTCATGGCTCTCGATGCCGTAGCGAAAAACGAGGCCGATGCCATCGTCAGTGCCGGTCCGACCCAGGCGCTCGTTGTCGGCGGGCTTTTCATCGTCAAGCGCATGAAGAACATGCGTCGCGTCGCCATCGCCCCGATCATTCCCTCCTACGACGGCAGGGGACGGATCCTGTTGGATTCGGGGGCGAACGTCGAGATCAAGCCGGAATACCTGCACGAATTCGCCGTCTACGCTACGGTCATGTGCGAACGGGTACTCAAGCGCGAGAAACCGACGGTCGCCCTGATCAATATCGGCACCGAGGAAGGCAAGGGTCGGGAACTCGATAAGGAGACCTACGCCCTGTTTAAGAACAGTCCGGACCTGAACTTTTTTGGGAATCTCGAGCCGAAAGAGATCTTCGTGACGGAAGCCGATATCCTGCTTTCCGATGGCTTCACCGGAAATATCGTCATGAAGACGATGGAGGGTGCAGCCAAAGGCCTCGGGGAAGTGCTCAAGCGCGAGATCAAGGCCGGTTTTCTCTCGAAGGTCGGAGCTCTTTTCATGCGCGGTGCCCTGAAGCGATTCAAGCGTTCCCTCGACGCTTCCGAGATCGGTGGCGCCCTGCTCATGGGACTCGATGGCGTCGTCATCAAGGCCCACGGCTCCTCCGACGACTATGCCTTTTATAACGGCATCCGCCAGGCGAAGGAAATGGTCGAGGCGGATGTCATCCGCGTCGTATCGGAAACGCTCGCAAGCAAGGAAGCGAACCGGAAGTGACCGAACTACTCGAAAAGCTCGGTCTTCCCTATAAGGATCGATCCCTCTATGAGACGGCTCTCACGCACTCCTCCTATGCCTATGAGAACCACACCGAAAAGAACGAACGGCTCGAGTTTCTCGGTGACGCGGTCCTCGGACTGCTGATGACGGATTATCTTTATAGAGAAGCACTGACCGATGAGGGCGTCATGTCCAAAAAGAAGGCGAAGGCCGTATCCGAGGGGGCCTTAGTCCTCTATGCGGATATGATCGGCTTGAAGGAACACCTGAGACTCGGAAAGGGCGAAGCGCTCAAGGGCGCCAATGACGCGATGATCGCCGATGCCTTTGAGGCCCTGCTCGGAGCGATCTATCTCGACCTCGGATTCGCCTGGGTAAAGCGCGTCTTTCAGGCGGTCATCGTCCCGAATCTCGCCCACGCCCTGGAGATCAGGGACTATAAGTCGACGCTGCAGGAATACATCCACAGCGGCGATAAGCGGAATATCAGCTATCACCTCGTCCATGAGAGCGGTCCTTCCCACGACAAGATCTTCGAAGTCGTGGTGAAGCTCGACCGAACGATCACGCTCGGGCACGGTATCGGAAGAACGAAAAAGGAAGCGGAACAGAGAGCGGCGCGTGACGCGCTCGCAAAGGGGAACTATGATTCTAAAGACGCTCTATGAAAACTATGATCTCGCGATCGAACGCATCCTGATCCGGGAGTATAAGCGACTCGACCTTTCCATGTCGGAACGGTCGATCCTTTTAGCGCTGTTTTCGATCTATAAGAAGCGTAAGTCCTTTTCGATCGCCGCGATCTCCAGGCGCGTCGACTATTCACAGAACGAGATCGGCGATATCGTCGAGGGCCTCCTGGACAAGGGGTTCATGACGATGGAGATCGAACGGACGAAGGACCAGAAGGAGCGCGAAGTCTTCGGTCTCGATCCGACCTTCGAAAAGATCGAGGAGCTCCTGATCGAGGATGAGAAAAAGGAACGTCAAGCGCTCTATGAGAGCCGGATCAGTCAGACGATCAAGCAGTTCGAACAAGGGCTCGGTCGTTTGTTGCGGCCGCACGAACTCGAGACGATCAGAAGGTGGTACGACGAAGGGCTCTATACGTCGGACCAGATCGACCGAGCGATCGAACAGGCCGAGGACCGGATCAGTATCCGCTACGTGGAGCGGTTACTGACGCAGACGATACCGAAACCGATCGAGGTCGATGAGAAGGTTGACCGCGTACTGGATGACCTCTACAAGAAGATCGGATGAAACGGATCGAGCGGATACTCGCCGCCATGGACCGGATGTTTCCGGAGGCGACGGTCGAACTAGAACACGACGATGCCTTCCAGTTGCTCGTTGCCGTCGTTCTCAGTGCCCAGACGACGGATGTCAGCGTCAACCGCGTAACGAGAGTTCTCTTTGAACGCTATCCGACCCCGCAGAGGCTCGCACGGGCATCCTACCAGGACGTCGAAGCGATCATTAGAACGATCGGTCTCTATCGGAATAAGGCGAAAAACATCATCGAACTAGCCGCTGAACTCGAAGCTCGGTATAACGGTACCGTGCCCGCTGATCGGGCCCGGCTCGAAGCGCTGCCGGGCGTCGGAAGAAAGACGGCGAACGTCGTATTGAGCAATGCTTTCGGCATCCCTGCTCTTGCCGTCGATACCCACGTCGCACGGGTATCCGTTCGCCTAGGACTCGCACAGAAAGGCGATTCGGTTCGCACCATCGAAGAGAAGCTGATGCGGCTAATCCCGCGCGAACGCTGGCAGAAAGCGCACCACCAGTTCATTTTTTTCGGTCGTTACCACTGCCTTGCCAGGAAGCCGAAATGCCGGGTCTGTCCGCTCTATGACATATGCATCTACGAGAATAAGGAACCGAAAGAAGACCGATCTTGAAAGCCCGATTCGCCGTTCGAAACGGTAATCAAGGGCTATTTTTTTCAACTTTCACTTGATTTAAACGGATCATCCCGATAATATGGTGAAAAAAATGAGAGGAGTATCACCATGAACTACGATGTCGAGATGATGAAGTTGAAGCGCTTGATGCGGCAAAGAAAGCAGGAAAAGCTCTACGAACCGAAACCCTTCGGTTCGGCCCTTCGATTCAGTCGGATCGAGAAGAAGATGACGCTGCAGGAAGCAGCGGAAGGGATCTGCAGCATATCCTACCTTTCTAAAGCCGAGAATAACCTGATCGCGGTCAGCGATCAGTTCATCGAACCGCTGTCCGAGCGCCTCGGAATCAAGCGGTATGACGACCAGGATGACGCCAACTATCGGAAGGACCGGGATCGGATCGTCGACCACCTGATCATAGGGACGAGCCTTCCCGATGACATGCTCGCCTACTACGGAACGAGGAAGGACCACCAGGCGGAGCTCGTTCGCTTCGGCTACTACATGACGGAACAGGATTACGGTAAGGCCTTCATCCATTTCCAAAGCGTCAAGAGCTACCTCCTACGGCTCGATGACGTCGAGTTGAACCTTTTCATCTACCTGATGCACCGCTTCCTGTTCCGCCATGAACGCTACGATGAGGCCCACGCGAGCATCAGGTTGATGGACGAGGAAACACTCAAGGATTCGCGCATGCACGTGCTCGTGGTCGAAGGCAGGCTGCTCTGCGCCTATCGGATGCACATGGTTACGGAGATCATGGAGCTCTATCCGAAGTACATGAAGCTCGTCGTCGA
>JBKHFR010000034.1:0-12563 GCA_046540115.1 Acholeplasmataceae bacterium | reverse complement strand
CGTTTCATAGAATACCTCCGATATATCCACGTATTAAGTTTTTACCTTAACGATTACCTAAATTATAGCACTATTTTCAACAATGTCAAGAAAGCGCTTGCATTTTATTATATTTTGTTGGTGTTATAGCACCCGATGATCCGTGTTTCAACGCTATCTTCGCTTCTCTCGTGTTCCATTAGTCGGATTCGCTCTTATCCTGATCGGATGCACAACATGCGCACCAGTTCGCGTTTCGGTCATCCCTTTTGTCGCATTATAGAGAATAGACCGGTCTTAAATCCGATATTCGGTCGAGCTCGTGCGTTGTCGATTTCTATACCCTATTGCTTGCTGGCGGCTCGTTATGGTTTTTTGAAACGTCAAGTTTCCTTTATCAGAAAGGGATTATCCGGATTACCCGGTTGACTCGTTGGTGCAGTGGCCAAGGCGCCGGTCTATAACAGGGGAGATTACGGTTTATGTCTCGTTTGGACCATTACGCACTCTTCATTAAGTCGGTTATTGATGCATCCCGATGAATGCGGATTCCTTGTCCTGAGAGAACAAAAAAAGCCCGAGATCTTTCGGACTGTTTCGTTTCGGCTCGATCAATTTTTTAGGGGTATCCTACGATCCACGACCATCCCTTCTTTATTATCCGTCAGCGGTTTCAGAGCTCGCGCGCACTTTTTTCCTGTTTCAGTCGTTTCGAGGTCGTCCTCCGATAGACGATATTCGTCCTGAGGTAGATCGTCCGATTCGGTATCGTAGCCCTCTTGATCCGCTGTAGGAGCGTGTGGATGATCTCCTGTCCGAGCTGTTCCTTATCGATGTCGATCGTCGTTAGAGCCGGCGAATTGAGCGAAGCCTCGGTAATATTGTCGAAACCGATTACCTGAACGTCTTCCGGTATGTTCAGGTAGAGTTTTTTGAGCGCCTCGACCAAAGGAATGGCGATACTGTCGTTCGCACAGATAAAGACGTCCGGCATGCGGTCGAGCGAAGCGACGCGGCTCAGCGTCCACTGCACATCTCCATACGGTGAATCGTCGGGGTCCAGAATGCAATAGGAGGGATTGAAGGGTATGCCGCGGTCGAAGAGCGCTTCGCGCATACCGAGATAGCGCTCATAGAAGCCCTGACAGTGCTGGGGATCGCCGACGAAACCGAATGTCTTCGCGCCGTGCTCGATCAGTTTCGTCGTGATCCGGTAGATGTTCTGCATGCCTTCCATGAGGATGACGTCATAGTTCCCGGTCATCTGGTTCATGAAGGTAAAGGAATCGATGAAGACGACCGGCGTACCGATCGATAGCACGTGATTCAAGTGTTCACGGGCGTAGAGCTCGATCCCGATGATCCCATCGATAGCGAGCGATTCGATGTAGTTCTTGAGCTGTGCGCTCGTCGTGTTCGGGCCGAGGGTATACTGAAAGAAGTCGATATCGTACTTCTGGATCGATGATTCGATGCCACGGATCATCGATAGGAAGAAGTCCAGGTTCGACAGCGGTCTACCCGTCAGCAACAACAACCGCAGCGGTAGGCTCTCGTCGATCCGCTGCACGTGAGCGAACCCTTTGTATCCCATTTCGATGGCCTTTTCAACGATTTTCTCTCGCGTCGCTATCGGAACGGGGTGCCCGTTTATGACTTTGGAAACGGTGTTTCGCGATACGCCGACGGCGTCGGCGATCGCCTGGATCGTTACGGTTTTTTTCGGCATAGCATCGACCTCACAGCCCTATACTATCATGCAAATGAACAATTGTAAAGCGCTTACGTTTACAAATGAACAAAATGTAAAAATAAATTGACACGACCGTATATCGTGTTAGAATGAAGGAGTAAGAAAGGAAAAGAGGTTTCGGGTGTGACGAGAGCGATCAAACGAAACAGCATCAAACGGAACTATCAGCTGTTGCTGATGGTACTCGGGGCGATGGCCTTCGTCTTCGTTTTTGCCTATATCCCGATGTATGGCGTGATCATCGCCTTCCAGGATTACACGCCCGCTTTCGGAATCATCGATAGTCCCTGGGTCGGGATGGAGCACTTCCAGAGGTTTTTCAATAACTATCGCTTCGAAACGCTTCTGACGAATACGTTTCTGCTCAGTTTTTTTGGTTTCGTCATCGGCTTTCCGCTACCGATCATCCTCGCGCTCCTTCTCAACGCCTTGCGGGGGGAGCGCAGTAAAAAGATCTTTCAGACGATCTTCTATGCCCCGCACTTCATCTCCGTGGTCGTTCTGGTCGGTATGCTCTACCTCTTTTTCGGGGAATACGGCCTCGTCAACAACATCCTGATCGCCCTCGGTGCCGAGAGGGTCTCGTTCTTTCTCGAGGCGGGTTGGTTCCGACCGCTTTTCATCGGTTCCGGGAACTGGCAGAATACGGGGTGGTCGGCGATCATCTATCTCGCCGCTCTATCCGGTGTCGATCCGCAGCTCCATGAATCGGCGATGATGGATGGTGCATCCCGCTTTAAGCGGATCCGCCACATCGACCTACCGGCGATCTATCCGACGATCTCGATCATCCTCATCCTTTCCATCGGTAATCTCATGAGCGTCGGTTTCGAGCAGGTTTTGCTCATGCAGACGGGTACCAATCTCGAGACCTCGGAGATCATATCGACCTATGTCTACAAGACAGGGATCGTCGACTATGAGTACAGTTACGCCGCGGCGATCGGTTTGTTCAACTCGGTCATCAACGTCGTCCTTCTGATCATCGCGAATACCTCGGCGAGAAAGTTCTCGGATAACAGCCTATGGTAAAGAACCTGGTACGAAAAAGGAAAAGACCGATCGCGGAAACGAAAGGGGACCGAGCCTTTCACTTCTTCAACTACGCGTTCATGCTGTTTTTGGCCTTCATCATCATCTATCCGCTCTGGTTCATCGTCATCGCGTCGGTCAGCTCCCCCGATGCCGTGTTGAACGGTGAAGTCTGGCTCTTACCCGACGTCGTGGACTTCGGCGGCTATCAGCGCATCTTCGATGAACCGAAGATCTGGACCGGATACCGGAACACGATCCTCTATACGACCGTCGGGACTTCTCTCAACATCCTTCTGACGATTCCTGCCGGTTATGCGATCTCGCGTCCGACGCTTCCCTACCGGAAGACGATCATGTGGTTCTTCATCGTTACGCTCTTTTTCAACGGTGGACTCGTTCCCTTCTATCTCCTCGTCTCCGAGCTCGAACTCATCAATACCTTCTGGGCGCTGATCCTTCCGCGAGCCGTATCGGTCTGGAATGTCTTTCTGACCAAGGCCTACTATGAGTCCAATATTTCGACCGAGCTGATCGAGGCCGCTGAGATCGACGGCGCGAGCCAGTTCCGGACGTTCATGCAGGTCATACTGCCGCTGTCGAAGCCGATCGTCGCGGTCATGATCCTGTTCTATGCCGTCGGTCACTGGAATGCCTATTTCGACGCCCTGATCTTTATCCGGAGCGAGAATCTCTACCCGTTACAGCTCGTTCTCCGTGATATCCTCGTCGTCGGCGATATGCAGACGGGCGGTATCGGTGATGCGCAGGCGATCTATGAACGGCTAAGGCTCGCCAATCAGATCAAGTACGGCGTCATCATCGTCTCGAGTCTGCCGATCATACTCTTTTACCCATTCGTACAGAAATTCTTCAAACAGGGTTTTCTAGTTGGAAGCTTCAAATAGGAGGAATAACATGAAGAAGCTCTATATCATTACAGGGATCGTCATGGTTGCGATTCTATTGCTAGGTTGTGGAGGTCGGGATGCAGAACCGGGTAGATCGCTCGATGATCTCGGTTATGATCCGGATGGTCTTCCCATCGTGGAAGAAGAGGTGTCCTATCGGATCGTAGCCCCGAAGAACGCGCTCGCTCTCGACTATAACGACATGCTCATCTTCGAACAGATGGAAGAAGACACGAACGTGAACATCGAGTGGGAGAATCTCGGTGAGGAGTCCTTCGAAGCGACGCGAAACCTCATTCTCGCGGATCGGAATAATCTACCGGATGCCATGTATCACGCTGGTTTCTCGGATCGTGACGTCATCCAGTATTCCGCCGCTAAGACGATCCTACCTTTCGACGAATACCTCGAATACATGCCGAACTTTAGCCGTATCCTCGAGGAAAGGCCCGACATAGAGAGGATCATCACCGCACCGGATGGACATATCTATGCCCTACCCAGGGTTGAGGAAATGGGACTGTTACAGCACCCGAACCTGTTGTTTCTCAATAAGGCGTGGGTCAACCGCCTATCCGATGCCGGATATATCGTCGACGAGGACGGATCGCCCTTTACGGTTGAGATCAGCGGTGGCGGTCTTGCTGATACGAGTACGGAGGATGATATCCAGCTCGACGAACTGACCATCGAAGTCGACGGTGAGCCCGTCGATGGATTGCGCGTCGACCAGTACGGCGCCATCCTTAGAGCGATCAGAGAAAACGCGGATTTCCTGTCGGATGCCGATAACGTCATCCCGCTAACGTTCGTATTTAACGGATGGCAGGGTAACCAGTCCGACCTCTATGCCGCTTTCGGAATCCCTGAGAATACCGATCACCGCACGGTCATCGACGACGAGGTCGTCTTTACGGCGACGCTCGATGCCTTCAAGGATGCTACGAACTACTACTCCGATTGGGTCGACCAGGGCCTGATCGACCGCGAAGTCTTTACGCAGGGCGATATGGACCTGCTCGCCAAAGGCAAGGGCGACCACCAGCGACTCGGATCGTTCTACTGGTGGGAAAAAGAAACGGTCGTTAAGCCGGAATGGTACGATGACTACGTGGCGATGCCACCCCTTATCGGTCGGAATGGCGAACAGATCGTCGGCGTATCGAACAACCAGGAGATCAGCAAGGGTAACTTCGTCGTCTTCGATAAGGCAGAAAACCCCGAAGTCCTCATGTCCTGGATCGACCGCTTCTACGACCCGACGATCTCGGCTCAGATCAACTACGGCCCGATCGGTATCGTCTATGAGGAGGAACGCGACGATGAGGGTCGGCTCGTCCAAAAGCCGATTCCGGAGGGCATGACCGCCGATGAATTGCGCTTGCGTAACGCACCGATGGGCATCGTCTACCTGACCGATGAACAGTGGGGCAACGACCTCGTGATGGAATATCGGGCCCGACTCCGCCTCGAGATCCTTGACGAATATGCCGATCCCTACGTACCGGAGGATGTCCGGCAATACCCGAATGTTACGTTCGAGCTCGAGGAGATCAACGACATCAATCGCTATGCCAGCGACATCTACGACTACATCTTCCAGCAACAGTCGACCTGGTTGCTCGAGGGAGGCGTAACCGACCAGGAATGGGATGACTACGTCGACCAGCTCGAGCGGATGGGCCTCAACGAGATGATCGATTCCTTCCAGAGCGCCTATGATCGCTACCAAGAAACGGGATGAAATGGCTAGTAGAAGCAGGAACGACGCTCTACGACTACATCATGACGACGTTGTTGCTGCTGGTCGCTGGGTTCCTGATCGTGCCCTTCTTAGCCGTGTACGTCGGGATCATCGGTTTCTACGACCAGGACCGGTCCTACGGCACGATATGGCGGACCATCAAAACGAACGCAAAACCGCTCGCGTACACGACGGTTATCCTGCTTCTGATCATCCTATCGGCCTATAGCTTGAATGCGATCGGCACCGATCTCATCTGGACACAGGCAACTCTAGGCATTCTCGCACTACTGGCATGGCTGATCTTTACCTACGTTCCGATCATACTGATCCGGATGCGCGTAACGCTTTCGGAATTGACCTACAATGCTCTGAGCATGGCATTCCATGACCCGAAGACGACGCTCTTTCTCATCCTTCTGTTCGTCGTCATGGGGTACGTATTCGTCTATGAGCTGATCGCGATCGTCTTGCTGGCCGGTATGTTCATACGGAGCGTCCACTATCTCACAGCGAGGTCTTTCGATCGCATGATTAAAAAAATAGAGGAGAATGAAAAATGAAAAAATGGTTCAGTTTACCCGTATTGATTCTATTCGCACTCGTACTATTCGCCTGCGAAGATGTTACAGAGGACGAGGAAGAACCCGTCATCGAGGGACTGCCCGAATCGGCATCGATCGTGCTTAGCGAATCGATCGATGTCCTCGAAGGCGTAACGGCGACCGACTATGACGGTAACGACATCACGTCCGATATCGTCGTTACGGTTGACCCGGATTCGGCCGTCATCGAGGATGGCGTCGTTACGCCCGAAGATATCGGTACCTATCTGATCACACTGACGGTATCCGATGACCTCGATCAGGAAGCGACCGCCTCGTTATTCCTAGAAGTAAAAGAGGACCAGACGGTCGAAGAGGTCGATCGGGTTACCCTTTCTTTCGACGAGGTCGCTGAGGATGCATTCAACGGTTTCGTCGCTAAGGAGATGGGCGATGAGGTCGACGCTCTAACCGTTGAAGACGGAAAACTCATCTATCAACCGATCGAAATGGGCGAAAGTGACGGCGATAACCAGCTCTACCGCGACATGGAGCTCACAGCCGGAACGGCCTATCAGATCGAGATCGAAGCGCGTGCCTCACGTGAAATCGACGGAGTCGCCTTCATCGTCAACGATCCCCGTGAGGGATGGGACCCCTATGATGGAACCTGGGATAACGCCCTTTCGACCGACTATGAAACGCTAGAAATCTCTTTTACCGCTGAGGATGACAACGACGAGGCGGAACTGCTGTTCAACGTCGGCGGACAGAGCGATGAAGAGCTCGCGATCCATGTCCGTAGCATCACGGTCGTCTCTTTCATCGACCCGCAGTCTACGACCTATCCGTTTACGGATCTCGATCAGGACGGCTGGTCGGTCGTCGAGGACGCCGGAACGATGTCCTATACGGTCGAAGACGAAGCGGTTACGATCGACGTAGCCGAGTTCGCCGGAGGCATCTGGGAACAGCGTTTGGAACACGAATCTATGACGCTCGAGCCCGAGAAGGTCTACGAGCTAACCTATACGATCCATTCGACGGAAAGCCTGAACTATGAATTCCTAGCGAGAACCGAATACCAGGTCGAAGAGGATATCGGATTCTACGTCTGGTCGAACCCGTCGCTTTCCGCCGATGAAACGCGCACGGTTTCGCATACCTTCGAGACGACCGAATCCGATATCGAGGACTTCAGGATGCTGTTCCAGTTCGGAAATCAGAGCGCGGATAGCGCCGAGATCACGATCTCGGATATCGGGATGACCTACTATGACGATCTCGAGACGACGGAAACGCGCTTCACCGGCTTGGCCGATGGTTTCGATAGCTTCGAAGAAGAACCGGCAGAAGCGACCCTTTTCATCGATACCGAAAACGGGCGCCTCGTCTATGACGTCGAAACGTTCGGTGATACCGACTGGCATAACAAGGTATTCTATGACGAAGCACTATTCGAAGAAGGCGCCAAGTATCGGGTAGAATTCGAAGCCTATGCGAGCGAAGAGATCGAAGGTTTCTTCGCCATCAATCCCGTCGGTCAGTGGAACCCTAAGGTATCGGAGACGTTCGACCTTACGACCGAATCAGCGACTTTCAGCTATGAAACGCCGAACGCACAACAATTCGATCAGGAGATCGAACTGCTCTTCCAGTTCGGTGCGTTCAATACCGGTAGTGCCGAGATCTATATCGAAAGCATAACGATCATCGAACTCAGATAACAATCAAGCAACGAGGTAGCGCATGGCATTCAACACCGACTCCGCGAATCGATATATCGAGAAGAACAAGAACAAAGTAAACCCCAAGCACCGCCTTTCCTATCACCTCATGCCGCCGATCGGCTGGATGAATGATCCGAACGGACTCGTCTATTTCCAGGGGCTCTATCACGTCTTCTATCAGTATAACCCCTATGATAGCGTCTGGGGACCGATGCACTGGGGACACGCGACGAGCGAGGACCTTCTTTTCTGGAAGCACTTGCCGGTGGCTCTATCCCCGGACCAGAACGACGAGGAAGGGTGCTTTTCGGGCGGTGCCATCGCCATGGGAGATCGGCTTTTAACCGTGTATACCTCGCATAAGGAGAATGGCGGTCAATTACAGACGCAGAGCCTGGCCTACTCAGAGGATGGGGTTGTCTTTAACAAGTATCCGGGCAACCCGATCCTTGAAGAAAAGGATCTACCGACGAACGCCTCGAAACACGATTTCAGGGATCCCAATCCGATCATGATCCGGGGGAAGCACTACCTGCTCGTCGGTTCGACGACGCAGGAGGGGGTCGGACAGATCCTGATCTACCGAACGGATGACTTCCTCAACTACGAATATTTGAACCGGATCGGACCCCACCCCTATTTCGGGATCATGGCCGAATGTCCGGATATGTTCGAACTCGACGGCAGGATCGTGCTGATCGCATCCGCCCAGCACCTAGAACAGGAAGGCGAGCGGTTTAAAAACGTGAATTCGTCGCTCTACGCCATCGGTGATTTCGACGAAGAAACGGGGGCCTTCACGATCGAGACGATCGACGAGATCGACCTCGGGCACCATTTCTACGCCCCGCAGACGCTCTATGACGGAAAAAGGCGGATCATGGCGGCCTGGATGGAGATGTGGGATACGCGCTATCTGACCCACGATCTGTCTCACGGTTGGAACGGTGCGCTCACGATTCCCCGTACGCTTCGCCTCGAGAAGGACCGGCTCATGGTCGAACCGATCGGCCTGGAGTCGCTGCGAAGCGATGAAATCGTCTTTGACGGTATCAGCGAGAAGAAGTCCATCGGAACCATCGCCAAGCGCGCTGAGATCATCCTAGAGACGCGAGCGAGTAACGACTTTTCCTTAGTGATCAGGGGAAAGGAAGATCAGCTAGAAATCGGACTGGAAACCAAAGTCGCCTACATCGATCCGAGCGGGCTAAGCCTAGCACCGCTCGAGCGACGTAGCGGACGAAACGAGTATGACGGGGCGGTTCGCTTCCACGTGCTCATGGATACGTCTTCGATCGAAGTATTCGTTGACCACGGCCGTGAGGTCTTCACATCACGTATCTATTTCGAGGAAGAGGAACTAGAAGTTCACGTTACCGGCGATGATCCGAGGATAAAGCGGATGGTCGTCCATGAGCTCAAAGGAGGCAGTGCACCATGAAAAAAGTAATGATCCTAGCGCTCGCTCTATCCATATTTATGCTCGCCTCGTGTGAGGATGAGCAGGATCCCGTAACGGAAGAGGTCGATCAATCGGATATGGTTATTTTTCCTGAACACGCAACCGGCAAGATCGGTGACACGATGCCCTTCTACGATGACGGAAGGTGGCACATCTTCTACCTGCACGAGCAACCGCCTAGCCCGGGATTTCATCCCTGGTATCGGATGTCAACGACGAACTTCTATGAGTTCGAGGACCACGGCGAGGTTATCCCCGTCGTCCACGACCTGAATGACCCCGAACTCGCCCTTGGCACGGGTTCCGTCATCAAAAAGGATGACACCTACCACCTCTTCTATACCTCGCACAACAGTCGTGTCGATCCGGTCCAATCGATCATGCACGCTACCAGCGATGACGACATGGAAACGTGGGATAAAAGACCGGAAAACACCTTTAATGCCAAGGATACGGTCTATGACGAAGATAACTTTCGTGACCCGCACGTCGTCTATATCCCTGAGGATCAAGCGTACTGGATGCTGATCACGACGCGCGCCCATGGGCGTGGCGTCATCGCCTACTACCGTTCGACGGATCTCGTCAACTGGGAGGATCAGGGCATCCTCTTCGACAACGGTTCGGCGACAGGCACAACGGATAGCACGTCCAACCTCGAGTGCCCGACATTGGTCCATCACCAGGGGTACTGGTATCTCGTCTTCTCGGAACAATGGCCGACGCGCGTCACGCGCTATCGCTACAGTGAAAGCCCGTATGGCCCGTGGCAGGAACCCCCGAACGATACGTTCGACGGGGAAGGACTCTACGCCGGTAAAGTCGATTCCGATGGTTCACGCATGATCCTTACCGGTTGGGTCTCATCGGATTTCAATCGCGAACCCGAGTTCCTCTGGGGCGGTCAACTCGTCGCCCACGAGCTTAGCGCGAACGACCAAGGGCTTCTAGACGTGAAACCCATTCAGGAAGTCGATGAAAAGATCAGTCGGGAAATGCCGTTGACGATCGACTCGAGTAACATCGATACCGAAGGAGATTCACTCGACTTCGGTCGATCGAACTATGACTACGTCGTATACGACACCCTAACCGGTATCAACAAGATCACGGGACGGATCAAACTCGGACGATCGGACGGACGATTCGGCATCTATTTCGGTGTCGATGGCCACGAATCATCCTTCCACTACGCCTTCGACCAGACGAACGATACGATCGGGTTCTACGACGGGTCTTTCATCGATACCGATCAGCGCAACCCGAAGACGAGCAATCGATTCATTCTCAATGATGACCAATCCTATGACTTTACGCTCATTTTCGAGGAAGGCCAGACCATCGAAGGGAGCGTCGTCACGCTCTACCTCGACGGTAGGAGAGCCTTAACGGGAAGAATGTTCAATCGCAAGGAGGTCAACTTCGGCTTCTATAGTATCGATCACGAACTGACCGTTACGAACCTGAAGCGTTGGAAATAGGTAGTCAATAGAATAGCCCCCCCGGGGGACCCCTTTTCGGATCATGCCAAGCATCGAGATGAAGAGGGGTCCCTTTTTAAAAGGATAAAAAACGCTAAAGGAAGCGGGTTGAACACGCGCTTCCTTTAGCGTTATGTAAGGATGATGCGAATACCCATTAATTTCAAAATGCGAGTCTTTTTAATAGACGAACGGCATGATCATTGTTCAAGGCGTCGATCAGTCGATCTTCGAGTGTTGCACTAACCGTCATGTCTAACAAGAGTGATGCGGTTGCATCGAAATCCTGGTTTTCAACGTCGACACTAAAAATCTTATCGAGCTCGATCCCGTGCTCTTCCAAGTTGTCGAGCCATTCGTATCCTTCTTTGAAATGTCTGGCGATCGCTGTTCAAAGATCATCATACTCGTAGAATAGGATTAAATTGCCATCCCCATTTTTATCGCTATAGACAAGACACTCATCCGAATATGAAACGCCATAATAAATAGAGAGATCTCCTTGGTCTTCTAAGGAAGGGATATGCCGAATCAGATCATCGTACCTCTTTTGCATGGTTCACTTCACTCCGATCATAGGATAGGTTCCTGACAGAACTGCGTCTATTCTTTCTTACCGCGAATTGCTTTGTCAACTATAGAACTATTCTATGCGATGAACTTTTTTGTCGGGATACGATATAATGGCGACTAAATGCCCTTAAAAACAGCCGATTCTTAGCTGTATCATCAACTATTCCCAGGTCATTATCACTCCACGCGTCAGCTCAATCATCCGGATACTCGAGTTCAATATAATGCTAGCAAACAATGACTCGAATTCATGTTCAGTCGAGGTTGAGGATACTGATCTGAATCGAGATCCGATAAGAGATGACGCTTTAAGCCGATTCATCATATATCTCTTTGTGCTTCCTAGATGAGTTACACATTCGATTTCTTGACAAAATAACTAATATGAAGTATGATAAAAGCATATATGACAAAGAGGTGTAATGGTGTCAAAGAAGAAACTAGAAGAACTCATCAAAAAACAAAACGGGTACATCACGACTCAGGATGCAAACGATGAAGGTATTCATCGTGAGTATTTAACGATGCTTGTTGAAGAAGAGAAACTCATTAGAGTGTCACCCGGTGTTTATCGATCAAAAGAAGCATGGGAAGATATACTTTACATATATCAACAAAAAAAGAAACGCATGGTTTATTCACATGATACGGCTCTATACCTCCATGGTTTATCGGATAGGGATCCCATTCGATATAGTGTGACACTACCTACTGGTTATAACACATCGCAGATCAAACACATTGACTTAGTTACCTATACGATTAAACCATCTTTGTTTGAACTTGGAAAAATGACTATGAAATCACCGTTTGGTAATGATATTGTGGTCTATGACAAGGAAAGAACGATCTGTGATATCATCCGCTCAAGAAGTCGTATGGATCAGCAAATCCTTAATGATGGTTTAAAACGGTACGTTAAGGATACATCTAGGAATCTAGGCAATTTACTCGTGTATGCTAAAAAAATGGGTATCGATCATGTATTGAGAAATTATATGGAGATTCTATTATGATTTCGAGTGAACATATAAAAGCACTTATTAGAAAGCGAGCGAAAGATTCAAAAATAAATTCGAACATCATACTGAGAACCGTTATTTTCGAATTCTTTTTGGAAAAGCTGTCAAAGTCAACATACAAAGACCGATTCATCATTAAACCGGAAATCCCGGGATTTTATATCTAGGTTGGAAGTGCCACGCCCATTGCTTCAAATATCTGCTTTTGCTTGAGTGTGATTTCACCAACAGAGTGCCTACACCCAGGGTGTTGATAGAACTCGATGATATCGAGTTCATCCAATAGCGTATCCATACTGTACTTTGCGAAGAGCTTTTTTTCATCCATGAC
>JBKHFR010000033.1:0-12690 GCA_046540115.1 Acholeplasmataceae bacterium | reverse complement strand
ATTTGACGAACATGCCGTCGGTCAGTACTTTCATGGCCTGGTCCGTTATAAAGTCGAGTTCATCATCGGTCAGCGACTCCTTAAAAAGGATCTGTAGACCGACGAAGTTCGAGATCCCCATCAGCACGTAGGATAGCGTCTCGAGGTCGATATCGGAACGCACCTCTTTAGTTTCAACGGCGTAGCCGAGCTGACGGACGTAGTCACGCGAAAAGGTCTGATAGTACTCGCGGAAGAGCTCTTTGTCGGCGAACATGGATTCCCAGATGATGCGGTAGGCGAGGGGGTCCTCCCAGGCGAACTTTAGAAAAGATCTCAGGCCGAGCCGCTCCTTTTCATAGCGCGTTTTCGCACCCTTGATTCCCTGACTGATCGCCTTGCGGATACCGCGCCGGTAGGAAGCGAGCAGATAGGAGTAGAGCGCGAACTTATCGTCGAAGTAAAGATAAAAAGTCCCGGTAGCAATACCGGATTCACTGATGATCTCGTTGACCGAGGTCGCCTGATAGCCCTTCTTCGAAAAGAGGGCTTTCGCTGTTTCGATGATGTGGTCGAACGTTTTCTGACCATCCCTACGCTTTGGCAGTCGGTAGTTCCTAGCGTCCATGATATCACCCATATCAAGTGTATCGCAATTCCTTTAAAAATACAACCACGGGATCGTTTCACTCGGAACGAAGAAAACGAAAAGGACGTGGCTGAGCACGTTTTTATACGGCTTTAATCCGATGATTTGCCCGTGCATATATTGACAATAGCGCTTTCCTATGATAAAATGATTTACGAATTGTGAATATTTATTCACATAAAATGGTGCTCCACGAGAATCACATGACGCTCCGTCGTTTCATTCCGGGAGCATACTTTTTTACCACCAATGTAAACGCTTTAGATAATTCAAGGAGGTTTTCTATGAACAGAGTTTTCATTGTACGCGCGAAACGCAGTCCGATCGGGTCCTTCCTCGGTTCGTTGTCAACGATGCATCCGGCGGATTTCAGCGCACAGGTTCTTACCGATATGCTAAAAGATATCGACCGAAGCAGAATCGACGAAGTGCTCGTCGGGAACATCCTTCCCGCCGGTCTCAAGCAGGGCCTAGCCCGCCAGATCTCGATCAAATCCGGCATCCCGTCGAGCGTGCCCGCCTATGGCGTCAACATGGTCTGTGGGAGCGGGATGAAGTCGGTCATGAACGGCTATGCGAACATCATGCTCGGCCTACACGATCTGGTCGTTGCCGGTGGCGTGGAGTCGATGAGCATGGCGCCCTATCTGGTTCCGAGTCGTATCCGCTCGGGAACCAAGATGGGCGAACAACCGATGCGCGACCACATGCTCTATGACGCCCTCATGGATGCTTTCGGCGAATACCACATGGGGATTACCGCCGAAAACATCGTCGAACGCTTCGAACTGACCAGGGAAGAACAGGACGCTTTCGCCTTCGAATCCCAGGTTAAAGCCGCAAAGGCGAGCGATAGCGGCCGTTTCAAGGATGAGATCGTACCGATCACGGTCAGGACCCGCAAGGGCGAGTTCGTATTCGAAGCCGATGAATACATCAATCGGACGACGAACCCAGAAAAACTCGCCAAGCTCAGACCGGCCTTTAAAAAGGACGGTACGGTAACGGCCGGTAATTCGTCGGGGATCAACGATGGCGCGAGCTTCGTGCTCCTCGCGAGCGAAAAGGCGCTCGAAGAACACAAACTCGAACCGATCGCGGAGATCATCGGCATCGGCCAGGGTGGCGTTGACCCGAGCGTCATGGGACTCGGACCGACTCCGGCGATCCGGATGGCGTTAAAGCACGCGGATCTAGAGCTACAGGACATGGACCTCTTCGAGTTCAATGAGGCTTTCGCAGCGCAATCGCTCGGTGTTCTAGAAGAGATATCAAAGGAACACGGCATGAAAAAGACGGACATCCTCGCCCGGACCAACGTCAACGGTGGCGCGATCGCGCTCGGTCACCCGGTCGGTGCGAGCGGGAATCGCATCGTCGTAACCCTCCTGCACGAAATGGTCAAGCGGAAAAGCGCAGAACTCGGCTTGGCCAGCCTCTGTATCGGTGGCGGGATGGGAACCGCCATGATCCTAAAAAAAGTATAGAAGGAGCATGATATGAGACTAAAAGGAAAAATAGCCGTCGTAACGGGCGGAGCTAAAGGTATCGGCCAGGCGATCGCTGTGACGTTCGCCGACCAGGGAGCGACCGTCATCGCCTGTGACGTATCGAAACTTACCTACGACCATGAGAACGTTCATGGGTATGTCCTCGACGTCACGGACGTTGAGAAGGTCCAGGCCTTCTATGATGATACCATCGAGAAATACGGACGGATCGACATCCTCGTTAACAACGCGGGGATCACGCGTGACGCGATGACGCACAAGATGACCGATGAGATGTGGGATCTCGTCCTCGACGTGAACCTCAAGGGCGTTTTCAACCTGACGCGACTGATCGGTCCGCAGATGACTAGCAAGGGATCGGGATCGATCATCAACATATCCTCGATCGTCGGACTCTACGGCAACATCGGACAGGCCAACTACGCGGCTACCAAGGCGGGCGTCCTCGGACTGACGAAGACGTGGGCTAAGGAATTCGCCCGCAAGGGTCAAAAGGTACGCGTAAACGCCATCGCCCCCGGCTATGTCATGACCGATATCCTGCAAACCGTTCCCCAGGACCTCCTGGACAAATTCGCTAGGATGACCATGCTCGGACGACTCGGCCAACCGCAAGAGATCGCCGACGCGGCGCTCTTCCTTGCCTCGGATGAATCATCCTATGTTACCGGGCATACGCTCAGCGTCAATGGCGGCATGAGACTTTAAGCGAACGAGAAAGGGGTTCCATAAATGAGTAAAGCAAACGTAGGAATCGTTGGAACCGGCATCTATCTTCCGGATCGCCGTATGTCCGCTAAGCAGATCAGTGAGAAAACCAACGGCACCTGGACGGAAGAAGCGATCATCGAAAAACTCGGTATCAGACAGAAAGTCATACCTGGGGATCTCCCCCAGGATGGAACACAGGAAATGGGGGCACTCGCCGCCCTCGACGCACTGAAACGTACGGGCATGGATCCGCTCGACATCGACGTCATCCTGAGCGTGACCGAAGAGTGGAAGGAGTATCCTCTCACGACTTCCGCGCTCTATATCCAGGACAGAATCGGTGCGAGCCGGGCCTGGGGTATCGATGTACAGAACCGTTGCTGCACGACCGTATCGGCCATGAAAATGGCGAAGGACATGATGATCGCCGACGAAGAGATCGACGTCATCATGGTCGTCGGTGGCTACCGCAATGGCGATTTTGTGGATTATACCGATAGACAGATGTCCATGATGTACAATCTCGGTGCGGGCGGCGGTGCCATCATTCTCAAGAAGAATCACGGCAAGAACCTTCTACGCGGATCACACGTGATCGCTGACGGCTCGCTTTCCCGTACGGCGGGCGTGGAGATCGGTGGCCTTGTAAATCCGGTTACGCCCGAAAACGCCCTGGAGTCGAGAAAGTCGTTGCGGCTACTCGATGCCCAGAAGATGAAGGACCGATTGAACGAGGTCTCGATGAAAAACTGGTTCAAATGCATCGATGAGGCTCTCAGAAAATCCGGTCTTGAGCGAAGCGATATCGACTATCTGGCGATACTGCACATCAAGCGCTCAGGACACAGGGCCATGCTAAAGGAACTCGGGTTAGGTGAGGATGAGACGATCTATCTCGAGGACTACGGACACATCGGACAGATCGACCAGATCCTCTCACTGCACCTAGCGCTCGAAAAGGGAAAGGTCAAGGACGGCAGCGTCGTCGCCATGATCGCAGCCGGGATCGGTTACGTCTGGGCTGCCAATATCATTACCTGGGGGTAAACCATGACACTCGCTAGTTTTTTAGGCATTCTGTTTTCCGCACTATCACAGGCAGCAATCCTAGCGCTCGTGACCTTCGGGATCGTGCTGATCTTTCGAACGTCACTGACGACCAATTTCGCTCAGGGTAGCGTCGGCGCCCTGACGGCATTTTTCGTGACGATGTTCAACTCCGTTTTTCTCGCGACGCACTTCCCGGGTATCGGTCCGTCCTTTTCCGTCATCCTCGCGATCATCGCCGGGATCATCTACGGTTTTCTGATCGGACTTTTCGTCGATATCATTCTCGTCCGCAACTCGCGCTTTCCGAACCCGCTGAGCAAGCAGATGATCACCATGGGAATCGTCCTAGTCATTACCGGATTGATCCCGACGATCTATAGCGGAGTCATCGACAATCCCCCGACGCCACAGCCACTTACCAAACAGATATGGCGCCTCGGTGTCGGTGACGGCGAAGTCGTCATCTCTGTACACAAGTTTCTGACGATCGTCATCGCTATCGTCGTGATCTCGACCCTGTTCTTTCTACTCAAACGAACGAAGTGGGGGCTCGGCGTCCGAGCCACGGCATCGAATGAAACGGTCGCTAGCATGATGGGCGTCAACACCCGCTTCATCACCGCCATGAGCTGGGCGATCGCTGCCGCCATCGGATCGCTGGCTGCCGCCCTCTACGCCCCGACCATTCAGACCCTGTCCGTCAACTTCATGGTGTTCATGCAGGTCAACGGCTTTCTTTCCGCCGTTCTCGGTGGATTCACGACATTCATCGGACCGGTCGTGGGCGCGGTCCTCATCCCTGTTATGACGGTTTTCCTTTCCCGGGTCGCTGGTATCTGGAATATCGCGATCGCCTACTTCATCATCCTACTGATCGTTTTGATCAAGCCGGCCGGTCTTTTCGGTAGGCGTACGGCAAAGAAGGTGTAGAGATGCAACTCGAAAACAGGGTAGAAAAAACGATGAAAAGGACAGTGAAAGAGCGGCTCGATACCTATGTCAAGCACCCCTATTTCGGTATTCTCTTGACAGCAGCCGTCCTCTACCTGCTCCAGGTCCTAGGAATAGCCGGTTTGATCAGACCGTCGACGATCAACCTGATCGCGCCGGTCATTATCTACTACATCGTCGCTTTAGGCTTTACGCTCTTGCTCGGGTATGCCGGTCTGGCTTCCCTCGGGACGGCCGGGTTCATCGGTTTATCCGCCTACGTCCTCGGCTATTTCGCTGGGACGCTCGGCTTGCCGACGGTACTCGGGATTATCCTCGCTCTGGTCCTTTCGATCACTCTAGGTGGCATCGTCGGATTCATTTCTTTACGGATCCAGGGCATCTATCTCGCCATCATCACGCTCGGGATTTCCGAGATCCTCGTCGAGATCTTCCGCAAGTTCGACGACGTGACGGGCGGACAAGCGGGCTTTTCGCTCTTTCGTTTGGACTTTCTGGTCTGGGAATTCAAGCAGACCGATCGCTTCACGGTTTCCTTCTACCTGATCATCCTCGTGCTCGTCCTCGTCATGGTCGGCATCGTTAACATCATCGATAGTCCAACCGGCCGAGCGATGCTCGCGATGAAGAATAGCACCTCCGCTGCCCAGGCCATGGGTATCAGCGTCCTTAAGTATCGACTGCTCGCCTTCATCATCGCGACGGTACTCGCCGGTCTCGGTGGCACGCTCTATTTCATGAACAAGCTCGTGCTCCACCCCTCGACCTGGGGTCTCGCCCTTTCCTTGAACATACTCGCAGCGGTGGTGATCGGCGGGACGAAATCGATCTACGGCGTCCTAGCCGGAGCCTTCATCGTCTTTGGCATGAACGACCTCGTTTTCAAACGCATACCGTTTTTCGATGAGTACTCGAGCGCCTACCTGATCCTAAACGGTATTCTGATCATACTCGTGGTCATGTTCTATCCGGGCGGAATCGTCCGGCTGTTCAAGGACATCCGACGCGCGATCCGCAATGGCTATCGGTTCATAACGAAGAAGTGGAAGGAGCATCGCTATGGTAAAGAAGCTTAGAGTGCGTCTGCTCCGGTCACGCGTTCGTCGTCTTAAGGAGCGCATCTACTATCTCGAATCGTTTCTACCGGTCTATCGCGAGTCGCTCGAACAGAAACGCGACCACAAGCTCGAGCGACTGAATGAAAAGCACAAACGGATTCTGCTGCCGCTCGAGATCCGGACGCTAACCGACCGGGAATACCAGGAGTACAGGACCCGTGCTCGGATCGATGCGCTCAAGGAAAAGTATGGACAGAAGGAACGCGCCCTACGCCATCGTTTTTCCAAAAAGGATGATGATGAACGCAAGGATCAGAAAATCGAAGAACTAAGAAGCAAGCTAAAACGTCGGATCGACGCCCTGCAACAGGCCTATGCTAGACAGCCAGCAGAAGAACCGAGGGAACAGCGGATCCGCCTATATCGAGAGAAAAAAAATGAGCTAAAGGAAGCATTTTCGCAGCGAAAAAGCGAGCTCGACCGTCGTATCGAGGTCAGCTATCAAAAGGAAGAGGCAAGACTAAAACGGCAGCTCGCAGCGCTCAAACCTAAGCTCGAAGAAGCTAAAAACGCCCTCGATGCGACTCTGAAAAGGACGGATTCTCTCGATCTGAAAAAGGACTTCGGTCACGACATCCTCAGGATCGAGCACCTGACGATGATGTTCGGTGGACTCAAAGCCGTCAACGACCTGTCCTTTTCCGTCAAAAAGGGCGAGATCTTCGGACTCATCGGTCCGAATGGTGCTGGCAAGACGACCGTGTTCAACTGCATCACGCAGTTCTACAAGTCGAATACCGGCAACGCCTACTACCGGAATCGTAACGATGAGGTCATCGATCTCGGTGACTACGCCGTCCATGACGTCATCCGCCAGGGGATCGCCCGGACGTTTCAGAACGTCGAGCTCATCCTCGAACTCTCCGTGATCGACAACATGCTGATCGGCTCGCATAGCGCCTATCGGACGAGCTTTTTCGAGCACCTCGTCCACAGCCCTAGGCTCAAGCGCGAGGAGCGCATCGAGTACGCTAGGGCAACGAAGATCCTTAAGGACCTCGATCTGATCGCCTACCGCGATGTCTATCCGGTCGGGCTACCCTACGGGATTTTAAAGAAGATCGAGCTCGCGCGCACGCTGATGACGGATCCGAACCTGATCATCCTCGATGAACCCGCTGCCGGACTGAACGACAGCGAGACGCAGGAACTCGCGAAAACGATCAAAAAGATCCAGCAGGACTACGATGCCACGATCTTTTTGGTCGAACACGACATGCAGCTCGTCATGGACATCTGTGATACGATCTGCGCGATCAACTTCGGCAAAAAGATCGCGATCGGAACCCCGAGCGAAATCAAGGGAAATCAGGCAGTCCAAGAAGCCTACCTGGGTGGTGAATGATATGGCCCTACTCGAAATCAAAGACCTCGTCGTCGACTACGGGATCGTCCGGGCGATCAAGGGCATCAACATGACGGTAAACGAAGGCTCGATCGTCGCTGTACTCGGCGCCAACGGTGCCGGTAAGACGACGATGATCAAGACGATCAGTGGTGCCGTCAAGGCCAAGAGCGGATCGATCGCCTATGACGGTGAGCCGATCACCAATAAGGAATCCTATCGGATCACCGCGAAAGGCATCATGCAGTCGCCCGAAGGACGCCAGATTCTAAACGGTCTGACCGTTGAAGAAAACCTGCGCATCGGCGCCTATTCGCTCAAGGGTCAGAAGGGCAAGCGCGTCTCGACCATGATCCAGGAGTCGCTCGCGGAAGTCTACGGCTACTTTCCCATCCTCAAGGAACGTAAGAAACAGCTGGCATCGACCCTCTCGGGTGGGGAACAGCAGATGCTAGCGATCGCTCGAGCGCTCATGGGACGTCCGAAGCTCCTGCTCCTCGATGAACCTTCACTCGGACTCGCTCCCATGATCGTCAAGAGCATCTTCGAGATCATCGTTGAGATCAAGAAGAGCGGTCGCACGATCCTTTTAGTCGAACAGAATGCCTATCAGACGCTCAAGATCGCCGACTATGTCTATGTGCTCGAACTCGGTCGGATCAAGACCGAAGGAACCGGTAAGGAGTTGCTCGCTGACGAATCGCTCGTCAACGCCTACCTCGGTTCTAAGTAAACGAACGGTAGTACTCTGCCTGCAAGAGGCAGTGGAAAAATAAGCCCAAGGGCATAAAAGAAGGAGAAATTATGAAAAAGATTCTATTTCTGATCATCGCCGTCGCTGGATTATTCCTAGTCGCAGCATGCGTTGAAGAAGATGACGGCATCGTTGTTCAAGGCGTCACGGATACCGAGATCGTTGTCGGTAACACGGCAGCTACTTCCGGTGACTTCGCCGCCGTCGGCGTTCCGTTTAACGCCGGCCTCGAAGCCTACTTCCGGATGGTCAACGAGGATCAAGACGGCGTCGCCGGACGCACGATCGAATTCGTAACCTATGACGACGGTTTCGACCAGGCAACCGGGATCACCTACACGAAGCGACTCGTCGAAGAGGACGAAGTATTCGCTCTCGTCGGACACTTCGGTACGCCGACCGTCGGCGGTACGATCAACTACATCCAGGAAATCGGCGTTCCCATGGTCTACGCAGCAACCGGCATCAACGACCTCTACTTCCAGGAATCACCGATGAACCC
Organism: Acholeplasmataceae bacterium; assembly: GCA_046540115.1. Taxonomy (GTDB): domain Bacteria; phylum Bacillota_I; class Bacilli_A; order Acholeplasmatales; family Acholeplasmataceae; genus RECG01. The sequence goes on along the minus strand of JBKHFR010000033.1, from coordinate 4,120 downwards.
CGTCATGGCCGTACAGCCGATCTATCTGACCGATGGACGCGTCATGACCGCACGCGCGCTCAATGAGAGCGTATACGGACCGGATCAGGACGAGAAGCTTTCGGAAGACGCGAAGGTCGGCGTGCTCCACACGACAGCGGACGACGGAAATTCCATCCTCGAAGGCATCGAATTCGAAGCGGAATTAAGCGACAAGGAGGATGACTTCATCTATAAGTCGTTCTCAAAAGAAGACGTAGCAACCCTAGAAACGGCGGTCATCGACCTCCTCGATGAAGGCGTCGAAGCGATCATCGTCGCTTCGAACCAACCTCCGTTCAAGGTAGCGGCTAACGTCCTGAATGACCAGGGCCTACACGTTCCCGTATTCACATCCTATGTCAATGCCGACGCCACCTCGGTCGATAAGGACACCGATTACGCGTTTGACATCTATGCCAATGCCTGGATCGACATCGTCGATCCCGAAGGTACAGCCGGTTTCTCCGATGAGTACTGGCAGTTCGTCAACGTCATGTCCGAGGCTGGCTATGATGACGCCGAGGACAAGGGCGACTATACCGCTAATGCCTACGCTATGGCCGGTTACATCGCGGCATCCATCTTCGTCGAAGGCTTGAAGCGCGTCGATGAGGATGAACTGACCTGGGAATCCTACATCGAAGCCATGGAATCCGAAGACATCGATATTCCGATGGGCGGTTTCGTCGACTTCTCCGAAGGTAAGCGCTGGGGTATCGCCTCGATGGCCCTCCTCAAGCTCTCACCGGTTCTCGATGAAGAAGAAAACCGCGTCGATTGGACCTGGAATAAAGTCCGTGAAATCGAAGATATCGAAGTGATCCAGGACAAGTAACACGAGTGAACGCTTAACGGGTAGGGAGAGGAAACTCTCCCTTCTCTATACCGTTCCTGAAAAGAGGCAAGCACATGAAAACACCAAAAACAGTTACCGTTGACGAAGCGATCAAGCTCGTCAAGAACAACGATACGATCGTCTCGGCGATGGCTGCCGCCGAACCGAAGGCATTCCTTGAAAAACTACACGTCATCGCCCGCGATGACATGAAGGTAAGCGTCACCAACTGCCTACCGATGGCGACCTGTGACTACTATACGGATCCGAAGCTCGTCGACAATTTTTCGGTTGACTGCTGGTTCTTCGGTCCATCGGTTCGAAAGGCCTTTAAAAACGGCAACATATCCTACATACCGAACCACCTGCACCTCGCGGGCCGAAGGAGATTCGCCCACACGAAGACCGACATCTTCGTCGGTACGGCAACCCCACCGGATCGACACGGATACGTATCGCTGTCGCTTTCGAATGTCTATGAGAAGGAAGCGATCGCACAAGCGGATACCGTCATCCTCGAGATCAATCCCAATTTCCCGCGCACGTTCGGCGATCTCGAACTACACGTCCGTGAGATCGACTACATGATCGAGGTCGATTATCCCGTCCCGGAACTCCCCGAAATCGAACCCAATGAACGCGACCTAAAGATCGGTGGATACATCGCCGAGAAGATCCCCGATGGGGCGACCCTGCAATTCGGTATCGGCGGCATCCCCAACGCCGTCGCGCACGCCCTGATGGATAAGAAGGATCTCGGCATCCATACGGAAATGCTTACGACCGGGCTGATGAAGCTCGTCAAAGCCGGGGCCGTTACCGGCAAAAAGAAGAACACGCACGTCGGCAAGCACGTCTGCTGTTTCGCCCTCGGGACGAAGGAGCTCTATGACTTCATCGATAACAATCCGAGCGTGCAGGTTCTAAACGGATACTACGTCAACGACCCCCATGAAATCGGCAAGAACGACAATCAGATCTCCATCAATACGACCATCGAGGTCGACCTGACCGGACAGTGCGCGAGCGAGTCGATCGGTACGAGGCATTTCAGCGGCACCGGTGGACAGAGCGATACCGCCGTCGGCGCTCAGAACAGCAAGAATGGCATGAGCTTCATCACGCTCTATTCGACCGCGAATGTCCTCAATAAGGAAACCGGCGAACGCGAAGAGATCTCGAAGATCGTCCCGACGCTCAAGCCCGGAGCAGGCGTCACGCTGTCGAGAAGCGACGTCGACCACGTCGTTACCGAGTACGGCTGCGTCAAGCTGAGCGGGACGTCGGTAGCCGAACGCACGCGCCTATTGATCAGCATCGCCCACCCGAAATTCCGAGAAGAACTGACGCGCGAAGCGATCAGGCTCGGCTATATCAGGGAGTAGCAGCATGTCCACTCTAAGTATTAACGGAAAAAAAGCTTTCTATGACGTCCAAGGAACCGGAGAACCGATCCTCATCCTCAACGGCATCATGATGTCGACTAAGAGCTGGGATCCTTTTATGGGTTCGCTTTCGGCGAATAATCGGATCATCCGCCTCGATCTCTTCGATCAGGGCCAGAGCGAACGCCTAGCTGGTGAAAGCTATACGCTCGACATCCAGGTTGACCTGATCGAAGAACTCCTCGATCGTCTCGGTCTTGATGCCATCAATATCGTCGGCATCTCCTATGGCGGTGAGGTCGCGCTCCTCTATGCCACGAAGCATCCGGATCGTGTTCGTCGCCTGGTCCTCTTTAATACGAGCGCATACACCTCACCCTGGTTGAAAGAGATCGGTTGGCAGTGGAATGCGATCGGAAGGATGAGGGACGGGAAGGCCTACTACCGGGCAACCATCCCCGTGATCTACTCGCCGAGCTTCTATGAGAATAACCTCGACTGGATGAAAAAGCGGGAGGAATACCTCGTACCGCTCTTCTCGAATCCGGAATTCCTCGACCAGATGGAACGCCTGACGAACAGCGCGGAGTCCTTTGACGTACGCGATGATCTGGACCGGATCGCGTCGCCGACGCTCCTGATCGCCGCCGATGAGGACTACCTGACGCCGATCGCGAACCAGAAGTACTTGAAGGCACGCATCCCGCGGGCTGAACTCGTCATTCTCCCCGGTGTCGGTCACGCCTCGATGTATGAAAGACCGCTATTATTCGTTACGATGATCATCGGTTTCGTAAACGCCACCGATGATACATATTCAATCTGATTACGGGAGGAAGTAGATGAAAAAGAAAAACGTTACGCTCAAAAACGGAGAAACGCTCAGCTACCTCGAACAAGGAAAAGGCCAGCAAGAACTGCTGTTGATCCACGGAAACTTCTCTTCGGGCCTGCACTTCTCGACGCTTTTGGAAAAGCTTCCGAAGGATATTCACGTCCTTGCCTGTGACCTGCGCGGTTTCGGCGATTCGACCTATCATAAGCGGATCGAAAGGATGGCCGATTTCGCGGATGACGTCGCGCTCTTCATGGACGCCCTCAGCGTCGACCGCGCAGCAGTCCTCGGCTGGTCGCTCGGAGGCGGAGTCGCGATGGAGCTGGCGGCGAATCATCCCGACCGGGTTGAAAAGCTCATCCTCGTCCATTCGACGACGCACAAGGGCTATCCGATCTTTAAGAAGGATGAACAGGGCCAACCGATCGTCGGTGCCACCTATGCATCAGCCGATGAGCTCAGCGAAGATCGCGTCCAGGTATTACCCCTGCTCATGGCCCAGAAGAACGACGACTTCGCGACGATGAGCCAGGTATTCGACCAGCTGATCTATACCGTCAATAAACCCGACCCTAAGGACAACGAGCTCTGGGTCAAGGAGTCGCTCAAGCAGAAGAATCTTCTCGATGCCGACTGGGCTCTCGCCAACCTGAACATGTCCGACCAGCCCAACTATTACAATGAGGGTACCGATACGATCCGCAGGATCACCGTACCGGTACTCCACACGAAAGGAAAGCAGGATATCACCGTACCGGACTATATGATCAAGGACAACTACGAGGCGCTCAGGGATCGCTCTGAGCTGATCGAGTACGACCAGTGCGGACACTCACCGTTCGTCGATGTGCTCGACGCGATCACTCGCGATATCCTGACATTCATTCAGGCCTAGATAAGAAGGGGCTCTTCCCCTTTTTATTTTGGTCCGCGACGGATCGAGCAAAAGCTTCCCGGTCATAGATAATCAATGGTATATAACCTGATGAATCCGTATGTTTAATTTGACTAAACTTAAGGATGGCGGTTACGAATGCGATATGG
>JBKHFR010000032.1:0-13766 GCA_046540115.1 Acholeplasmataceae bacterium | reverse complement strand
ACTAATTTGCTCTCCTGGCTCGGATCAGGTGCCTATGGATCAGTCCTTGACTCGAACGATACGCTTGTCGAGCTTGGCTTTAAAGAGCATGACTTCACGCCCGCAGCCCTTGCACCTGATCTTGATCTCGATCCCGGTACGCAGAACGGTCCATTCGTTCGAGCCGCATACGTGTTTCTTCTTCGTTACGATCGTATCCCCGACGCTGTATTTCATTTTTTCATCAGCTTCTCAATGATTTCGTTTCGTTCTTCTTTGTCGAACCGGATGACGATGCGCTCCTCTTCGATCCGTGTCGGATATCCCAGGCGTTCGGTTAACTGTTTCCCTTGCTCGTAGAACCTGCGTTCCCTGGCCGGGCTCGTTTTTCGTTTCCTGCGTTCCCTGCTGGCGAGTTCCTCGAGCTGTCTGACGTTCAACTGTTTCCGGATAACCGCATTCGCTAGTTCGATGATCCGGTCCTCATCATCGAGCTTGCTCAACACGCGAGCATGGCCCATACTGATATCGCCACGAAGGAGCATGTCCTTGACGATCTCTGGGAGCTCTAAAAGCCCGAGCATATTGGTGACGTGGGAGCGGCTCTTACCGATGCGATTGGCCAGCTGGCTCTGCGTGATACTGAGCCGATCGATGATGAACCGGTAGGCTTCGGCTTCCTCGATGGCCGTCAGGTTCTCTCGTTGGAGGTTTTCAGCTAGAGCGATCTCTGCGACCTTCGTTTCCTCGTATTGCCGGATGATGGCCGGAACCGATTCGAGTTCGAGTGATTGCGCGGCACGGAAGCGACGCTCACCGGAAACGATGATATAGTGATCCTTGACCTTTTTTAGAATGAGCGGCTGAAAGATGCCGTGCTCATTGATGGACTGAGCGAGCTCATTGATCTTTTCTCTATCAAAGACGCGGCGGGGTTGAAAGGGATTAGGGCGGATTTCCGTGAGCCGGATCTCATCGACGAGTTCTCCGTCTAGGACATCGTCGACGTGGTGTTCCTGCAAAAGATCATAGAGCGTCCTTCCTCTATCTTTCATCGTTACGCAAAACCTCCTTCGCCAGCGCTTTATAGAGACGTGCTGCCGGAGACCTCGGAGCGAACTGGATGACCGGAAGCCCATACGTCGGGGCAACCTGAGCGGCCACGTTGCTAGTAATAATGGTTTCGAAGACACCGTCCTTGAAATAGTCCTTGATCTCATGAACGATTTCCCATCCGGCTTTCGTACGGCGATCGAGCATCGTCAGGAGAACCCCTTCGATCGTTAGCTTGCGGTTGTTGACTTTGAGCTGTTTCTGAACGATGCGAATCGTATTAAGGAGCTGGGTCAAACCGTCGATGGCGAGAAACTGGCACTGTACCGGAATTAGAACGGAATCCGAGGCGAATAGTGCGCTCAAGGTTAGCAGTCCGAGCGAGGGTGGACAGTCGATCACGATGTAGTCGTACGCTTCTTTGACCTCGTCTAGGCGTCGCCGCAGGATATACTCGCGGTCCTCGTAGTCGAGCTTGATCTCGAGTTGCGCGAGCTCGATCACGGCGGGAACGACGAAGAGATTCAGATCGGTAAGATGGATCGTTGCCTCTTGGACCGTGTGGTCACCTAGAAGGACGTCGTTTATGTTCGCATAGTGCGTGTTCCGATTGATTCCCAGGCTCGTCGTCGTGCTCGCCTGAGGGTCGAAGTCGATCAAAAGAACCCTTTTACCGTGCTGGGCGAGTGCTGCCGATAGGTTCACGCTCGTGGTCGTCTTGCCGACGCCACCCTTCTGATTTGAAACTGCGATCGTTCTACCCATGGTTCCCTCCCGATGGCAAAGGTTTCTTTTTCATGCTCGCGTAGGTGCGCGGATATCCGGGAACGTGTCGTTCTTTGGTTACGGTGATCAGAACGCGCGTTCCGTACGCCTCCGGCAATTCCACTCGCATTATATCCCTGATTATTCCGCCCAACACCGTTATGGCTCGACGCGATTCGTCGAGTTCTTCACGGTAGGATTTACCCTTCATGATGACGAGAGATCCCCTGACTTTTACCATCGGTAGTCCCATTTCCAAAATGAGGGCGGTATGACCGAGAGCTCGAGCGGTGACGAGATCGAAAGCGTTCTGTCGCTTTTTTGCCTCGATCTCGATCCGGCCGGAAACGACTTCGACGTTGCTCAAGCCCAGATGATCGACGAGAAGATCGAGAAAACGCACGCGCTTACCGAGCGAATCGATCAGGGTTAGATCGATATGCGGAAAGGCGATTTTAACGGGAATTCCCGGAAAGCCGGCACCGGACCCCATGTCGCATAGACTCCGAATATCCAAAAGATCGAGCGAACGGGTCAACAGGAGGGAATCATAGAAGTGCTTGTATATGGCTTCTTTTTCATCGGTAATTCGCGTCAGGTTGGTCTTTTTGTTGTATTCGACCAAAAAGTCGTAGTAGGCTCGAAACTGCGCATCCTGTTTCTCACTGATAGTAAGACCGAGGTTTTCCTTTAGGATCTCCCTAAGCCACACGGTCCGAATACCTCGACTCGAGATAGATGATCAGGACGGATATGTCAGCCGGATTGACCCCGGAAATACGGGTGGCCTGACCGACGGTACGCGGCCTGATCTTCATCAATTTTTCTTTCGCTTCGGTCGATATGTTGATGATCGAGGCATAGTCCAGTGATTCAGGGATGATCCGATCCTCGAGACGAGCGACTTTTTCGGCTTCACGCTGCGCTTTTTCGATATATCCGCGATACTTAAGAGCGATTTCGACCTGTTCGAGAATATCGGGAGCGATCCTTCTACCTAGGAAGTGTTCGATATCGAGGCGATCGATCTCCGGTCTTTTCAATAGTTCGGCGAGGGTGATACCGGCATAGATCGGTGCTGAACCACGGCTCTTAAGATAGTCGAGACTCTCTTTCTCGGGAATGATCCTGAAGGACTCGATCTCCTTTTCTAGAGCACGGATTTTCCGCTCTTTCGCGCGAAAGGCCTGATACCTCTGCTCGTCGATCAGACCGAGCTCATAGCCGTACGCGCGTAGCCTTAGATCGGCATTATCATGACGCAACAACAAGCGGTGTTCGGCTCGCGAAGTGAATAACCGGTAGGGTTCGAGCGTCCCTTTGGTGACGAGATCATCGATCAGGACGCCGATATAGGCTTCGTGTCGTTTAAGGATGAACGGATCCTTACCGTCGATCGCGAGACTGGCGTTGATCCCGGCCATCAGTCCCTGACCGGCAGCCTCTTCATAGCCGCTCGTACCGTTGATCTGGCCGGCACAGTAGAGGTTCTTGATGCGCTTGGTCTCGAGCGTCGGTTTGAGTTGAATCGGGTTCATCGCGTCGTATTCGATGGCGTAGGCATAGCGCTTGATCTCGACGTTTTCTAAGCCGGGGATGGTACGGATCATCTCTTCCTGAACGGATTTAGGAAGACTCGTCGATAGTCCCTGAACGTAGAGTTCATCGAGCTCGAGGCTTTCCGGTTCGATGAAGATCTGGTGTTGGCTCTTGTCGCGGAAACGGACGAGCTTGTCCTCGATCGACGGACAGTAACGTGGCCCGACGCCTTCGACGGCGCCGCTATACATCGCCGACTCCTCGAGATGGTCATAGATGATCCGGTGCGTTTCTAGCGTCGTATGCGTCAGATAGCACAGTTCGCGAGGATTATCCTGAGCATACGGCCCATCGATGCTGAAGGTATAGGGAAAATCATCGCCTGGTTGTGGCTTCATTTTCGTCGTATCGATGCTCGATCTGGCGATACGGGCAGGCGTCCCGGTCTTCAAGCGATAGACGTCGAATCCGAGTTCGCGCAGTTGAGCGCTAATCCCGAAGGTCGTCGGTTCACCGATCGGACCGCTGGGCGTGATCTCTTGTCCGATCAGGACCTTACTATTCAGATAGGTTCCGGTCGTAATAATGACGGTTCGACCGTGGACCTCTTCTCCTCCCGAAAGCCGAACACCGAATGCTCTTCCGTCTTCGATCAGAAGCCCTTCTACGAGACTTTCCTTTAGTGTCAGTTTCGGGGTTTTTCGCATGGCATCGAGCATGATGCGAGGATACTTCAGTTTGTCGATCTGGGCCCGAAGGGCACGGACCGCCGGACCTTTCGAGGAATTGAGCATCTTGATCTGTATCTGACCGAGATCGGCGCTCCTGGCCATCTGTCCACCGAGCGCATCGATCTCTCGGACGACGATGCCTTTAGCAGGCCCACCGATCGACGGGTTACAAGGTAAAGAAGCAACCTTCTCGAGGTTGCCGGTAATGAGAATCGTTTCCTTATTCAGTCGGGCGAGAGCTAGTGCCGCTTCGATACCGGCGTGCCCTCCGCCAACGACGATACTGTCGTAGACCATGTTACATCACTTCGTTATCTTAATTTGCGATAGGCCGCAGCGATCTTTTCCGCGCTAAAGGATAAGTGGTCGAGGACGTCCTTCATCGGTGCGCTGGCACCGAAACGTTCGAGTCCATAGATGTGCTCGGCGTATTTGTACCAGGACATCGGGCTGCCGAGTTCGATCGCGAACGTCCGATTACGGTCAGGCAAAACGGATTTCCTGTATGCCTCATCCTGTTGTTCGAAGAGCGCATGGGAAGGCATGCTGACGACCCGGATATCGAGATCGTGCTCCTTAAGAAGCTCTTTCACTTCGCGGGCGAGTCCGACTTCGGAGCCTGAAGCCAACAGTATGCCGTCTAGTCGCTCGTTTTCAGGCGAAAGCACGTAAGCGCCCCGAAGCGCGCCTTCGAACGTCGTCTCCTCGAGATTCGCTACTTTCTGTCTGGTCAGCGCTAGGGCCGTCGGCGTTGATCGCGATTCGATGGCGACCTTCCAGGCCGCTATCGTCTCGGTAGCATCCGCGGGTCGAATGAGATTGAGATTGGGCATAGCCCGCAATCCGGCGAGATGCTCGACGGGTTGATGCGTCGGGCCGTCCTCACCGACCGCGACGGAATCGTGGGTAAATACGAAAATGGTCGGTATGCCCATGATCGCTGCTAGACGGATCGCCGGCCTCATGTAGTCGCTGAAAACGAAGAACGCTCCGGCGAATACCTTGAGTCCACCGTGCAGGACCATCCCATTGGAAATGGATCCCATGGCGTGTTCACGTACGCCGTAATTGATGTTTCGGGCTAACCGGTCGTTAACCGAGAAATCGCCATCGGCTCCCTTAGCTTTAGTCGATGTCGATAGGTCGGCGGACCCACCGATAAGGTTCAGGTACTGTTTCGACAGCCTTTGAATGACCTTCCCGCTGATGCCGCGCGTCGCTTCCTCTTCGGACTCGGTCAAGTCGAGATATTCCGCAGGGTCGAGCGTCCGGTCGTTGGCTAGGAAGGCCTCGAACTGTTCGGCCTCCTCGGCATATTTGGACCGGTAGCTGTCATAGGTTTCTTTCCATGATTCGTGTTCCCTCGATCCACGATTCCGGACGTGTTCCGCGTAGTAGGCGTAGACATCCTCGGGGACCTCGAAAGGATCATAGGGCCATTCGAGTTTATTTCTTAGTTTCGTCGCTTCTTCTAGACCGATCGCGGCGCCATGGACCTTACTGGTTCCGGCAAGGGAAGTTCCATAGCCGATCGTCGTCTTAACTTCGATGAAGGAGGGACGTCCTTTTTCTTCCTTGGCCGTGCGGATCGCCTGGTCGATGGCCTCGATGTCGTTGCCGTCATCGACGGTCTGGTAGTGCCAGCCCATCGCTTCGAACTTGTTCTTGTGGTTGTCACTATAGGAAGCGGCGACTTCACCGTCGAGCTGGATGTCATTGGAGTCGTGTAGGACGATCAGGCGTCCGAGTCCGAGGTGTCCGGCGAGACTCATCGCTTCCATCGCGACGCCTTCCTGCAGGTCGCCGTCGCTACAGAGCACGTAGGTATCGTGGTCGATCAGTTTGACGTCTTCGCGATTAAAGCGGGCGGAAAGATGTGCTTCGGCGAGTGCCATGCCGATCGCGTTCGAGATGCCCTGGCCGAGCGGTCCGCTCGTCGTTTCGACGCCATCGGTATACCCGTACTCGGGATGTCCCGGCGTATTTCCGATCTGTCGGAACCGCTTGATGTCATCGATCGAGATATCGTAGCCGGCGAGATGGTTCGCCGCGTACAGCAACATCGAGCCATGTCCGGCGGATAGGACGAACCGGTCACGATCGATCCATTTCGGGTCCTTGACGTCGACCCGCAAGTGCCGCGTATAGAGCACGTGTATGATCGGTGCTGCCCCTAAAACGATCCCGGGGTGTCCACTGTTGGCCTTGTTAACGGCATCAACGCCAAGGAAGCGTATCGTATCAATCGCTTTGCGGTCCATCTTCATCCTCTTCCTGTTCCTTATTTTCGGGCTTATCCATATCCTGCGCGTCATCGATGACTCTGTCTTCTTCATCGAAATTGAAATACGTGCGATAGTGCTCTTCCTGAGCGCTGATCAACTTTTCGAAGCTTTCCTGTCCGATGTGTTTGCGGATCGCGTCCTGGGCTTCCCTGTTCTGTTCCCTTACGCGCCTGCCGATGATCCGGTTCTGGATGACGTTGGTCACGATCAGGGTTCCTAGCAGGATCAACAGGACGACGAAAAGGTTATCCTGGAAGTAGAGCGACGCGACAAACGCGATTACGAGGTAGATCAGCAGGGTAGGAATGATGAACATGAGATTGATCCTCCGGTTGATGACGCTGATCCTTTCCAAAAAATTGAGCCAGATCGCATTGACATTCCGCTGATAGAAGTCCTTCATGACGTCATAGTAGGACTTTTCAACCAGAACCTTGTAGTCCTGACCGTTGGATGCCCAGATGGCGAATCGGCCCTTTGATCCGTACTGGAATAAAAAGGGCGTGTCGTTCATGTAGTGAAAATCGACCTTTTTTCCATCGATTTCCTGCGTTTCAAACGGCTCTTTGTCCGCCAGATACTTATAGACTTTCGTGTTTAGTTTCATGTGCTCGCCTCCAATAACCATATTATAACACGTAAAACCGTGCCTGTCAGTCAACTTAGATAAAACCCCTTCGAGCATCATCATCCACATAATAGAAGTGCTTATGGCTGCTTCGGTTAAGACCTGACCAGGTTCACACCCTACTATTGAATGATGATGCTCGAAGGGGCCATCACTTTTTGTTTCGAAGTTCCTTAAAGAATGCTTTGAGCAGCGCCTCGCTCTCAGCAGCAAGCAGACCCGACTCGACGTAGGGCTTGTGATTAAACGGTAATTCGAAGAGGTCCAGTAGACTGCCGACAGCGCCTGCCTTCGGATCCCTAACCCCGTAGTAGAGCGCACGGATGCGTGCTTGCAGCATCGCACCGGCACACATCGGGCACGGCTCCATTGTAACATAAACATCACAATCTTCCAATCGCCACGTCCCACATTTTTTCGCCGCTTTCATCATGGCGAGATATTCGGCGTGGCTATGGAAGGACTGTTGGCGTTCCCGAAGATTGTGGGCACGGGCGATGACTCGTCCCTCGCGAACGACGACCGCTCCGACAGGAACTTCGCCCTTCCGATAGGCCTTTTCGGCTTCCTTAAGGGCTTCCCGCATGAAAGCGGGGTTACCGTGGCTTGCCGGGGACTTCATGGAAGTGCCTCGAGCGAGGTTCATACGTCTCTTCGGCTCCGACGAGGATCGTCGGGTCCGTGTAGTGGGCGGGCTTGCCGTTGATGATGCGTTGGGTCCTAGTAGCAGGCATACCGCTTTTTACGCAGATAGCCGTCAGCTTGGTGACGAATTCGGCTTGGGCGAGGAGCGCCGGCATCGGACCGAACGGTTCGCCTCGGAAATCGCGGTCAAGTCCGCCGATGATGACACGGATCCCCTGATCGGCGAGCTGATCGGCGATGGCGATGATCCCGTCATCGAGGAATTGTGCCTCATCGATAACGACAGCATCCGTATCATCCTCGACATATCCGAGTATTTCACTGCTTTGTTCGATCGCGATCGAGCACTTCTTATTGCGGTTGTGGGAAACGATTTCACCGTTGGAACGATAGCGCGTATCGAGCTTCGGCTTGAAGACTAGGACCTTCTGTTTGGCGTATTCGAGCCGTTTGATGCGTCGTATGAGTTCTTCGGTCTTACCGGCGAACATCGGTCCACAGACGACTTCAATGATTCCGTTCCTATAGGTATGATACATCTGAGTAACCCCCTAACAAGAAAAAACGTGATGTGGCATCACGTTATTTGCTTTCCTTCTTGTCTTCGTTCAAGCCATAACGTCGATTGAACTTCTCAACGCGTCCGGCAGCCTGTACGAAAGTCTGCGTACCGGTGTAGAATGGATGACAGTTCGAGCAAGTGTCGACACGGATGTTTTCCGCGGTCGTTCCGACTTCAAACTCAGCTCCACAGGTTGAGCACTTGACTTTTACAACGTGGTACTTGGGATGGATTCCCGCTTTCATGATCGATATCTCCTTCCGCCATGGCATACCTGCCATAGTAAGATTTGCGAAGCCATTATAACACCCGCATGACCAATTATCAAGTTTTATCGCTCACATTCGTTCACCTTTTCAGCCGATCTGTCGATCCAGCGTCTGCCAGACAGCAAGAAACCGCTGTGCGATCAGGCCGGTAAGAGCCCCAGCAGGAATACTGAGGAAGAGCATGATCGGTAGATAGGCGATGACGGCCGTAGTGCCGATTACGAATACGCCGGCGATGATCTGTCCGATCGCGTGGAAAAAGGAACCGAGAACGCTGACGCCGAGAACGCTAAAAAAGTTCAGTTTCTTGAATAGCTGCATGACCACGATCGACACGATCGCTCCGCTCATGCTCATATAGAACGTCGGAGCGAGAAATCTGGCCGTCAATACGGATACGAGAAAAACGCGCGACATGGATACGAGAAAACTATCCTTAAAGGAATAGCCGTACAGTATGATCAGCGTGACGATATTCGCGAAACCCAGTTTAGCTCCGGGCACGGGTATGATCGGCACATAGGATTCGATGATGTTCAAGACGATCGCGATCGCTAGGAAATTGGCGAGAAGCGCCATCTTTAAGTTCTTTTTCATGGTCTAGTGGTCAAACGATAAAGTCTTCATCCGATTGCTCGAACTCGATGCGTACTCGGTTCGGCAAGCAGATCAAGGGCCAACCGTTCGACTCTCCTTCTTTGCTGCAGATGTTGTTCGGGCTCGTCTCTTCGATTACCTGCACGGTGCTCCTGTCGAAGTCATAGCGAATGACGACTTCCTGGCGAACGCCGTTTTGCTTGAAGTCACCGAGCAGCGTGATCGTGTTTGCATCCTCATCGATGTAGGGGTATCCCTGCTCATATTCCTCCGGCACGTCCTGATCCTCGTGACGGGTTACCTCTTTCTGGACGAAATCGATGGTTACGATCGGTTCGGCAGCATTCCCATAAAAGACGTAGGCGCGCGAAGCTTCACCCTGATAGGCGTTAGTCTGGTAGAACCATAAAAAACCACCGACAACGATAGTGAGCGCGATGATCATGATGAGATCACGTTTTTTTTGTTTCCTCTTTCTGATATCCATCCGCTCTGCTTACTCCTCGAACTCCGTGTTTTCGAGATAATCGGTCACGATCGATTCGTCGTAATCGAAACGAATGGCTTCGAGTTCGAATGCTTCGGCATGTTCATCCATCCAGTCATCGAAGTCATCCGGAGACATCGAGAACAATCCGGTCGAAATGGCATCGAGCAGACCGGCATCGGGTCCGATCAGCGTTACGGTGTGATAGTAGTGCTCCGGTCGTTTCGTTTTGGGCGATATGATGTGGTGATAGCGCAAGCCATCATATACGGCGAACTGTTCGTAGTTTCCGCTCGTCGTAACGGAGGCATCCCGGACATAGATCCGGCCGTAGGTACGACTGAGTTCCGGGTCCCAGTCATAGAACGTCTTCATCGGATTCGCGAGGCCAACGCTGAATAGTCCCTGATCGTCATCGCTTTCGAACTTTTGACCGAGAGAAATCGAGCTACTCCCGGAACTGATCGAGAAATAGCGCATGTCACGGCTCTGGAGGTATTCGTTGACGCGCTCGGTCGCGTATCCTTTCGAAAGCGCACCGAGATCGAGTTCTACGTCTTCACTATTGATCCGAACGTAGTAGCGACCGTCATCCTCGCTGAGCTCATAGGCATCCTCGACAACCGGGATTTCATCGACGGTTTCGACCAGATCCTCGTAGACATCTTCCGGTATTTCCGCGAAGGTATAACCGGAAAGCTCATCGGATACGACTTCCTTCCAGGCATCGACGATCCGACCCATCGAAATATCGAAATATCCGTCCGTGATCTCCTCGACGTATCGAGCCTGATCGAGCATGTCGTAGAGCGGTTTATCGATCTCTAGCGTTTCTTTCGGCTGCTCGTTGATGGTATAGATGTTTTCTAGGTATTCCGAGTCCTGTGGGAGCGGTTCGTATTTCGTGGATAGCGTGTGATGCTCAGCGTAAATGGATTCGATGCCATCACGGATCGTTTCGGCTTCCCGTTCGCTTTCGGCGACGAACTTAACTACGATCAACGTATCCATATAGTCATTATTGAAAACCGCTTGGTACTCTTCCAGATCGGATCGACAGGATGCGAGTACGAGCGACGTCAAGACGATGAACGATAGTGTGAGTCCTTTTTTTAACATAGTGTGCACCTCTCTTGCTTTACTAGACCATTATATCATACCCCCCGTAAAGAAAAGGACATTGCTGTCCTATATCTCTACGTCGATCTTGGTATTATCGGGATTGGGATGTTCCTTCAAATACTCTATAATCGGTTTGAAGTGCTTCTCGGCTTTGCCGGGCTTGCAGCGGGACAGGTTTTTGACCTCACCGTTTATGATGCCTTCGGCGAAAGCGCGACACCCCGGTGTTCCGCACGCCCCGCAATTATAGCCCGGTAACAGTGCTTCGACATCGTCGATCCGAGGGTCTTCTTTAACCGTTAGGTAGCGATCGGCGAGCGAAAGGATGATACCCAGAACGGCGCCGATTGCCCCTAAAACGAGAAAGGGATAGATGATTTCCATCATTTCTTTTTTACCTCCTTCATGTACTTCATAGCGTCCCTGAAGCCACAGCCCACACCGTTAAACGCACAGGTCTTACAGGACTGAGCTTCGTTATAGGCTTCCTTACACTCTTCCGGTACGGGGGTGCTCTCATTGAGAGCCATGGTACCGATGAAGAGCGCAACGAGAATTACGACTGCGATAACGACAACGAAAAAGTTCATCAGATGATCCCCACCAATCCCATGAAAGCGAGCGCCATGATCCCCGCCGTCACGAAGGCGATCGGCAGACCTTTGAGCGAGCGGGGAACGGTCGCCGCCTGAAGGCGGATACGGATCGCCGTGAATATGATGATCACGAGGGCAAATCCGATCGCGGATCCGATCGCGAACATCATGGCTTCGGCGTAGTTCTTGGGTTCAGCGACGTTTTTCAAAGCGACGCCGAGGATCGCACAGTTGGTCGCGATCAGCGGCAAGTATATACCGAGCGACTTATAGAGGCTCTTGCTGATGCGCTTGATGATGAGCTCGGTCAACTGGACGAGCGAAGCGATGACGAGAATAAAGGCGATCGTTTCGATGTAGGCGATATCGAGCGGTTCTAGCACGTAGTAGTAGATCGGATAACTGATCGCTGCGGCTAGGGTCATGACGAAGATCACCGCGAACCCCATGCCGACGACCGACTTCATGTTGGTCGAAATACCGAAGAACGAGCACAGTCCGAGGAACTGCATCAGGACGATATTGTTGATCAGGATCGCTGATATGAGTATGGCGAGTAGTTCCATTATTTCCGAGCTCCTTTCCTCGACTGCTGGACCGCGGTCGAAAGGGCGAGTAAGAATCCGATGACGAGGAACGCTCCGGGTGGATCGGCGAGTACCGTAAGCGCATAGTCACCGAGTTCAGCTTCCCCAAAGAGCGTGTACTCGAATCCGAGTGGCAGCGTTCGGCCGAACATGAGCTTGCCGGTTCCGAATAGTTCTCTTACGAATCCGATCATCGTTAGAGCGAGCGCGAATCCGAGGGAAACGCCGATCCCATCGAGGGCGGCTTTCGGTACCGAGTTCTTCGACGCGAAGGCTTCCGCCCGACCGAGGATGATGCAGTTAACGGTGATCAGGGCGATGAATACGCCGAGTTCCTTAGCGAGCTCCGGTGCGAAAGCGTCGACGAGCATCTTGATGACGGTAACCTCGGTCGCGATGATGATCACGTAGATCGGTATCCGTACGGTTACCGGAACGAAATTACGGATCGATGACACCGTGATATTCGTCATAGTTAGGACGAGTAGAACGAGAATACCCATACCGAAGGCACCCTCTAGCGTCGCGGTTACCGCGAGCGCCGGACAGAGTCCGAGCGCCATGACAAAAATGCCGTTTTCTTTCAGTATGCCCTTAGCGAATATCTCCCAGTTGCTCGGTTCCTTCTGTTTCTTTCTATTCAGTGGTTTCTTGATCGTTCGATTATCAGTCATTCGTAACTACCTCGCTTAGGTCCGTGATCAGCTCGTTAACGAACTGCTTCGACCAGGTCGCACCAGCCGTAAGATCATCCTCACTAGGCGCGTAGAGATCTTCTCCTTCGAAGGACTCGATATAGTCGAATACGCCATCATCGCCCTCCGCGTAGCTCAAGGTATGCCCATAGTCGTCTTCCGGTGCGATGATGTCGAGGATTTCGTTCGTCTCCTCGTCGAGGAGGACATAGATCGTGATCGATCCCTCGGTTTCCTCGAAACCGTTATCGTATTCGCCTTCACCTTCGAGCCGGTAGAGATGGCCGATCACTTCTTCATCCTGATCGTAGACCGTTTCCTTGGAGCGGACGTATCCGGTCGGCTCGAAGTCCTCATCCGGTTCGCTATCCCCGAAGTCATCACCGAATAGTTCCTCGTAGAGGTCGAAGGGTTCTTCCGTTTCCAGATCGAAGTGATGGGCGACGGCGAGCCAGACGAGATCCTTGACCGTAGCGGTACTATCGGAAGCGGTAGCACCCGCTTCAGGGTCTTCGAGATCAACGACCTCGATGTCCTCGACGTCCTGGTAGTCGACGCCGTCATAGAAGGAATAGACGTAGTTCTGAATGCCGGCTAGATAGGTCGAAGTCTGGCGGATCTCGACGACTTCGACGAATACTCTTTCATCCTGGATACCGACGAGCAGTTCGATCACTCCGTAATCGTCATCCTCGTCGTAGCGATAGCTGTTCCTAGCGATGACGCGGTAAACCGTGCCGACCTCATCCCCGGAGAGCGTGTAGGCCTGATAGGACTCGTTTAGGATCGCGAATCCGCTATCGCTCGGGATCTCTTCGATCGTTTCCTCGTCACGTAGTTCGACCGTTTTTCCGAAGAGCCTATCCTTAGGCTCGTCAGGAACAGCCGGCGTGACGCCGAAGATCAATACGAGCGCGGCCGCCGTGATGATCAGGGTATTCACGATAAGAAAGATATTTTCCTTTTTTTTCATTCTACCACCTCATACAGCGCCCCGATCAGCTCGTTAACGAACTGCTTCGACCAGGTCGCACCAGCCGTCAGGTCATCCTCACCGGGCGCGTAGATCTCTTCCCCTTCGAAGGATTCGACGTAGTCGAATACGCCATCGTCGCCTTCCGCGTAGCTCAAGGTATGCCCGTAGTCGTCTTCCGGTGCGATGATGTCGAGAATTTCGTTCGTCTCCTCGTCGAGGAGGACATAGATCGTGATCGATCCCTCGGTTT
>JBKHFR010000031.1:0-13856 GCA_046540115.1 Acholeplasmataceae bacterium | reverse complement strand
CATATCCGGTTCATACCTTTCAACGGTCATCGATGCTACCTGCTCGCCGATCCTGTTGGATTAATGCGCGTCCATGTCTCTTGATGTAAGCGATTACACATCCATGATAACACAAACGAAAGGAAATGATAACCTCTTTTTATGGAAAAAACCGAAAAACTCAGGAGGCATCGCCTACCGTTCGGTCATCCCGGTTTCGTCTGATCCGTTCGATGCGGCGGATCGCTCTTTTATAGATGGGTAGCATGCGCGGTTCGCTGACGTGATCGAGGATCGACTCGATATCGAACCAGCGTACGCCGGAGTTCTCGTCGTCCTTGATCGCCAGGGCATCACGCTCATCGGCGATCAGTAGATACGTTCCGTTCAGATGGAGGTGGTCGGGAACGAACTTGCCGCGCTTGACGTGGTTTTCAACGTAGATCTGGTCGACCATGAACAGCTCCTGCGAATAGGGTTCGACCCGTTTGAGCCCGGTTTCTTCCTTCGCTTCCCTGATCGCGACGGCGAGCAGGTCGGGATCGCCGTCGTTATGTCCGCCGACCCATGACCAGGAGTTATAGATGTTGTGGTAGACGAAGAGCATCCGGTCCATCGCTTCGTTCGTGATGATCGCCGATGCGGTGACGTGGGCGACGAGGTTGGTACGAAAAAGGGCGTCCTGGTTGCGGTAAATGAAGTCGAGGATGGCCTGTTGCTCGACTTCTTCCTGTTCGTTGATGGGCCGATAGCTTTCGAAAGCCGTGATGTAGTCCATGCTCATTCCTTCCTGAGTCGTCATGTGAATGGGAAAAGCCATTCCTTTTGGCTAGCGGGTTGGCGGATGACGCTCGGATACTCCGAGTAGGAAATCGAGTCGAGCTCATCCCGCCGGTTGCTCGATCGGATACACCACCATTCTAACACATTCGGACTAAAAAAGAGGGATCGTTTGTTTATTCAGATCAATTCTTTTTCGAGCCGATCAAAACGGCTGGAACGATTCTTTCCGAACGGCCCATAACCGAGCGCTCTTGCTGTGCTCAGAGGATATACCAGTCCTTGTTTTCGCTCTGATTCTACAAAAAGCTCGGATGATCTGAGGGATCGTTACATTCCGCTTTCCGCTTGAAAGAAGGCGGTAGGGCGAGGCCTTTTCACAACGGATCGCTTGCTCCCTTAAATTTTGACGGTTTCTTTAGCGATAGGACCGGATACGGGCGCTATTATCGGCAGTTATGTGGGATTGGATGGTGATTTTTAGGACGGATCTATGGTATAATTTAGACAACAATACCGCGGAGGGACATATGAAGTTCTTTAGACAGCGCTTGATCTTCTTTCTTATCATCCTGACCTTCTGGTTCTTACTCAATCTGAATTTCCGGATCGAAACGATCCTTTTCGGAATATTCGTTTCCCTGATCGTATCGATCGCTTCGAACAGCGTGCTCTTCGACGAGCACGGCTTTCGTTATCACGGCATTCGCCTCGTTAAACTGCCCTATTACCTGCTCGTCCTTTTTTTTGAAATCTTTAGGTCTTCGTTCGTCTATATCGGAAACATCCTTTCCCGTAAGTACGAGCCCATTATCATTACGATCGAGCTCGAGCTCCTCGATCCGGTCCAGGTCGGTATCGTCGCCAACTCCATCACGCTGACCCCCGGCACGATCAGCGTGGAAATCGACGGGACTAAGATCTACGTCTTTACACTGGCCGAACCGAAGACCGATCCGAAGACGATCGAGAAAGCGATTCGCGATAAGTTCGAACGACTGCTAAAAACGGAGGGAAGACATGACGACGCTCGACTGGTTCCTTAATATTACGCTCGCGATCCTGATTCTCGCCGTCATCGCTTCCTTCATCCGCCTCTTGAAGGGGCCGACGATCTGGGATAGGATCCTCATGCTCAATCTGATTTCGGCTAATGTCATCATCTTTCTAACGATCTATGCGATGATCGAGGATAACGTCATCCTCCTCGATATCGCGATCTCCTATGGCATCATCGGCTTTTTGACGATGACGCTCCTATCCAAGTTCATCATGACGGGAGGCCGAGAAAAGTGATCTATTTCACCTATGCGATCCTCGTACTCGCCTGGCTCTTCATCATCTTCGGCATGATCGCGATCTTCTCTTTGAAAAACATGTATACGCGTATCCTGACCTCAGCGACCATCGATACCGTCGCGAGTTTTCTCGTGCTCATCGCCCTCATGTTCATCTCGAGCGGTTTCGAGTTCATCCTTCGCCTGCTCATCCTGATCCTATTCCTGTTGATCACGAATCCGATCAGCTCGCACGTCAACATCCGTTCCGCCTATCTAACCGGCATACCGATCGTCACTAAGGAGGAACGGCCATGAGCGATTTCATCCCCTTGATCCTGCAGGTCCTGCTCATTCTCGTCGCTCTAGCGATCGTTTTGCACGAGAAGAACTTCACGATCATCATCCTCTTCTCGACGTTTTCCCTCATCGCCGCGACCCTCTATGCCATCAATAAGGCGCCCGATGTCGCGATCGCCGAAGTCGCGATCGGCTCGGCGATCATCCCATTGATCTACGTCATCTCGATCTCTAGGCAGCGCGAGTTCATCGTGCTCGACCGTTCGCTTCACGGTTTCATCGACCCGAATCAGTCCCTGATCGGCGACGTCTATGACGTCCTCAACGAGTTCGTTCTGAACTATAACTTGCAGCTCAACGTCTGCTGTGATATCGAAGGGGACGAGTCAACGCTTACGAGCCAGCTCAACGTCGACCTAGTCATCATGCACGACATCGAAAACGACCGTTACATCCTCAAGGGCAAGCACAGCAACGTCCTGTTGGGCGAACTCGCGAAACTCGCGAAGGACAACGACCGGATCGTCGTCATCGCGCTCAAGGAGGGTGATAGCGTTGACTAAAAAGCTGTTATTAGTGCCCCTCCTCGGACTCATTCTATTCCTATTCGTCATCTCTTTAGAGGACCTCTATGGCTTCTATGACGATGCCGGAAGAGCCTTTTTCTCCGAGAACGTCTTCGCGGAAACCGGAAGCCGGAACTTCGTGACGGCGATCTATCTCGACTATCGCCTCTTTGACAGCCTCTTCGAAGCGGGCATCCTGTTGATCGCCGTTTCCGGCGTCATGTGGATCTCGAAGCACACGATCAAGGAAAAAAACGCCAACTTCATGCTCGACAAGTATAGGACGCCGGAACTGTTCATAACGTTCAGCAGGCTGCTATACCCGATCATGCTCGCTTTCGGGCTCTATGTCATCATCAACGGGCACCTATCGCCCGGCGGTGGCTTTCAGGGCGGCGCGATCGTCGCGACCGCTATCCTGATCCTCTACTATATCGACATCACGAAGACGATCGACGTCAGAGTCATCCTGACGATCGAGAAGATCCTCTTCATCCTGCTCGTCTCGCTCTCGCTTCTGAGCATCATCACCCGGGACGGTAGACCCTTTACGAACTTCATCGCTAGTGAAAACGTCGAGGTCAAGGCGATCTTTCTCATGCTTTTGAACGTCATCATCGGCGCGAAAGTCTCGCTCGGGCTCGTCGCCATCTTCACGGCTTTCCTAAAGGAGGGACGCTAATGAATCCGATCCTAACCTTCATCGTCATCCTGATCGGCGTCTACGGGCTCGCTACGAGCAAGAACATCATCAAATCCGTCTTCTGCGTGACGATCATCGAAGCGGGCATCATCCTGCTTTTCCTTAATCTCGGCAACCTCGAGGGTGGAGCGATCCCGATCATGAGCGATAGCAACCCGGAAGTCGTTGACCCGCTACCACAGGCGCTCATGATCACGACGATCGTCATCGGTTCGACGATCACGTCGCTCGCGCTCATGCTCTGTATCAAGATCTTCCATCACTACGGCAGCATCGAATGGAAGACCGTCCTGAATAAGGAGGATTGACATGGCGTACGTACCCATACTGTTCGTTTTCGTGCCGATCCTCTCCGCGCTCATCGTCTATCTCTTTAAAAACGAGCGCTCGGTCAGCACGATCTTCGTCGCTCAGCTCGCCTTGATCGTCCTGTTCGTCCTCTATGCGCTACATATCGGTGAGCACCCTGAGGACGCCCTGCTCGTTTTCGGGAATCTGGATGCCCGGTTCGCCATCAGTTTCTTTAATGACGACCTGTCACTGACCTTCGTCGGTCTGTCGATCCTGATGTGGACGGTCATCGCGCTCTACACCTATCGGACCAATAAGAGCCAGACCCAGTTCATCTTCTTTCTGATGTTCCTAGAGGGCGTCTTTCTCGCCCTTATCCAGACCAATGACCTTTTCAATCTCTTCGTTTTTCTCGAACTGACGACCGTTCTCGTCACCATTCTGATCGCCTATAAAAAAACAGGAAAATCCTTTCGTGCCGGGATCTACTACCTGCTTTTGAATACGGTCGCTGCGATGTTCTTCCTGATCGGGATCATCCTGATCTACTATGCCTACGGCACGATCAATATCGCGATTCTAACGGAAGAGATGGCCTTTCACAGCGCGACCGATACGGTCAGACTCGCCTACGTATTCATGATGAGCGGGATCAGCGTGAAGGCCGCGCTTTTCCCCGTTTTCATGTGGTTACCGCGGGCTCACGGAGTCGCGCAGTCGACGATCTCGGCGCTTTTGTCGGGACTGATCGTCAAGGGAGCGCTCTACCTGTTCATCCGCATAAACCGGGAGATGTTTGCCCTAGCCGACTACGCGATGCACGACGTTTTCTTCTGGCTCGGGACGATCACCGCCTTCATCGGCGTCGTTTTCGCTCTGACACAAAAGGATCTCAAGCAGATCCTCGCCTATCACACGATCTCACAGGTCGGGATCATGCTGATGGGACTGTCCTCTGCCGTTGACTTTTCCTATTTCGGTGGCCTTTTGCACGTCCTTAACCACGCCCTGTTCAAAGGGTTGCTTTTCCTCTGTGCCGGCGTCATCATCGCGACCTACCGGACCAAGAAATACGACCGGATCCACGGCCTTTTTCGGACCATGCCCTATCTGTCTGTGCTCCTTGTCATCGCCATGCTCTCGATCAGTGGCGCTCCTTTTTTCAACGGATTCGTTTCTAAGACCATGGTCAAGTACGCCTTCCAGGATGACCCGGTGAAGATGGCGCTTTTTACAGCGATCAATCTCGGTACGATCACCTCGTTCATCAAGTTCTCGATGATCCTTTTCGGCCCGAAACAAGCCGTAACTAGAACGCGGAATGGCTTGCAGCTGCTCGGCATGAGCATTCTCGGCGTCCTCTGCGTTGCCATCGGTATATTCTATCTTCCGTTAGCCGATTACCTTTTTGGCGTCGACCTTTCCTACGTTTCGGTCACCGATCCCATGAACGTTTTCGAATACCTGTTCTATTTCCTGATCGGCTATCTTTTCTACCGCTACGTCATCAGAAAGGACTACGGTCCGATCCGGCTCTTGCGTTCGTTCAACGTCACCTTCGAAAACGCGAACTACCTATTCATTCTCTACGTACTCTTGCTATCGCTGTTTCTGTTCGTATAAAAAAGAAAGCGCAAGGCTTTCTCAGTTCGTTAATCCGTTGCCTAGTTCAGAACGGCGAGGAATTCTTCGATCCGGCTGATCGTAGTTTCTCGCTGTTGTTTTGGCGTGATCGTCGCGCTGCCATCGCCCCTCTGCTTTCCGTAGTTGGCGAAATAGGCGTGGTTACCACCGGATATCTCGTAGTAGGTCGTATCGTTCGGTAAGAGGTCCTCGGTCTCTTTTAGGGCCTTCATGTCGAGTACGCCGTCCTCTGTTCCATAGAGGGAAAGAACGGCTAGCTCGTGATCCGACAGGTCAGCCGAAGCGGCCGGGTAGGATGCGAGAAGGATTAAAAAATCGGCGAAGCCCTCATTGCTTTCTAAAAAGATGCTCAACGAAGCGCCACCAAGGGAATGGCCGGCCAGCACGAAGGGAAGGTCGTTCGTCCCTTCGAGTATTTCCGCAGCGTCCGATTTAAGAATCGCTAGGTTAAACGGCATGCGCATGACGTAGACATTGACTCCGATTTCGCTCAGTTCCGCAGCGAAGATCGCGTAGGCCTCGGGTTCGACGAGTCCACCCGGATAGAAAACGACGTTGGCTCTAGCGTCATCGTGCCTAAAGTAATAGTAGTCCTTTTCATCGGTCGCGCGTTTAATCGCATCCTCGACGCCGACGGGCTCATAGGTCGAATACTCGAGATAGGCAAAGCCGATCACCGCGATCAGGGCGACGATGGCGAAAAGGATGAGAAGAATCCGCTTCAATAGACGCATCTCAGTAGGCGTAGCGATGCGCGAGTGAACTCGCCGCCGCAGCGGCGATCGCACCGACGATATCGTCGAGGAACGTGTGGCAGACATCCTGGGACTTACCCGATTCATCGAGCTTTTTGATGACGCCGAGCTTCGACTTATCGACGTATCCGAAGTTCGTAAGCCCGATCGAACCGTAGACGTTGACGATCGCTAGGGCGAGAACCTCATCGACGCCATAGAGGCCGTAGTCCTCGAGCAACATACTCGAAAGGGGTTCGGAGATCAGGCCCTTTTCTGCGAGCATATCGAGCTCAAGGCCCGTCAATACGGCATTCTGCACCTCCCTTTTCATCACGACCTTATTGACGTGTTCGAGGCAGAGCTCGATCGAGAGCTCCGGCACGTACTCCGCCTGGAGTTCGTATGTGATGCTAGCGATGTCATCGAGACCGACACCGCGCTGGCGTAGTCGTTCGACGACGGTCTCGTAGCGTTTCGTGTCATTCAATCTGTTTTCGGTATCCTTATTCGTTTTCATCGTTCGGACTCCTTTGTCATATTCTGATCAGGATCAAGGCGTCATCTTGTTCGAGAACGAGTTCGCTTTCAGTATGCAGGTCACCCTCGAGCACGACGAGCTTCTCGTCGTGATAGTAGCCGAGAAGCGCGTAGGTGCGTTCGAAAGCGAGGTCGATGGATTCGACGAGCTGTTTCTGCGACTTAAAGGCGATCGGAAAACTATCCTTTAAAACATCGCGCGCATACTTGATCGTGATCGCCTGGTCGTCATTACCCGCTTCATCGGCATCGATCGTTAGCAGCTCCTCATAGAATGCCGCTGTTTCTTTGAAAAGCGCGAGCTTGCTGATGAGTAGCGAGATGATCCGGTTCGAGATGATGGTATTCTTGACGTTGAACCCTTTAACGATGGGTTCGTTGGCGGGATCGAGGAGTTCGCATATGACACTGACGCGGGGGTTCTCGAGGTTCCCTTCGAAATGGATCAGGTTATCGATGACGTTGGCATCGAGCGCATCCCGGTCCTGAGCCTCGTCGCTCAATAGCAGGAGCACGGCAGGCTCATGGCTCTCGTTGAGCCGTGCGGTTAGCGACAGGATGTCATCGTCATCGATCCACTGGGCCTTGAATGAACTCTCGTGCATCCGCTGATAGGCCGTTAAGGAAGCGAGGATGAATTCGAGCTTGTTGTTCTTGCCGACGATATAGACCGACAACTCTACGCTTTCGTTGAAAGGTTTGGCGTTCAGCGCGAGCGGTTCGAAGGCGTGATCGGAGCGAAAGTGCTTGGTCCGGTCAGTGGGCGAAAGAACGTAGAGTCCGTCGCCGTGACGAGCAAGCGGGATCGCATGCGAATGGTGCTCTATGCATTCCTTGAAACTCGTTTCCGGTAGATAGTAGACCTCGGATCCGTCGAATGAGAAAAGCGCGAGATAGATGTCTACCATCCGGTGGTCGACCAGAGTCTGAGCGATGATCTGGCCGAGACGCTTATCGAAACAGATCGGGAGGACCTTATGCTCGGCAAGGGAGCGGACGCGATCGGCGAGGATCTCGACCTTCCTTTTCGTTTCAAAGCGTTTGATCTCGACGACGATCGGTGGTTCATAGATGAAGTCGATCGGACCTAGAGCGAGGATCATCTTGATGACGAACAGATCGCTTTTCGACATGTCATCGAGTACGAGGTCGTGCGATTCAGGGTTCATGATGATGACGGACTGGGCTTTGGCGACCGCGATATCCGATAGGTTCCGATCGAGCATCGGGTCACCGCGTTTCACGAGCACGTTGAGGCGTTCGATCTTTTTTCGGCCCTCTTCTTTTAGGGCGTTGACGATCTGTCTTTCCATATACGACTTGTCGACATCGGCGAGGATCATGATCGTCACATTACGATCCTCGAGGTAGACGAGATCGGAAACGAGCTCGGGAACCTTGTTGTTCCAGTTGAGAATGACGACGTGCTGGTCGAGGTGGATCCGACCCGATCCGGATTTCTTGCCTTCGAAGTAGTCCTTGATGGCGTTGGTCGTCAGGGCGATGATCGTTCCAGAAAAAAGGACGATGCCGATGATCAGGACGACCACGGCTAGAAAGAGCGTTTCCGGACGATCGATATCGAGGATCGCGTTCGGCGTCAACATCCATTTCAGACTGCCGTTGGCGAATGCGTCGATCCAGTTTTCGAAAGTGTCGTCGATGACAACGGCGATCAGCGCAGCGACGACGAGAATAACGAGATTGATCATGATCATGATCCCGATGACGAACATGAGCGGCTGCTTGTAGGTCCTGATGCTGATCCTGCTCTTAGCTTTGGCCAGACGTGCTCTGAGTTTTTTCAAGGCTTCGACCTCACTTCTACTGGATTAACCGTCCAACGGACGGTAGGAAAAATAGGGATCCGGATCGCTACGGGTGAACCGAGAATCGCTTTTTTGAATCATCTGGGGAAAAAGATCAACCTTGGCATGGCGCTGTTCGCGACCGGTACGCTTTTCATCCGGGTTATAACGGAAAAACGTTTGTCTCGTTTCATATCTTTGGCTGTCTACGAAAAGTCGGTTCCCCGTTGGGTCCTCAGCTCGGTCGATGCCTGGTGCCGTGGTGCTAGCGGTTCCGCTCGCTTACAGGTCGCAGTCGTGCGGTGAAGTGCCTTAGGATCGGAGGTTCATAGGTGAACTCGAGGCCTGAGAGCTCGTGAGCGCGCTTAGAAACGGCGATGAGCGCGTCAGCGACATGGTCGAGGTGCGAGTACGTATAGGTTCGTCTCGGAATGGCGAGACGCATGAATTCCTTCGGGCTCCGGATGTTTTTATTCGTATCCGGATCTCTACCGAGCATGAAGGACCCGATCTCGACGCCACGTACGCCGCCTTCGACATAGAGCGCGTTGACGACGGCCTGCGCGGGAAACTGGTCATAGGGGATGTGCGCTGCGATCTTCCCGCAATCAACGAATACGGCGTGCCCGCCGGTCGGATACTGGATCGGTATCCCCGCATCACGGAGCCTGTCACCGAGATACCTCACTTCGTCGATCCGGTGGGCGAGATAGTCCTCTTCGATCGCTTCCCTTAAGCCGACGGATAGCG
Organism: Acholeplasmataceae bacterium; assembly: GCA_046540115.1. Classification (GTDB taxonomy): domain Bacteria; phylum Bacillota_I; class Bacilli_A; order Acholeplasmatales; family Acholeplasmataceae; genus RECG01. The sequence continues at coordinate 4,484 of JBKHFR010000031.1, read as the reverse complement.
CCGCCATGTCGCGCCCCGATAATCCACCGTAGGTCGGGAAGCCTTCCTTCGGGACGACGGCGGTACGGCAACGCTGATAGAGGGATTCATCCTTTCGGATCGCGATCAGCCCGCCGATATTGACCAATCCGTCCTTTTTCGAGCTCATCAGAAGCACATCGCCGTAGCTGAAGGTCTCTTTTAGGATCGCGGCGATCGATGCGTTTTTCCGTTCCCTCTGGGCGATGAAATAGGCATTCTCGGCGTAGCGCGCTCCGTCGATTAGGACGGGAATACCCGATTGATCGGCGATCCGGCGCACGGCCTCCATGTTTTCGAGGCTTACCGGTTGTCCGCCGACCGAATTGTTCGTAATGGTCATGATGATACCAGCGATGTTTTCCTTGCCTTTTTCACTGATGACGCGCTCGAGCTGTTCGAGGTCGAAATTGCCCTTGAACGGGTGGTATCTCTCGCTGTCCTTGCTGGCGGGAAGCGGGAGGTCGATCGCTCTCGCACCGGCCAGTTCGACGTGCGCCCGGGTCGTATCGAAATGGGTGTTGCTGATGAAATACATGCCTTTACGAGGAACGAGTAAAGGGAGTAGCACCTGTTCGGCTCCCCGACCCTGATGGACGGGGATCACGTATTCGTATCCGGTGATCTCTCGTACCGTTTTTTCGAGCGCATAGAAGCTCCGTGAACCGGCATAGGACTCATCGCCTTCGAGCATCGCCGCCCACTGGCGCTGGCTCATCGCGCCGGTACCGGAGTCCGTTAGTAGGTCGATATAGACGTCTTCGCTCCTGAGCGAAAAGGGATTGTAGCCCGCTTCTTCGAGCCGTTCGATGCGTTGCTGACGCGTTATGCTTTTGAGCGGTTCGACCATCCTGATCTTAAAGGGGGGAACGACGTAGTCCTTTTTCATGGAAATCTCCTTTCACGAAACGGCCGATCTAAAACCATTATACCACTATTGCCGGTATCGGGGAAACCTCGTTCAGATTAAAATGGTTGACGGGTTAGCTTTTGTTGTTGCTAGGGGCTAAGACGGTAAAAAAAGGATCGGATCGTCCGAACTGCGCTGCTCAGCGCTGTGCTATCGCAGCTTCTCGCCGCCCTCAGGACAGACTCGAGGCTCTCGGCTTCTGCATCAATCCGTGCTGATACCATAGGGGTCCTCAAAAATGACCTTTCATTTTTTTCTTCTTGTGATACAATGGTAATAGTGAGCACGATTCACAGCACGAGACATCCGTGACTTACCGATGTGAATCCGTCCGATACCACTCATAAAGGAGTCGAACACAATGCTTTTCGAACGACTATCAACGACCCTCATCTTCCTCGGTGCGATTATGGTCCTCGCACTCATCTCGCTCTTCTATGCCCTCGCTTTAAACCGTAAGATCACAGCGATCAAGGTCGAGAACGACCGCATAAAAGAAATTTCGTCCTATATACACGAAGGCGCACTGGCTTTCATGCGCCGCCAGTACCGCATCATCATCTATTTCGCCATCGTCGTGGGCGCGATCCTCGCCCTAACGGGGCTAATCCCCGCTCTTGAAGAGGCGGAAGGCGTCGGTTGGCGCGCGGCGATCGCGTTCATGGTCGGTGCCCTTTTCTCGGGATTCGCCGGCTGGGTCGGGATGCACACGGCGACCAAGGCGAACTCACGGACGACCGAAGCCGCGAAAAAGGTCGGGATGCCAGCCGCACTACGGGTGGCGTTCAGTGGTGGATCCGTTCTAGGGCTGACCGTCGTCGGCATCGGTCTATTCGGATTAGCCCTGTTGTTCGCGGTCTTCTACCTCGCATTCGGAGGCACATCCTCCGATCCGCACGAGCAGTATCGTGCCCTCACGCATGCCGTCAATACCGTCGCCGGTTATGGGCTTGGAGCCTCGCTGATCGCGCTCTTTGGACGCGTCGGCGGCGGGATCTATACCAAGGCGGCTGATGTCGGAGCCGATCTCGTCGGTAAGGTCGAATCGGGCATACCCGAGGATGATCCACGCAATCCTGCCGTCATCGCCGACAATGTCGGGGATAACGTCGGCGATGTCGCTGGCATGGGTAGCGACCTGACGGAATCCTATATCGGTTCGATCATTTCAGCCCTGACGCTCGGTCTCTATGCCTTCGTGCAGATCGATCCGGCCGAGATTCTATCGGGTACGATCCCGATTACGGCCAGCGAGCTCGGACAAACGGTGAAAGCCGTTATCTTTCCGCTCATGATCGCCGGCATGGGTACGCTTTCGGCGGTACTCGCCGTCTTCTTCGTCCGGATGAGAAACTGGATGAACCCACAGAAAGCGCTGTCGATCTCGACCTATATCGCCGCTTTCATCATGATGCTTTCTAGCCTCATATTCAGTTTCCTCTTTTTCTCGGGAACGAGGGCCTGGGGCGTCTTCGGCGCGATCACGGCCGGGCTTGTCGTCGGCGTCGCTATCGGCTTTATCGCCGAATACTATACGTCCGGTGACTACCGGCACGTCAAGCACATCGTAAAGCAATCGAAAACGGGTCACGCGACCAACGTCATCGCCGGTTTCGGTGTCGGGATGCAGTCGACCTTTCTGACCATCGTCGCCCTGACGGGTGGGATCATCCTATCCTATCTTTTTACCGGCGACATGTACGGGATCGCACTAGCTGCCGTCGGCATGCTCTCAACGGCCGGTATAACGATCTCCGTGGATGCCTACGGGCCGGTCGCCGATAATGCCGGCGGAATCGCCGAGATGTCTAAGCTCGACTCTTCCGTCCGGGAAGTTACCGACAAGCTCGATTCGGTCGGGAACACGACGGCGGCCATCGGTAAGGGGTTCTGCATCGGATCGGCAGCGCTGACGTCCGTCGGACTGTTCTTCGCCTTCGAAAAGTCGGCTGGGCTTTCTGAACGAGCAGGGATCGACATCCTCCAGCCGGGCGTGCTCATCGGCGTCTTCATCGGGGCGATGCTACCCTACCTGTTCTCTTCTCTGGTCATCAAGTCGGTCGGACGAGCAGCCAACGAAATGATCGAAGAGGTCCGTGATCAGTTCAGGAACGACCCGGAGATCATGATGGGCACGTCGTTACCCGATTACGCGAAGTGCGTCGATATCTCGACCAAGGCCGCCCTTCGGGAGATGATGCTTCCGGCAGCGCTTTCGGTGCTGTCGCCGATCATTGCTGGCGTCACGCTCGGCGTCCAGGGTCTCGGCGGGCTGCTCGTCGGCGGATTGGTATCCTCGATCATGCTCGCGGTCTTCATGGCCAATTCCGGTGGCGCCTGGGATAATGCCAAGAAATTCGTCGAGGAGGGGAATCTAGGCGGTAAGGGCTCGGAGACGCACAAGGCTACCGTGACCGGGGATACGGTCGGCGACCCCTTTAAGGATACGGCAGGACCGGCGCTCGATATTTTGATCAAGCTGATGTCGATCGTCTCGCTGATCATCGTACCGATCATCGTTCGGATCACGCCGCTATTCAGTTTCCTATTCTCCTAACTAAGAAAGGAACACCGACGGATGACCCGTCGGTGTTTTTTAGCGCTTGGAATAGATGCGGACCTCATAGGGTTTGAGCACCGTGATATCGTCTTTCGACGAGTGCTCGTAGTTCGAGAGGATCAGCTTGAAGGCGTAGTTCTTCAGTTCTTTCGGCATGCCGAAGCGCGTCGCTTTTTTGGCGTAGTTGGCTAGAACGAGGTACATCTCATCGCCGGATTTCCGGCTGAAGCAGTAGAGCCTTCTATGTCGCTTGAAATAGAGCTCGTAGTCGCCTTCTTTGAGCGCCTGGGAACTCTGGCGGATCTCGATCAGTTGCCGGTAGAAGTTGAGGATCGAATGGGGGTTCTTCTCCTGAGCCTTGACGTTGACGTAGTCCTTGTTCGGGTTAACGTCGATCCACGATGCTTTCTCGGAAAAGCCGGCGAATGTCGTATCGTCCCACTGCATCGGCGTACGGGCATTGTCGCGGCTCATGTACTTGATCTTCTTCATCATGCGCCGGTGCGATAGCTTGAGCCGTTTCCGGCCGATTTGGTAGATGTTCTTAGTCTCGACATCCCGATACTGAGAGAGTTCTTCGAAGCGCGCGTTGCTCATCCCGATCTCCTGGCCCTGGTAGATGAAGGGCGTGCCGCGCTGCAAGAGCAGGAGAGCGGAAAGCATCTTCGCGCTTTCCTCCCGGTATTTCTTGTCGTCGCCGAAGCGGCTCAGGCTGCGCGGCTGGTCGTGATTCTCGAGATAGAGCGCGTTCCATCCGTTCGGTTCGAGACCGCGTTGCCACTGATCGAGGATGAGCTTGAGCCTGCGGGGACGGAACGGGATGATGAACCACTTGTTGTTGATGTTATCGACGCCCATGTGGGCGAAATGGAAGACCATGTCGAGCTCGTGGCGATCCGTAGCGGTATAGCGAAGACCTTCCTCTGGCGTTACGAAGATCGTCTCCCCTACCGTCAGGACACCGTGCTTTTCAAAGACTTCTAGGCCGAATTCCCG
>JBKHFR010000030.1:0-14310 GCA_046540115.1 Acholeplasmataceae bacterium | reverse complement strand
CGTCTCATTCATTATATGATACTTTGGATGAAACTACAAGCGACAAGACGGAAAACAAAGCGCGATCAAAAAGGCCCTATAAAACAAAAAAATCGCGGACTATTTCCGGCGTGACCTACCCTTTCGACCCGCTGGTTATCGAGTGAGAACGCGTTTATGAAACGGAAGATGAAACGATAAGGATCGCGCAACAGGATATAAGGCGGACGATCACCCTTTTCGGAGGCTATGACAGTGGGCGTCATAGAATATTCAGAAGTATACTCGGTTCTATTCCTGGCGAGTAGCAGTCACCTAGTGATCGTCGCGTCGCTCATGCTCGATCGAAACGATCGAGTAGCATGAGCGAGCCCAATGCGAGCACGCTCTCCCAGTCCTTTTTCGCTTTTTCAAAGGCTTCCTCGTACTGGCCCCAAGACCAGGTGACGTGCCAGCGCAGTTCCTGCTCGAGGAAGCCCTTGATCATGTCGATCTCGCGGTGTAAAAGGTCCTTGATGCGCTCATAACCGGGAGTCTCGGGACTCCTGACCAACTGAGTCGGTGTTGGCGTATACGTCTTGAACCAGGCGTTTTCATCGTGATCGACGATCCTTTCCACCTGTTCCGATAGTTTCCTTTGCAGCTCTGTGAGATCGAATATATCGTAGAGATCGAGATAGAGCTCGATGAAGCATCTCAGTTCATGGACCTCGTCCGTCGGTCTTTTTTGGAAATCCTCGATCAGGGTCTCAAAGGTAGCGTGCGCCTCTTCATAGAGCGATGAAGCCCTGTCAGCGTGTCTGAGAATAAAGCCGACGAGCGATGCCGTCGGATTGTATCCGGCAATCCTGTTTTCATCGGTATAGTGCCACCAGGGTGCGTGCGGATAGGCATTGTTTTCAGGGATTCGGAAGTAATAGATCCCCTTTTCCTTGTATGGCGTGGCCGCTAAATTGGAAAGAACCGTTCGAACCATCTCGTGCTCAGGACTAAGATCGAGTAGACGAAGGGTATTCGTCGCCGTCCACGTATCGATGGGATTGCTCGTTGGCGTCCAGAAGTCGGGTTCGAGTCCGTGCGCGAACCCGCCATCCTCGTTCTGATAGGCCTTTAGCGCTTCGATGACGCTTTCCTTGGACCCGTGGCCATAGAGATAGCGATAGGTTTCAACCTCGAGCTCGCGACCGTTTCGTACTAACCAGGATCCGATCCGTTCAGTAAGATTCGACATGACCGTCTCTCCTTTTTTCGTGGGAACTGTCATTTCCGCACGTCGTCTCTCGTTTATTAGAATCAAAGCATACTTTTATCGATATCCGATACTTTATTTGACCGCGGGAAGCGATCATCTCATCCCACTATCCTTGACGCTTCCTGATGTGATCGAGTATCGGCTCGATGTGTTTACGGTCAACGAGATCGGTAGGGTCGTTAAATCCTTTCAGGAAGTCCTCTTCCTCCTGAGTACGATTCTTTTTCTTTTCGATCATGCGACTGCTGAGCCGCATCATCCAGCCCATCGGCCCTTTGACCCTCGTGAAATCCAGTCCACCAGGCAGATAGAAGAACGCATGGAAATCCTGTTCATCCCTGGACAGGTTCCTCGTCCTGATCCGTTCGATTTCCTCTTCGACTCCATCGTTTCCGCCACAAGCGAATATGGTGATCGGTTTATCGCGGAACAGTCTCTTGACGCGTCCGATGCCTTTCATCCGATTCATGTAGACACCGGTGCCGAATACGACACTCTCATAGGATCCGACTTCCTTCTTTTTGAAATCGGATAGTTCCCTGAGTTCCCAATCCAGAGCTTCCGAAAGCCATGTGGCATAGCGAAGCGTATGCCCGTATTTGCTCTTGTAGAGCACGATTCCTTTCACGCCGTTCATCTCCTTTTTGCATTCTATATCATTTGATCGCTAGAAAGCGCATCCGTGACAGTGAGGATGATCGCTTTACTTGAATGGGTCGCTCCCGTAACCAGGTCAACGTCCAAGATTGCTCGGCAACGATCTCTTGGAACTTAACGTAAACCGGAAGCGGTCTTCACTTTTCCCGTATACGTCCACTCCGGCATGTCATCGAGGTCGCTGGCTTCGACCGGTCGATCGATCAGCTGTTCCATCTATTTATCAGGGTCATAACGACGCCACTGATGGTGGTCGCGAGTATGATCGAAGCGACTACGAACAGGATTTAAGCGTCTTCATTTCAGCCCTTCCGTTTCCTCATCTGCCTGATGATACGCTCGGCGCTATCGATCCCCCCCATGATCGCTGGTGGTATACCGCCCCCGGGAGTCACCCACTGACCGGCAAGCACGAGATTGGAAATACCGGATACGCTCTTCTCGATGACGGTCCTAAGTGATCCCGGTACCGGTAGAAAGCCTTCCCAGGAACCCCTATGAAGATTGTTCAAGCGATAATAGGTCGCTGGCGTCGCGACATCGATGACTTCGACCGACTCACGAAGACCCGGGTAGACGTCCTCGAGCGCAGCGATGACGTCACGCGCAATTCGGCCCTTCGTTTCACGGTAGGCCTGTAAATCATTCGTCCTGAGTTCTTGCCAGTAGTCGAAGATCGCCGGCAGGGTAACCATGATGCTCATCGATCCTTCGGGTGCGAAAGTCGGCTCAAAAGCGAACGAACGAACGTACAGTCGATTCGTTTTAGAATCGCCGGTATCGATCGGATTAGGGATCGGTACCAGCGTGTCGTAGGGCATGTCGAAGCGTTGATTCAACCCCAGAGAAACGAGCATGATCGGATCGAAAAGCGGAGCCTCCCTGAGCATCCGATCGAGCGTCTCATGGGGATACTTCCCTTTGAGCATGCGCTTGAGCGTATCATACATATCGCAGGCAGCGATGGCGTGGCCGGTAGAGTACGTCCGTTCGCCACTCCGTACGGCGACGGCCGCACCTTCCTTGACTACGATCTCATCGATTCTCGTATTGAGCGTCAGCGTGCCCCCGAGAGCAAGATACCGTTCGGACATGCGCGCGATCATATCCCTCGCTCCCCCCATCGGGAATCCTCCGTTTTGTCCCATGCGCATGCCGAGCATCATGAAGAGAGCGAACGCAGACATATCCGGCCCCATCAGGTGATGGATGATCGAAACGACGCGATCACTGGTGAATCGACGACAATACGCACGAACGGTCCGGTTCATATACTTGATAAGCGTCACCATGAAACCGCGGCCCTTGGTCATCATATGGACGAATCCCTTTAGGCTCTTGGGTCTTCCGGGAACCATTTCGCTCCTCGAAACACGCTCGATCGTCCTACACATGTGACGGATCGCCTTTTCGTCTTCCGGGGCGATTTCAAGTAAAAAAGCCCTGAATCGATCGATCTGGAGGGGAACGACGTGGATCTCACCGTCGATATCGAGATGGATCGAATCGAGGTGATGGATCTCCGTGTCCGGCATGAGCGCGTGCACGCGCTCATACGTTGCTCGCATCGGTTCGCCCTTCCTCGTCCCGACCATCCAGTGGATACAACCATCAAACGTATACCCCTTCCTCGTCCACGCCGTGCAGACGCCACCGGGCCATGGTGCCATATCGAAGATCTCCGTATCGATCCCGTGTTCCTGCAGGACGATCCCCGCACTCAGCCCGGTCAGTCCGGCGCCGATAATCGCTACTCTATTCATCCGTTCCTCCAGAATGGATCCTATTTATCTAGATTATACATTATATCGTTCGTTCATGTCCCGATCATTCGGTTTTTTTTACGATAAAAGGACAGAGCACGCGACCTAGAGCACCGCGATCAGCAGTACCGCCAGGAACGTCAGGACGTTGACAGGACCCCATAAGAGACGTTCGGGTTTACTCTGCGAGGTCAGATTGGCGATCGAACCCAATAAAAAGAACACGACCACGAACCAGATACCGACGGAACCGACCGTCTCAACACCGGAGCCGAGGATGTTCGACTCGACCAGGACGATATACACGAACCCCCATAGAACCACGACCTGGATCAGGGCGAGGATCCGTTTATCTTTGGGTAGAACACCAGGGTATTTTCCGCCGAGCGTGTACGCTCCGAGCGGTGCCCCGAAAAAGATCGCGACCTGAAAACAGGTAACGACGATCGAAACGACCAGGAAATAGATCCCGAGAACCATAACCATGAAAGATCCCTCCTATCTATGTTCTGTGCTGCCAGTAGTAGATCGCGAGCTGCGTGCGATCCCTGAGTTCGAGCTTATCCAAAATGATCGATATCATATTCCGGATCGTCCCTTCGCTCATGTAGAGCGTCGCGGCGATCTCCTTGTTCGTAAGCCCCTGGGCGACGAGTTCGAGGATGTCGTTTTCTCTTGGCGTCAGCTCTTCCATCGCTTGACGGTCGGTAAGCTTTTTTAGAGCTCGTGGGCTGAGGACGGCGTGTCCTTCCTTGATCATCCTAATGGTATCGATCTGTTTCTGTGAATCATCGGATTTGAGCAGGTAGCCGTCCGCCCCGGCTTGGAGTGACTGGTGGATATTCCGATAGTCCAGAAACGTCGTCAACATGACGATCTTTAATTCAGGATGCTTCCGCTTTAGGATACGCGTCGCTTCGATGCCCGTCATGACGGGCATCGCGATATCCATCAGGATGAGGTCTACCTCTCTGCCTTCGACGAACTCGATCGCTTCTTTCCCGTTGTGGGCGGTTCCGATGACATCGAAATCCGCTTCACTCGAAAGGATGATCTCGAAACTATCACAGACCATCGGATCATCATCAACGATAATCAGTTTCATGTCACCCTCCTGATCGGCAATACGACGATGAGCAGAAACGTATCGCCCTTCTGTACGCTCAGACTACCACCAACGGCTTCATAGCGCTTCCGCATGTACTTAAGGCCGTTTCCTTCGGATGCTGCGCGATCGGATCTGATACCGTCATTTTCGATCGACAATCGGACGATCGTTCCCGTCGATATGAGCTCGATCCTGACGAAAGTCGGGCGCGCGTGCTTACGTATGTTGGTAAGCCCTTCCTTTAGCGTCGAACCGAGGTTTTTCCAGACGTAAGCGGGAACATCCTCAAAGTCGCCCCGGTATTCATAGTCGATGCCGTAGTCATCGAAGGTCTCGATGGTTCTTATGAACGACGCTAGGCCGTAGGCCTCGCTCGGTTCGGTCGCGTGGACGGTTTCCTTTAATCGCGTTAAGGCCCGATCGAGCCTTTGCAGGGCACTCGATAACATCTCTTCCGCTTTCGCATCATCCCTACCCGATAGGTGCGCATAGGCCTTCAGGGCGAGGTGTGCCCCGGTCAATTCGTGTCCGAGGTCGTCATGGAGCATTTCCGAAACCCTCCGCCTTTCCGCCATGACGGCGTCCTGCTCGGTTGACGTCATGTCCTTCATAAGTCCGTCCTGACGCAGTTCGAGTTCGTAGATGCGCTTTCTAAGCCCGTCATTATTCTGGATCAGACGTTCGTACTTGTCGTGTGATAGGTAGAGCATCGAGCCGAGAAGACAGGCTGCCAAGGACAGGACATAGAGCAAAGGCTCACCGTCCCCGAAAACGAACAGGACGACCAAAGCGATGATCAGCGCTCTGAAGTTCCCCTTAGCGGAAACGAGAAAAAGGAACGGCAGGATGAACCAGGTCGTTTCCGGATATAGATACGCGATAATAAACAGGATCAGAGCGTCGATCCAGAGCGTCCGATCGGGTATCCTGAAGCGCAAGCGCGCGGCGATCAAAAGAACGAAAACCAGGAATAGAATAAAAACCGTGGTAGTGAAATCCACGGTTTTAAAGGACAACAACAAAACGAACTGGAGGACAAGACCGAATATAAAGATCGCGCTGTATGGGATCCAGTCCGTATGTCGCGCCATTTCAAAGCCTCCTTCGACTCCCGACGACCAGGAATAACACGGCGAAGATCAGCATGATCAAAAGCGATGTCAGGACGTCGTTTACATGACCATTATACACCATTTCGAGGCCATAGGCGAACCAGTATGTCGGTAAAAAGCGGGCGACCTCGAGGATCGAGTCCGGTAATACGTCCAGGGGTACGGTCACGCCGGTGATCATGGTCAAAAGGGAGGCGACACCGGCGAAAAACGCCAGGGACGTATAGTAGGTCCGAAAGAGACTGTTCCAAAAGAGGCATAGGGCGATCATCGTGACGCTCAGGACATAGTACAGGGAAAGGGTCCAGAAGGCGCTCTCGATGGCATCCCCCCAGTAGAGCTTCATGACGATAAAGAACACCGTGTTCTGTATCCATAGAATGACCGTAAACGACAAAAGGTGTATGGCGAGATACCGGAAATGGCTGATCGGCGAAGCCGCGATCCGGATGATCGTCCGATTCGTCCGATTATCGATCAGCTGCTTGGCGAGAAGAAAGGCCGAAAACAGGACGATCAGGCCATACCAGTACAGGCCTTGGGGGATATCGGTCGGCTCGTAAATGGGAAAGAGCACGAAGGCGAGCGGTAGGACCATGATGATGATGACATTCGCGACCGAATGAAAGCTCCTTTTAAGAGCCGTAACGAAGAGCGTCATCGGATCACCTTCCTGGTCAGAAGCCGCATCGCGATCAAGAGGGCAACGATCAGGATGGCCTGGATCAGAAGCGCCACGAAAACGTCATCGCCGTGTCCATACCGGATGCCGTCGATCGCCTGGAAGGATAGGGACATCGGCGTTCCGTAGTCACGGAAAAAGTTGAGCACGGCGTTGTCGGGAAGCTCGGTGTTGAACTGGGCCAGAAACGGAAAGAGCACGCCCATACCGATCATCGCTCCCGAACCGAGGGATAGGCTACGGCTTAAAAGCACGATCAAGCCGGCGATGAGCTGTGCGAGCAGCACGGCTAGGTAGAACACCGGTAACAGCGTCCAGAAGTGCTCGATCTCAGCGCCAAGGATATAGTTGGCATAGAGAAGGACTACCAGTGACTGCAAGTATACGATCAAGGACGCCATGAACGTCGTCTGCAAGGGAAAGCTCGACGTGTTCGTCGGACTCGCGAGCAACCGATCCTTCATGGGCGTCGCGATATCCTTATGGACGTACTCGGTCGTATAGGTCGCTGCGAAGTACTGGAACATCAGAACGAACCCGATGGTAAGAAATGCCTTGAGCCCCGACATATCCTGACCCGTATCCTGATAGATGAAGGAGAACACGGTGATCAAAAGGATGGGGAAGAGCGTCAAAAGGATGTGTCCGAGATAGTCCCGGCGCATGCGAAGGAAGAGATACTTAAGGATCATACCGCTTCACCGTCCCTTAACTTTTTGCCCGTTAGCACGAGGAAGACGTCCTCGAGATTCGGTTCCTTGGTCGTAACGCCGTTAATACCGTCCGAACGAACGAGATCGAGCACCTTATCGAACTTATGGACACCGGGATGCAGGACGACGTGGTAGTTCTGGTCGACGATAAGGACTTGCTTGACGTCAGCGAGCGCTTCGAGCTTCTTTTTCGTCTCGTCGCTCGTTATATCGACGTCGATAAAGACGTGTTTTTCGTTCTGGAGCGTCCTAATGAGCTCCCGCGTCGTTCCCTGGGCGATGATGTGCCCCTGGTCCATGATCAGGACGCGGTCGGATATCGCCTGTACCTCTTCGATATAGTGCGACGTATAGAGGATCGTCGTTCCCGCTTTCGCGATCCTGCGAACGAACTCGAGGATGTGATTCCGCGACTGGGGGTCGATCCCGACCGTCGGCTCATCCATGATGAGCAGTTCCGGGTCGTGCAACAGCGCGCACCCGATATTCAGCCGTCTTTTCATGCCTCCCGAAAAGGTCTTCGGTCGAGCGTGCAAGTGCTTTTCTAATCCGATCAGTTCGGCGACCTCCTGCAGTCGTTTGACCAATACGTCCTTATCGAGCCCGTAGAGACTGCCGAAAAACATCAGGTTCTCTCTCGTCGTAAGGTCCTCATAGATCGTGACCTCCTGCGTAACGAGCCCGAGTCGCCGACGGATATCCCGGTTCTTTCCATCCTGCTCGATCCCGAACACTTCGATCCTTCCGTCATCGATCGGTGTCAGTCCGATCAGGGCCTTGATCGTCGTCGTCTTCCCCGCACCATTCGGTCCGAGTAAGCCGATGATCTGCCCCTTGTCTACCTCCATGTTCAGGTGGTCTAGAGCGAGCGTTTCACCATAGCGCTTGATTACGTTTTCCATTAAGATCATTATGATCACCTCGCTTACAGTATAAAGCATGCTCGCACCTTTGAACAGTGACATTTGTCACGAGGTTCGCGAAAAGTGACTCGCACCGAGCGGAAACGCGGATGGTCCGGGAATCAAGAAAAAAGGGCAGCCGGATATCGGCCACCCGTTTGATTATCATCGGTCGAGCGATCTAGTCGTTCATGAAGTCGAAGAGATCCTCGAAACTGTATCCCTCCGTATCGACTTCTTCAAAGGACTCCTGTAGTTGCGTGAACAGCTCCTCCTGTTCGTCATCCTCGAGCTCCTCGAAGCTATCCAAAAGATCGTCGATCGCTTCGGTCGTATCCCCTTCCGGGTCCTCGGCCTCGGCGAGAAGGTCGTCGATGGCGTCATTGACTTCCGCATAATCCTCATCGAATTCCAGGTCACTCCGCACGTCCTCTATGACTTCCTGGGCCACTTCCTGGATCTCTTCGGAAGGAAGATCGCTCAGTTCGACGCTGATCCTCAGTCTCTGCTCGGCGATCCGAACATCCTCGATCGCCATACCCGACTGATCCATCTGCTCGTCGAAGTCCCTGATGACGAAGGCCCCATCCTCGATGAGTTCGTTATCCCCGAGCATTCCGAGGATCTCGCTGACGTCATCGCCCTCGAGCGTCACCTGACCGGCTGCCAGGTCGATGATCTCGAGCCGGAGGTCCTTTCCGTCCATGCTCGGTGCGGTATTGATTCGGATGATCGACCGGAAGGATTGGTCCGGGTCGTCCACCCGCATGATCTCGATCGGAATATGGACGACGAGTCCTTCGCCGATGGTCACGTACGGAACACGGGCGACCATCTCATAGTTCTCGATCAGTTCGATCCTCTGGACGATCCCCTCTTCGGCGAGCTGGTCGCGCATCATATATTCGAAGATCCGATTCAAGGTAAAGGCATCGAGCTCGAGATAGGGATTCTCCGAGCCCGTATCGAGCGTCGAGAATAAGAGCGAACTTCCCCGTGACGCGAGGATCTGTTGCATGTGCGCATCGTCACGGATCTTGTCCTCTTCATCGAGGACGAAGGGTTCCGTCTCATCCATCATCCGCCCGAGCCTAAGGCTCGTGCCGATGCTTTCATCTCTGACCGAAAGGTCGAGCAGCTCATTGTCATCGATGAAACGAAGGAGCGCATTGACCATGCTATAGGTCTCGGGATCATCCTCAAAGGACTGAGCAAGGAGCTCATCGACGTCGAGACGAAGCGTCCGTTCATCCGAATCGAAGGAGAGCGCATCACCGGTCTGATCCTGTAATAGTGCGTCGATATCGGTTCCACCGAACTGTTCGAGTCCCCATCCGAGCGTATTAAAGGACCAGGCCAGCGGAAGATTGCCGAGGTTGAACTCATCGAGTTTCAACACGACTTCCGAGGTATCCATGGTCAGTTCAAAGGCCATAAGAATGCTCGTCCGATAGGTCACCCCGGCAACGAAGACGTGGATCCCGCTCTCGATCTCGATCGTATCGTCGCGAAAACGAATCCAGCTCCCCTGATAGCCGTAGTTGTCCTCTTTGATGACATAGTTCCTGATATCGTCACTTTCAGCATCCTCATTCAGATAGAACTCGTTCTGTTCGCGAAGAGCCGAAAGGAGCACGCTGTTGGCACGTTTCTGATCGAAATCGAGTGCGATAGCGGCATTCTCGTCCTCATCCGCTAAAAAACGGTCGAATTCGTCATTCACCATCGCGGTGAGTTCGACCTCTTCGGACGCTTCGAAATCCGTTGTCGGAATCGATACGTCCTTGTACACGATCGCGAGCAACGCGACCGGTATGATCAAGGATATGATGATCGGCAAAACGATGAGCTTGAAGAGCAGTTTCATGTTCGTCACCCCTTTAATAATACTATATTATCCTGTAGCACCAAAAAAAACAATACCCTTTCGCGGGCGAGCGAAAAAATATCATTTTTCATCCGTTTCTAATCCTGATATCCGAGCGTCGAGGATCCGCCCAAAAGATAGTTGGGAAGAGCGCCTCGCTTCAGGAACTGGAAATAGGCAGCGACCCCGATCATCGCGGCATTATCGGTACAGTAGCGGATGTGCGGGATCACGATCTCGTAGTCGGGTATCTCGACGTGAATGCGGTCCCTTAGTCCACGATTGGCCGCGACACCACCGGTTACGATGATCTGCTTGACGTCATGGGCCTCGGCGGCCCGCCTCGTCTTGTCGATCAGAACGTCGATCACGCTCGCCTGGAAGGAGGCGCACATGTCGTTCGTATGGATCGTTTCGTCCTTCTGTCGGGCGTTGTGGACGCGATTGATGACCGCGCTCTTCAAACCCGAAAAACTAAAATTATAGGCATCCCGGTCGAGATAGGGACGCGGAAGGTCATAGGTGTCCTTCCCCTGCTTAGCGAGCCGGTCGATGATCGGACCGCCCGGATAGGTTAGGCCGAGCGTCCGTGCGACCTTATCGTAGGCCTCACCGACGGCATCGTCTAGCGTCGTACCGAGTCTCTCGATCTCCATGTGGTCCTTGACATAGAGAAGTTCGGTGTGCCCACCCGATATGAGCAGGGCGAGGGCAGGGAATTTGAGTTCGTGTTCGATGTTAACGGCATAGACGTGTCCGACGAGATGGTTAACGCCGATCAGTGGGATACCGTGGGCATAGGCGAATGCCGTGGCGGCATTGATGCCGACGAGAAGGGAACCGATCAGACCGGGACCCTTGGTCACGGCGACAAGATCGATGTCTTCGGGCTTAACGTGCGCTTCCTTCATCGCCTCCTCGAAGATGCGCGTCATGTGAACGATGTGGTTGCGTGAGGCGATCTCGGGGACGACGCCTCCGAACACCTTGTGTATGTCGATCTGGGAAAGAACGACATTCGAAAGGACTTCCTTGCCATCCTTGACGATCGCTACGCTCGACTCGTCACAACTACTCTCAACGGCTAGTACGATCACGTCTTCACCCCTTTCTCATCGTTTTTCCGTTCGGCTTCGGTTTCCCTTAAATAATTGGGGACGAATCCGTGAACGTCGGTAATCCGTGTGGCGCGCTTCAATACGCTCTGAAGATCGATCTCATAGTTATTCTCATCGATGAATACGGCTTTCGATGACTGATAGACCGGGTCGTTCATCAGTTCGGCGAACGGTCTGAGACCATCCTCGAGCAGGATATCGGTTCCGTCGTGAACGGCCGAGAAGACGTTCCCTCTTCTCGCGTCGATCATAGCCGCTACGCGTTCCTCATAACCGCTGGTCAAAAGGAATAGGCTACTGACGCCATAGAGCGGTATGTCCTTGGCATAGGCCAGCATTTTGGCCACCATGACGGCGACACGAATACCGGTATAGGAGCCCGGTCCGACGCCGACGATGATCGCTTCGACATCGTCGATCGTGACGCGATTACGCTTGAGGAGCTGGTCGATCCGGTCGACTAAGTACTTGGCGTGGTCGCGCTTGGCGATCCGGATACTGAAGTCGTTGATCTCGTCACGCCGCGAATACCCGATGTACATCAGGTGCGTCGATACGTCGAAAATGAGTCGTTTCATATGAGCTTCACCGCCCGTTTGCACGGATATCCGACGCACTCCATCCGGATCTCCCTGCTGTTTTCTCCGGTCTTGTCGAACTCGACTAGGAGATAGTCATCGGGAAGCAGCGCGTCGACGCGGTGCGGCCACTCGACGACGATCATGCCGTCACCGTCGATGTACTCCTCGAGGTCGAAATCCTCACCCACTTCGTTCAACCGATAGAGGTCGAGGTGGTAGAGCGTACGCCGGAAATCCGGCGTATCGTACTTTTTCATGATCGTAAACGTCGGGCTATTGACGATCTCCTCGATCTCGAGAGCGCGCGCCAAACCTTTCGCAAACGTCGTTTTCCCGGCACCGAGTTCACCGTCGAGGAGGATCACTACGCGTTCCTCATCCTTAAGTAGTAATCCGAGCTCAAAGGCGACCCGTTCGGTTTCTTCGGGAGAATGCGTTCGTTTCGTTTTCATCTTTCACCATTTCCTTGTCCTATTGATAACCTTCCTTGCCGAGAAGGGCGAACATGTGTTTCTTATAGGCTTCTACGCCCGGCTGATCGAAGGGATTGACTTCGAGCAGATAGGCGGACATCGCGCACGCCTTTTCGAAGAAATAGACGAGGAAGCCGAACGTATAGCTGTCGAAGCCGGAAATTTTGATCAGAAGATTCGGGACGCCGCCTTCCTTATGGGCGAGCATCGTCGCCTTGAGCGCCTGGTCGTTGACGTAGGAAAGCGTCTTTCCGCTCAGGTAGTTGAGCTGGTCCATATCCTTTTCATCCTCGGGAATCGTGACGTCTTCGATCGTCTTTTTCACCTGGATGACGGTCTCAAACAGGTGGCGTTCCCCTTGCTGGATGTACTGTCCCAAGGAATGGAGGTCGGTCGAGAACATCGCGCTCGCTGCGAAAAGCCCCTTGTGATCCTTGCCTTCGGACTCAGCGAAGAGCTGTTTCCACCATTCATTGAGATACTGCAGGTTCGGCTCATAGCCGACGAGCATTTCGATCTTTTTGCCTTCCTGATAGAGAAGATAGCGGGTCGCCGCGTAGAGATAGGCCTCGTTCTTGGCGAGATCGGAGCTCAAAAAGCGTTGATAGGCGTCCTGGGCACCACGGACCATGTTCTTGATGTCAACGCCGGCTGCGGCTAGCGGCAGGAGTCCTACGGCTGTCAGGACGCTGAACCGTCCCCCGATGTCATCGGGGATGACGAACGTTTCGTAGCCGTTGGCTTTAGCGAGCTCATAGAGCGCGCCCTTCTTCCCGTCGGTCGTCACATAGATCCGCTGCTTGGCGTCCTCTTTCCCGTGCCTCTTTTCTAGGAAGTTCTTCAGTAGCCTAAAGGCGATCGCCGGCTCGATCGTCGTACCCGACTTCGAGATGACGTGGATGCTGAAGGTCCTGTTCTCGAGATAGTTGAGCAGTCTGGAAAGGTAGGTCGAGGACATGTTGTGTCCGGCGAAGAGGACTTCGAGCTCGCGATCGGCAAAGGGAATATTCAGAAACTCGAGTCCGGCCTTAGCACCGAGATAAGAGCCTCCGATCCCGATGACGACGAGAACCTTGCTGTCCTTGCGGATGGTCTGCGCGGCTGCGAGCACCCGGGCGTATTCATCCTTGTCGTATGTCATGGGCAGATCGAGCCAGCCCAGGTAATCACTACCTTCTCCGGTTTTCTCATGGATCATCCGGTGCAAGTCGTCGATCCTAGGTTGCAGGGTTTCCGGTTGCTCGCTCAGAAATGAGCGCGATGCTTCTACGTCTAATTCGAGATGTCGTACCATGTGAACCTCCTTTTACTTCTTCTTGGATTTTTCGATCCAGTGCGGCAGTGCTCGTGCCAATGGATGGAATCCCTTCCTGATCTTCACCATGCCTTTGATCTTGGGATGGATCGGATTCGCTCGCTTGTAGCTCAGCTTCAGCCGTTTCGTCTTCTCATCGACATCGAGGACGAGGACCTCGATCCGATCCCCGACCCTGATGATCTCCTCGATATCGTCGATATAGTAATCGGAGATCTCGGATATGTGGATCAGACCGGTGAAATCCTGATACCTGATAAAAACGCCATAGGGCTGAATACCGGTTGCTACACATGAAATACGGTCATTTTTCTTCATAGGGCATAACCTCACGTGTATTATAACACGATTTAATCCGCACATAAAATAGGATGCTGATGACCGTCTGTCAGCATCCTATCGTGTTTGGTTCACGTATCCTGATTTGCGAGATAGATCCCGAGACCACCGAGCCCGACGTGTGCGGAAATGACCGGACTGATGACGCCGATCAGTCTGACCGACACGCGGTCACCGAGCTCTTTGACCTTTTCGATCAGCTCGTGCGCCTCGGTTTTCCGGTCGACGTAAGCGATCCGAACGACGACTCTCCCCTTTTCGAGGAACTGCTTGATTTCCTTGACCAGGTAGAGGTAGACGTTGTTCATGCTGCGTACCTTGTGTTCGAGTTCGAGCACGCCCTGTTTGAAGCGCAGGATCGGTTTGACCTTTAAAACGTTACCGATGAATGCCTGTACCCGCCCGAGCCGACCGTTATCGGCGAGCGTCTGCAGGTTATTGACGGTAAA
>JBKHFR010000029.1:0-15026 GCA_046540115.1 Acholeplasmataceae bacterium | reverse complement strand
CGACTCGGCATCAAAAAGAGGTCTGCTGCGGCGTAGATCCGGTGTGCCATCCGCTCGTTAAAACCGATATAAGAGGCGACTCGATCGGGGTATTTCCGGGAAAGATAGCGGAAGAATTCCTGGTAGGAGTCGTTTCCCGATCCCATCAGGACGAATCCTGCCTTGCTGTGATAGACGATATCCTCGAGCACCTGCGTCATCAGATTGACGCCCTTTTGAGCGGCAAGACGGCCGATATAGGCGATCAAAGGAACGTCGGGATCGACCTTTAAGCGGAGTTCCTGCAGCAGTCCTTCCCGATTGGTCCGCTTGCCTGAGCGCACGTCTTTGATCCCGTAATTGCGCATAAGCAGACGGTCGGTTCTCGGGTCGAAGACGTCATAGTCGATGCCGTTCAGGATGCCGTAGAAGTCGCTTTCCCGCTTTTTTAGTGCTCCATTGAGGGAAAAACCGTATTCATGGCTGAGCGCTTCGCTCCGGTAGGTAGGGCTGACGGTGTTGATCCGTGTCGCGCGTTCGATGCCGGCCTTCAAAAAATTGACGCGACCGAAGTGCACGTAGGTATAGTCGAAATCCGTATTGAAAAAACGACTGACATAGGGTTCGAACGAACCCTGATATTCGAGGTTGTGGATCGTCAGAACGGTCGGTAGAAAACGATAGGGATCGCCCTTGTGGCGATAGTGAACGTCGAGAAGATAGGGGATCATTCCCGTCTGCCAGTCGTTGAGATGGAGGATATCAGCCGCGAAGTCGGCGACGTCGAGGTACTCTAGTACCGCAAAGGCGAAACAGGAAAAGCGCTCGGCATCGTCATGATAACCATAGAGCATGTCGCGTTCGAAGTAGTGCATGTTCTGGACAAAGATATGGGTGACGTCATTTTCGACGAGACGATAGAAGTGAACGATCGTTTCGATGCCGCCGAAACGGATCGGTCGCGTCCCGATGCGCTCGAGCTTTTCCGCGATCGTCTGGTAGTAGGGCGTAATGACGCGAACATCGTGACCGAGTGAGGACAGGGTTTTCGGTAGAAAGGCAGCCATATCGGCGAGACCACCGGTTTTGCTGAAGGGAAAGACTTCTGAACTTGCGAAGAGAATCTTCACGTCGGGCTCACCTCGTGCCGGTAGCTCTATCGTCACCGGATCATGCGATCAACTATATTATACACGATGTAAGCGCTTATAGCAATAAAGGTTCATCCGAATGCCATCCGAAAAAACATTGTCTTTTCGTTTTCCGATGTGCTATAATTAAAGCAAAAGAAGTGAGGTTCGATGCCATGATCAAGGAGCACGCGTGCGGTGCGGTTATCTATCGGAAACAGGACGAACAAAAGCGATACGTCGTGATCAAACAGAAGCACGGGAACCACTACGGCTTTCCCAAGGGCCACATGGAAAAGGACGAGGATGAAGTGATGACGGCATATCGCGAAGTGTCGGAGGAAACCGGACTCGACGTGTTCATCATTCCCAACGTCCGGGCCGAATCGACCTATTCACCGCGTTTTCGCGTCAAGAAAAAGGTCACCTATTTCTTGGCGGAAGCAAGGACCGCCAAATTCAAGCCACAACACGATGAAGTTACGGAAATCCTTTGGTTAAGCGAAGAAGAAGCACTGAAAAAGTTAACATACCCCATCGATCGTGATATCCTAAAGATGATGGTTGAATATTTAGAGCGCCAGGAAGACGCATGAATGAGAATCTAAAGCGATATCTGAATGAGACGATCATGCCGATCTATGAATCATTCGACGAGGCGCATCGACCCGACCATATTCAGCGGGTTCTAAACCGATCGCTTTCGATCGCTAAGGACTACGACGTCGATTACGATATGGTCAAAGTCATCGCCATCTACCACGATATCGGCATGATGTATGGTCGTAGCGACCATCATGAAACCGGTGCCCGCTATCTTCTAAATGATGCGACGCTACGATCGTATTTTTCCCATGACGACCTAGTTCTCATGAGCCAGGCGATCGAGGATCATCGTGCATCGAGGGATGAAAAGCCCCGCTCGATCTACGGCAGGATCATCGCCGAAGCCGACCGTGACCTCGAACCCGAACGCGTGCTACGGCGGACGGTCCAGTACGGGATATCTCATTTTCCCGACCTGACCTTCGAACAGCACCTAGAACGACTCGTCGAACACATGGAGCGCAAGTACGGCGAACGGGGCTATCTCAGGCTCTGGCTCGATGTCAAGGAAAATATCGAGCAACAGAAAAAGCTTCGAGCCTTGCTCAAGGACCGAAGTAAACTCGAAGCGCTCGTCAAAAGAATCTATGACGAGGAAGTCGATAAAAAGCTCGATCGCTGATCGGGAACAATAAACGATACAAAGGAGAAGCACATGAATGTAGGTACGGTAAAAGAGATCAAACACAAGGAGTTTCGGGTCGGTTTAACGCCCAGCAGCGTCCAGGAATATGTCCATCACGGACATACGGTATTCGTCGAATCGGCAGCCGGGATCAATTCCGGATTCACCGACCAGGACTACAGCGATGCCGGAGCTAAGATCCTTTCTACGGCTCAGGAAGTCTGGGAAAAGGCGGATATGATCGTCAAAGTCAAGGAGCCACTCGCAGCCGAATTCCGCTATTTGCGTGAGGACCTGTTGCTCTATACGTTCCTTCACCTAGCAGCCTTCGAGGATCTGACCCAGGCTCTGATCGAAAGCAGGACCCAGGCGGTCGCCTATGAGACGATCGAGCTAGCGGATGGCTCACTACCCTGTCTGAAACCGATGAGCGAGGTCGCCGGACGCATCGGCGCGATCGAAGGGGCGAAGCACCTCGAAAAGCCCTTCGGAGGCAGCGGGATACTCGTCTCAGGGGTGCCGGGAACGAGGCGGGCGAATGCCTGCATCATCGGTGCCGGAGTCGTCGGAGAAAACGCCTTAAAGATGCTCGTCGGTCTGGGCGCTAACGTCACCGTCCTTGACGTCAACCTCGCTAAACTGACGTATCTCGACGATATCTACGGCAACCGCATCCAGACGCTCTATAGCAGCACGGAAAATCTTGCTAGAACCATCAAGGATTCCGACCTCGTCGTCAGCGCAGTCCTCCTTCCGGGAGCGAAGGCACCGAAACTGATCAAGCGCGCTTATTACAAGGACATGCGTCCGGGCAGCGTCATCGTCGATGTCGCCATCGACCAGGGCGGTTCGACCGAAGTCGCGAGGATGACCTATCACGACGATCCGACCTACGTCGTCGACGGTATCCTGCACTACTCGGTCGCGAACATTCCCGGTGCGGTTCCGATGACCTCGACGGTCGCTTTGAACAACGCCACGCTGAAATACGGCTTGATGCTCGCCGATCACGGACTAGAAGAAGCGATCAGGCGGTCGGAAGCGCTCAAGAAGGGAGTAAACACCTATCATGGAAAAATCACTTGTTCGGGCGTATCCGAGGCATTCGGATTGGAATGCGTCACCCTGTAATGACCCATTCAAGGGGTATTTCGATACCCCTTTTTTTGTAAAGAAAATCTTAAATCGCCTGCTTTCGAAGGGACATCGTGTATAATGGCTAAGAGAGAACGCTTCAAGCCGTTAGTCGTAGCGATCGCCCGCGTGGCGATCAGGTGGTTCGTTATGTCGAAGTATCGCTTCGTCGTAACGACAGAAGATTTCGACCTCAAAGAAAAACGACCGTATTTCCTGATCGCCAACCATCCGTCCGAGCTCGATCCGGTCTACGTCGCCCAGTATCTCAGGCCCTACCCCTATCCGGTTGCCAGTATCCTGCTCTATACCAAGCCCTTGTTGAAGTTCGCGCTGACCAAACTGATCCGCTCGATACCCAAGCGTAAGGGTCAGAGCGATACCAAAACGATCCGGGGAATCATCCAGGCGCTCAAGCGTGACAAACGGAGCGTCATGCTCTTTCCGGAAGGCAACGCATCCTTTTTCGGAGAACAGACTGACGTATCCTACCAGAGCACGGCGAAGCTCATCAAAAAGCTGGGAGAGGACGTCGTAATCGCGAGGATTAACGGAGGGTTCCTTGCCAAGCCCCGCTGGGGACACCGTGCTAAGCGCGGTCACTACCACATCCACTATCAGCGATTGTTGTCATCATCGCGGATCGATCGGATGACCGTATCGGCGATCGAAGGCCTTCTTGCTAAGAACCTGGCCTTCAATGACTATGACTGGAACCGTAGGATGCGCTACCCCTATATCGGCAAGAAACGGGCCGAGGGGGCTGAACACTACCTCTATTGGTGCCCGAAGTGCGGAGCGATCCGCTCGATCACGACCAAAGGGAACGAGATTTCCTGTAAAAAGTGCGGGCCGATCACACGTGTTGACGACTATGGGTTTTTAACGGACCTTCCCTTCGACGACTTCGTCTCCTGGGGGCGGATGCAATCCGAACGGATTCCGCTCATCGCTAGCCGTCCCTGCCATTCGAAAGGGGTACTCTATCGGATCGATTTCGATCGCATGCGACGCATCGGTCTCGGTCCTGTCGATGTCGTCCTCGATAGCAAGAACCTGCTTCTATCAGGCGACAGAACCTATTCCCTGGCGCTTTCACGACTAGAAGGTGCCGTCCTAACGAGAAAGAACTTCCTATCCTTCGACTATGAGGAGGATACGTTCTATATCGAGATCGAGGATCCGAAACTGATCTTCGATGTCATAGACTACCACAAAGGAGAAAACGAAACATGGAAGAATGGGGCATCATCCTAGATTTTATGCTTATCGGCGTCCTGATGTTCGTCGCCAAGGTCATCAAGACCAAAGTTCCTTTTTTCAATAAGATCGTCATTCCGACATCCCTTCTCGGCGGTATTATCGGGCTCACGCTTTCCCTGATATTTGCACCGATCGTCATCGGCGAAGAGACCTTCATCGACGTCGACCAGATGGGCTATATCGTCTATCACGCGCTCGCCATCGGCTTCATTTCGCTTGCCCTCAAGCGCGAACCGAGCAGGATCAAGAAGAAGATCTGGTCGACCGGCATGCTCATCACGAGTACTTATGCCTTGCAGGCGGTCGTCGGTATTCTCATCTTCTTACTGTTGTTCGCGCCCGACAATTTCATCGGCTCCGGCATGCTCGTCGCTCTCGGATTCGGCCAGGGTCCGGGTCTCGCCATGTCGATCGGACGCATGTGGAACGACATGCTCGGCGGTAACGGCGTCGTTCTCGGGGCTTCCTACTCTCTGATCGGCTTTTTCTTCGGCGGTACCGTCGGCGTCCTTTTGATCAACATCATGACGCGTCGTTCCGGTCGTTTACGGCCGAAGGGCTACGAGGAAAATTCCGCGGGGAAGGTCACCCTCGAGATCGATACGATCAAGGAGATCAGTCTGCTCGACGGTTTGACGACGCAAGGCATCATCATCTCGATCATCTACTCCATCGTCTATCTCGTCCTCTATCTCTCCTATATCACCTTCGGTCAATCGGGAATCGGTGAAACCGTCTATGGATTGATGAAAGGATTCAACTTCATCATCGGGATACTGATCGCCCTCGCCTATAAGAAGGGGTTACGCTGGATCGAGAAAAAGGGCGGAAACGTCCGCTTCATGACGAACAACTACATCCTATCGAACATCGCCTCGGCTTCATTTAACGTCATGATCGCAGGCGCGGCGCTGTCAATCACGCTGACCTTCCTCTCGGAATACGGCGTCCAGCTCATCCTGACATCGGTGATCACCGGTTTCGTAACGCTCTTCTATCTCAAGTTCATGACCAAAAGGATCTATCAGGATTTCATCGAGGAATACTTCATCGGTTTCTTTGGTATGCTTACCGGTGTCGCTTCCACGGGTCTGGCCCTTTTGAAGGGCGTCGATCCCAATCTCGAAACGCCGGTCGCCGAAGAGATGGTTCTCGGTTCCGGCACCGCTATTTCCATGGCTTTGCCGCTGTTCGGTATCCTTTTCATCCCTTCACTGACCTATGGTGGTCCCAATCAGATGCTATGGAACATCCTGAGCCTAGTCGGATGTGCCCTCTATGTCATCACCTTCATGACGATCCTTCTGATCCGAGGAAAGCGCGGAGTCAACGGATAGAAAGCAACGGTCATGTCGTTTTCCCTGGACGTGAAGAACCCGCTAAAAGGACGAAAGAAGGTCTACCAGGACTCGCTATCCATCTTCAATGCTATATCCTATGATCGGGATAACCCTTAATCGTCATCAACAAAGAGCACTTTCCCCGAAGGAATGTGCTTTTTTTCTATCTCGCCTAGAACGAGCAGAGCTTGATCAGCGCTCATAGTCCTACTGGGCAAGCTATCGGGCTAACGGGTCCCTTGGGTCAATCCGATGATCCATAGGAATCAATACCTTTTCCAGAGCGCGATCCGCGCCTGTGATCGAATCGCTATTCGTGCGCTCCATAGGCGCCAAGAATCCGGAGATGGAAGGACTTTCCGATCTCTTCGAGCGCCGATTCGACGTTGTTCTGACCCTGCATTTCGATAAAGAAGTGATAGTTTCCCAGGCCCGTACGCGTCGGTCTGGACATGATCGAGATCAAGTTGATCCGGTGCCGTTTGAAAATGGCGAGCATATCAAAGAGTAGACCCGGCCGATCGACTTCCGGGAATACGACGACGGCGATCTTCACTCTTGCAAGGGTCGTCCGATCATTTCTTTTGGTGAGCACGACGAAGCGGGTGTGATTATCCCTGATATCGGCGACGCCATGCCTGATAAAACCGTTAAAGCCATCGACGAGGTGGGAGGGTACGATCCCCGCATCCCCCGATTTCTGGACGAGCCGCCGTGAATCCTGGTTGTTCGCGGTCAGAATGATTTCCCGAGTCGGGAGGGCGTCGATCGCCTTCTGACACTGTCCGTGCGCTACGAACTGGACGTAGAGCCTCGCGATTTCCGATTCATCCTTCGCGTGGGCGATGAGCGAAAAGGCGATGGGAACGCGGAGCTCCTTTGACACGAAAAGGTCGGAATCGATGAGAAGGTCAAGCGTTTGCTGGACGTATCCGTCGATCGTATTCTCGATCGGGACGATGGCGAGGTCGGCCTCGTCGTTCGTAAGCGCGGTGAAGCAATCACGGATCGTTTTCTGGTATACGGCGACCATCGTCCGGTCCTTATAGGCTCGGTAGGCGAGATCGCTGAACGTCCCTTCGGGACCGAGTAGGGCGATGCGTTTCATTCGTTTCCTCCGGGTTCATATGTGGAAGCGTCGTCGGAATTCTTCCTTGCTTTCCTCTGATGATAGTAAAAACATACCGAGCAGCGTCGTGATTCCCGTTAGGTAGCACACGATGCTCGGCCACCGCGTATCAAGGACGTTGAGAAGGTCAAAGAGAGCCGGGATGAGTCCGAGCAGGCAAAGGCTGAATAGGTGAACGGAATAGTCGTACCAGCGCTTACGGTTGATGAGCAATAGTACCGTAAGAAGAAGGATGTTCGCGGTGATACCGAGTGGGAAGACGTAGTCCAGAGCCCAGCCGTAGTCACGGATGGATAGACCGATGAAACCGATGAGCACGACCGTTACCATGATGGCCTTGGTCAGCTTAGTGGTCCAAAAGCTCTTGACGTAGAGGATCAAAAAGAGCGCGATCGCGTAGAGGTTCGATATGGCAACGATCAACGACCAGGTCAAGGGAAGACCGGTTCTATAGTCGAGGAAAAGCGCGATCAGCGCACTGATCGCGTTTACGAAGATGAAGATCCGGTTGAAATGCTTTAGGCCGCGGTGCTTGGCGTGCGGCGTGAACGAATAGTTCGTCTCAACTCCGTCGTCGGTGAGTCCCTGACCACAGAATAGACAGTGTTCGAGGGGGGTGTCATAGGATATCCGACACGTCTTACAGTATTTCATCGTAGCCCTCCTCATAGTTGGTGTCGATGATCGGTTCGAACCCTTCCTCGACGAGAAAGGAAACGAAACGACTGAAGATGCTCGTATCCTTCACGGACGATGTGAACATGATGTTCGTGTGATTTCCGACGCTGACCATGGTCGTCGTAAATCCGTATCCGGCGTTCGCGAAATCGACGTCTAGAACGTGGTCCTTTAAGCCGCTCGGTAACTCGATGATCCCGAGATTGGAAAAGGAAGTCGAGCTGATCCGTTCACCGAGAATGCTATAGCCGATCCGAAAGGCGATCGTCTTGAGGAATAGGGGAAGGATACGGATCAGTATTCTCTTTTCGAAGTCGACATTCGAGCTCATGCGCTCGATCAGTCGATCGCGATCGAGCTCCCGGGCAAAATCCTTTTTCGTCCGTTCGAGCACCTCTTCGAAGGTCCAGTCCTTTTTCTCGCTCGCATAGACGGTCTTGATGAAGAGCGAGAAGTTTCGCAAGGTAATGCTGTTGAAATAGGGTCTCAGGTTGACGGGGATGAAGACCTTGAGGGGTTTCCCTTTACCCTGAAAGTCGATGGCTTCCTTGATGATACTATAGGCGATGATCGCCGTAACATACTGTGTGAGCGACACGTGATAGGTATTTTTTACGTGTCGAATGAACGACTTCGTATCGAGTCTTATCTTGATGAACAGAACCCAGTCATCGGCGAAGGGTTCGCCTTTGAAACGATAGGCACTGACTTCACGGAGGTTTTTTCGTCTCGATCGATCATAGTTGGCTACGAATACGTCCTCGTTCTCTCGTTTTGAATGGGGGAGTTCGCTTAGAATGCGGTATTCGTGGTCGATCTTTACGCCCTGAATACGGTAATAGCGGTAGACGATGGACTTGATGAAAGCGAGCGCTCCCGTACCATCCGTAAGCGCGTGGAACGTTTCGAGCGTAATCTTGTTGTCCAGATAGTAGACTTTAAAGAGGTAGCCACCCTTGAAGAACCTGCAGAAAACCGATGGTTCGGGTTCGGCCCGAAACGGCCTGTCGATAGCAGAAAAATAGCTCCAGAAGAGTCCGTTTTTCATCTGAACCGCGAGCGCTTCGAAACGAGGTAAGAGCTCATTGATGGCCCGGTTCAAGAGATCGACGTCGATGGTCTGATCGAGATAGAAGGAGATACGAAAGACGTTGCTGCGATTCTTTTTCGAGATCGCCGGAAAGATCTTCCCGGCGTTGTCGATGCGATGCCAGTACTTTCGCCTTCTCATGTGGCATGCCTCCTTCCTGTTCGTTGCTACTTCCATTATACACCGATTATTTGATCTAGCACGACCGTCAGAGCTGCGATCTGGCTTTCGTGATTGTCCTTCTAAGCGATATCAGTTTAAAAGAGCTATCCGTTCGTCCTTTTAGGAGCGCATCGCTAGGGTTTTGCTGACGCTTACTCTGGATGCTCGATCCTTCCGGGTGAGGGGGCACTCCCTTAAGGAATGAGCGACCCTATCCGAACACTAGGAGTAAACCCTGCGTCCATTGTACCACGTCAAAGATAAACGTCAATCCCGAGCCCATCCGGACGAATCGCGCGCATACTGTAAGCGGCAAGACCTGAGCCGAGCATGCGTTCGGATCGCTTCGCCTAGTCGAGGCAGATCTCTTGTCTCGTGCGAAGGATCATCCGCAACTATAAAAACGGACTGTCCGAGTGATCAAAGCGAGCCTTATCTGCCAAGGAAGACATCTTCGCGCTCGGAATCGGCCTTCTTTCTCGGTTGACACCTCGCACCGAAAGGCTTTATAATGGGCAAGAAGGAGTTGATCGTCACGTGGAACCACTGAAAGACGCATATCGGAAAACCTCGCAAGAGGTCGCGGAGACCCTATCCGTTGAACCCGACCGGGGTCTGACGAAAAAAGAAGCGAACGAACGGCTCGAACGCCACGGAAAGAACCGCCTAGAAAGCAAACAGAAGGTCTCTTTAGTCCGGATCTTTTTCTATCAGTTCAAGAGTCTGGTCATGGTTCTACTGACGATTACGGCGATCGCATCCTTTATCATCGGTGAATCGGTCGAGGGCTTCGCGATCCTCGTCGTGATCGTCATGACGGCGATCATCGGTCTGGTCATGGAGTATCGGGCCGGCAAGTCGATCGAAGCGCTACAACAAACGATCAAGGATGAGTCGAACGTCCTGAGGGAGGGAGAAGTCGTAACGATCCTAACGGAACGGATCGTTCTAGGCGACATCGTCCATCTCGAAGAAGGCGACCGCGTACCGGCCGACGGAAGGATTTTCGACGTTCAGGGCTTGACGGTCGATGAGTCCATGCTGACGGGTGAATCGGACGTCATTCTGAAAACGGAGGAAACGATCGAAAAGGAAACGCCGCTGGCGAAACGGGTTAACACGGTATTCATGGGATCTAACGTCGTCAAGGGTAACGCCAAGTTCATCGTGACGGCAACAGGACTCGCAACCGAAGTCGGACGCATCTCCACCCTCCTAAAGGATTCCGGCGATACCGATACGCCCCTCGAAAAACGACTGGAACAGACCGGACGACAGCTCATCGTCCTGACTCTGATCATCACGGCGATCATGGCGGTCGTCGGTTACTTCGTTGGTAACAGTCTCGAATCCATGGTCAAGACGTCGATCGCACTGGCGATCGCTGCCGTCCCGGAAGGCCTTCCTGTTGCGGCGACCATAACCCTAGCCATCGGTATGAAGCGCATGGCGAAGAAGAACGCGCTTTTGCGAAGCCTCCCGGCAGTCGAAACGCTGGGATCGACGACGGTTCTTTGTACCGATAAGACCGGTACGCTAACGGAAAACGAAATGACCGTAAAAAAGCTCGTGACACTAAAGCGGATGGTCGAGATCGAAGGAGCCGGCTACGAGCCGAAGGGAGAGTTCAAAGAGGATAAACGGACCATCGAACCGCTCGACGATCCGGTAATCTCGAACATGCTCAGGGTTGCCGTACTGTGCAATACCGCCGAATTGAAGCAGGATGAAAACGGAAACTACCGGATCGGCGGGGATCCGACGGAAGCAGCGCTGATCGTTGCCGCCCACAAGGCCGGCTTAACGCGCAAAGAACTCGAACGTTCCTGGACCTTCGTTGACAGCATCCCCTTTGATCCCGATCGGATGTATATGGTCGTTTGCTATCGATCGGATAACGGTGAGAGCCTGATCGCGATCAAGGGTGCGCCCGGCGTGGTTTTGCCGATGAGCGATCACTATGAACAAAAAGGAATAAAACCACTAAGAAAAAAGCAGAAGAAATCGTTCGAAAGGTTGAATAAGAGGCTCGCACAGGACCGATACCGCGTTCTCGGGCTCGCCTATAAGAAGCTGGATGTAGACGAGAACCTCGATCTCGACGAGGAGATCAAGAACGGCGTGGTCTTTCTCGGGTTGACCGGAATGCTCGACCCGGCGCGTTCAGGGATTAAGAGCAGTATCGCCGAGGCAAAAAGAGCGGGCATCCGGACGATCATGCTGACCGGTGATCAGAAAGAAACGGCGATCGGCATCGGCGAGACCGTCGGGCTCCTATCCGATGAAAGCGAATCGGCCAATGAACGTAACGTCACGGACCTCAGCACCGAAGAGCTCCGTGATGAGCTCAGGCATCGGAATATCTTCGCCCGCGTTCTACCTGAAGATAAGATCCGCATCGTTGAATCCCTTCGCGACGATCAGGAAGTCGTGGCCATGACCGGCGACGGCGTTAACGACGCTCCGGCTCTAAAAAAGGCGGATATCGGAATCGCCATGGGGAAACGAGGGACATCGGTTGCCAAGGAGGCATCGGATATGATCCTGCTCGATGACCGCTACCAGACGATCGTCGAGGCGGTCAGACAGGGTCGCGTCATTTTCGATAACATCCTGAAGTTCATCCATTACCTGTTGACGTGTAACTTGAGCGAGATCGCATTCATTTTCATAGCGATGCTCATCGGCCTTCCTTTACCGCTGGTCGCCCTGCAGATCCTCTGGCTTAACGTAGCAACCGGCGTCTTTCCCGCCCTATCGATGGCCTGGGAAGTTCCAGAAAAAAACGTCATGGAGCGCTCGCCAAGAGTACCCGATGAGCCGATCATTACGAACCGGTACAAGCGCCTGATCGGCTTTCAAGGCGTCATGATCGCCCTAGGACCGCTTTTTGCCTATTTCATCGCCCTCGAATCGGACGTATCCCTAGCAACGGCGCGCTCGATCGCTTTCATGTCGCTCGCCATCGTCCACATGCTACAGGTTTTCAATGTCCGAAAACGAACCGGCCGTGGATTCGACCCTTCACTCAAACAGAATCCCTACGTCCTCGGAGCGCTGTCGCTCACGCTCGTTTTGCAGCTCCTAGCCATCTACCTTTCGCCGCTACAGAGCGTTCTTCAAACCGAAGCCCTTTCCTTCGACTCCTGGATATACGTATTGATCGGTGCGTTCGCACCGATCCTGATCCTGCAGTCGATCGCGTATCTAAAAAAAGCGCAGGAATAGTCCCTTTGATCGCTAAAAAGGTCTTTTAACCTTCTTTAGAGATCGCGTTCCCGATCGAATCCGGATGGGTTGAGTAAGAAAAATTTAATGAATATCCGATAAATGCTTGCATAGGTCACGGATATGGGATATGATGAAAGAAACGGTTATCACGGATACGAGCACAATCGAAACTGCGGAGGTCATATCGACGTGACGGAAAGACAGAGGGTACTCAAACTCCAGACGGTCCTGTTTAGAGCATTCAAAACGATCGAAGGGCGAACGCGGATAGACATCGATAGCTACGGGCTAAATCCGAGCGAATTCGGGACGCTCGACTACCTGTACCACAAGGGAGAACAACCGATCCAAAGGATCGGGGAGCGCATGCTTTTAGCTAATAGCAGTATGACCTACGTGATCGATAAGCTCGAGCGCCGGGATATGGTGAAACGGATCGCGAGCGCTCAAGACCGAAGGGTAACCTACATCGACCTTACCGAAGAAGGACGATCCTTTTTCCGAACCGTCTTCCAGGACCACGTTCGGATGCTTAAAAAGCTGTATGGCGTCCTCGAAGCGGAAGAGCAGAGCGCCCTGATCGAATTGTTGAAGCGAATCGGCCGGCCGGACAGAGATAGATGAAAGTCGTTAAGACCGCTAAGAAACCCTGAAAGCCATACAGTATCAGAACGGCCGCTACGATGAGAACTCACGAAAAAGCGATACCCGGTCGCTTTTTTCTTGGAAACTCCTATAGACGTAGCTAGGGGCATCCCGAACCCGAAACGACGGGACCTAGGGATCGTCTGAGGACGATTCTTAGCTTCTACCGGGATAGCCGATCGAAGGCGATCGTGCCCTAGAAAAAAGACGCTTGCGGATGGTCATCCGTAAGCGTCCTTTTAGAAATCAATATTTTCCGTCCTACGCGTTGCTAGGCGTTCCTTTGGTCGCCTCAAGGGACCGGAGACGATCACTGATCGTCGGATGGTCATAGTAGAAGAATACGTACAAAGGATGAGGCGTCAGATTCGAAAAGTTTTCGCGAGCGAGCTTGATCAGTGCGTCATGCATGGCTTGTCGGTATCCGTGTTCAGCCGCATAGCGATCGGCACGATATTCGGCGATCCGGCTCAGATGATTCGTTAGTGGTGATAGGAGTAGTAGGACGGGATCGATCAGTATCGTAAATAGCAGCAGTCCGAAACCGAAATGGGCGCCACTAAGTCCGAAGGCTTGCGCGAGCGCATCACTCGAGACCGTCCAAGCGATCACGAGGGTATAGATAGCGAGCATGAGGATCTGTTGCAGGAAGATGCGGACCGTATCCTTGTTCTTATCGTGGGCGATTTCATGCGCTAATACGGCAACGATTTCATCGGTAGACATTTTATCGATCAGGGTATCGAATAATACGATCCGCTTGAAGCGGCCCATACCGCTGAAAAACGCGTTGAGTTTGGTCGACCGCTTCGACGCATCCATGCGCGAAATCGCTTTGATGCGGTATCCGGAGTCCGATACGAATGCTTCGATCGCTTCCCGGAGTTCTCCTTCTTCGAGCGGTTCGAGCTTGTTGAAAAGAGGGATAAAGACCTTCGTGTAGAGGATTAGGACGAGGAAAAAGATGACGACGAGCGCGAGCCAGGCAAAGACGAAGAAAGCGTTAGAAAACGTGCGATAGAATACCATCAAAAGAGTCACTAGTCCACCGCCGAGAATTACGACGAGCAACAGCGACTTGATCTGGTCGCTGATAAAGCCGCTTCTCGTCTGCTTGTTGAAGCCGAAGCGCTCTTCGATGATAAACGTCCGGTAGTAGTCGAAGGGAAGATCGGTGACTAGGCGCAGTACATAGTAAAGACCGAGAAAGGCCAGGGTGGCAAGAATCGTACCATCACCCATCCACGAGTCGGTCAGCCTCTCGAGAAACCCGAAAAAGCCGGATAGTAAGAGAACGACTAAAACTAGGAAATGAAAGGATTTTTCGAACAGGGAAAGCCGGAAATTAGCCATCGAGTAGTCGAGCCATTTAGAATATGCTTCCTGGTCATAAACGGATCTGACGTTATCCGGCACCGGCTGCATCCGATTCCGAAAGTCTAGAATCGAGAGCACTAGTTCGAACGCGAAAAGTGATACGATCAAAACGATGACGGCTATTTCCATGGTTGTACCTCCTATAGTTCGGTTTGCCTTACTATAGTCTACCAAGAGTAGCAACCTATGTCAATTCGCAGACGATTTAGTTTACAAGCGGCAGCAACTATTGATATAATGAAAGCATAAGAAAAGAGGGTGTTCACATGAATGTCTATGATTTTAAAGCTAAAAATATCGAAGGGCAGGAAGTATCGCTCGAACAGTATAAGGGCAAGGTTCTTTTGATCGTCAATACGGCGCCTCGTTGTGGTTTTGCCCCGCAGTATGAGGGGCTCGAAGCGCTCTATGAGGAGCTCGGCGATCGCGGGTTCGTCGTTCTCGACTTTCCCTGTAACCAGTTCATGAACCAGGCCCCCGGCAGTGATGAGGAACTGAAAAAGGAGTGCACGCTGACATACGGTACGACATACCCGATGTTTTCCAAGATCAGGGTCAACGGAAAGAATGCGCATCCGCTCTTCGAATACCTGCGCAAGAGGGCGCCCGAAGACCGTACCCCCAAACCACAGGGATG
>JBKHFR010000028.1:0-15282 GCA_046540115.1 Acholeplasmataceae bacterium | reverse complement strand
TAGTAGGCGAAATCAGCCCGCGTCGGTTCCGGATCGCTGAGCCTACCGGATTCGATGCTCGCATCGGTCCCGACGATGTCCTTTTCGATGGCATCCTTCATCAACTGGTAGCGTTCGGGATCCATGCCGGGGCGGATCAGGGCCGAAAGAAAGAGCGGCAACAACAGGATCAGCGGGACAAAGATGAGATGACGAATGACCTTTCCCCATGAATCCTTGATAAAAAAAACAGCGAGTGGTGGCTTCGTCAGACTGGTTCGAATACGCGTAAACATAACGTCATCTCCCTACCACTCATTATATCACATTCACCGCTTTTATGATAAAATGAAAGTGATGAAAAAAGTGAATGTTATGACCGCAGAAAAACACTATCAGACGCTTTCGAACTACTACCGTCACGTCTATCAGCGGAAGGTTTTCAAGGTCCCGCTAAACGGTGGCTTTTCCTGTCCGAACATCGATGGCACCGTCGGCTCCGGTGGCTGCAGTTTTTGCTCGTCGGCGCACGGCGGCGAGTTCGCTGGCAACCCCGACGAGCCCCTGAAAGTCCAGTTCGAAAAGGGCTTGCGCATGATGCACAGGAAGTGGAAGGACGCCTATTACATCGTCTACTTCCAGGCCAATACGAATACGCATGCCCCGCTAGCACGTCTCAAGGAACTCTTTGAAACGGCGATCCGCCTCGATCCCCGGATCGTCATGATCAGCATCGCCACGCGCCCCGATGCCCTAAGCGATGGGACCATCAGCTACCTGGCCGACCTCAACCGAAGGATGCCCGTCCAGGTCGAACTCGGACTGCAGACCATCCATGAAACGACCGCTGAAGCGATCAACCGCTGTCACGACCTAGCGACCTTCGACCGGGCGTGCCACAGGCTCGCTCAGGTCGGGATCGAAGTGGTCGCGCACATCATCAACGGCCTACCCGGTGAAACGAAGAACATGATGCTCGCGACCGCCTTGCACCTCAATGCGCTTCCGATCGATGGGGTCAAGATCCACATGCTCAACGTCGTCGAGAACTCGAAGATGGGCGCCGACTACAAGCGGAAGCCCTGGCCGCTCCTTTCGCTCGAGGACTACGTCGATATCGTCATCGAGCAGATCCTGCGGTTAAGAAAGGATATCATCATCCACCGTTTGACCGGGGATGCCGACCCCAGGACCCTGATCGCGCCTCGCTGGATCGTCGATAAATTCGTCATCCTCAACCGGATCGACCGGATCATGCGTGAACGCGATCTCTACCAGGGTGATCACGATGAAACCTAGAAGCATGACCCTGCTATCGCACCTACTACTGGCCGACCTGGTCAAAAAAAAGGACGTTATCGTCGACGCGACGATGGGAAACGGGCACGATACGCTCTTCCTAGCGCGGATCTGTTCCTATGTC
The DNA here is from genome assembly GCA_046540115.1 of Acholeplasmataceae bacterium. GTDB lineage: Bacteria > Bacillota_I > Bacilli_A > Acholeplasmatales > Acholeplasmataceae > RECG01. Next base: position 13,880 of record JBKHFR010000028.1, on the reverse strand, counting down.
TACGCCTTCGACATCCAGGACGAGGCGCTCAGAAGGACGCGCACCCTGCTCGATGAGCACGGCATCACGAACGTCGAGCTCATCAAGGACAGCCATAGCCGCATCCCCGATTACGTCCAGGACTTCCAGGGGGTCATCTTCAATCTCGGCTATCTACCCAAAGGATCGCGTGAGCTTACGACGCGGTCAAAGACGACGATCCGCGCCCTCGACCGCCTACTGCCGCTTAGCGATACGGGCTTTATCCTGATCGTCTGTTACCCCGGGCATTCCGAGGGCAAACGGGAAACGGAGGCCGTCGGTAGGTGGCTTTCCGATCTCGATCCCCGGATCTATCAGGTCACGACGATCCACCATCCCTACCAGCCCAACGATCCCCCTTTGATCCATCTGGTCATCGGTAAGAAAAAGGACGGAACATGAGATCCATGTTCCGTCCGATTCGTCCATGATGGGGGACCTATGGACGTTTACCCGGGTTATCCTCGTCATCGTCGTCACGGTTCTGGAAGCGGTCGATCCGATCCTGGATCGCCTCTCTCCGCTCCTCGATCCGCTCGAGATGGTCAGCCACGCGATCCTCGTGTTCCTGCCTGCGGCGTTCGCGCTGTTGCTGCAGTTCCATGAACAGCACTTCGCTTTCGCCACGGTATTCATCCCTGAGCGCTTCGAGTTCCGCCTTGAGTTGCTGTCTCAGCGCTTCGAGCTGGGCGACGAGCTCATCGACATCGCCGTCTTCGAGCGCTTCTTCGATCTGCTGTTCGAGCGCTATGATCTGGTCCTGGTAGGATTCGATCAGGTCGTTACGCTCATCCATGAAGTCTTCCTTAAGCGCTTGGGCAACCGCTCTTTGTTCCTGCTTTTTCTCGCGCAACAGTTCGATCAGATCCTCGTGTTCGAGCTCGAGAGCCTCCTCGAGCGTCAGTTCATCGCTCATGAGAACGGCCTTTTTCGCTAGTCGCAGAAAGCCAGGGGTAACGCCGTAGCTCTCCGCCTCGGCTAAGAAATCGGCGACGTATTCCCTCGTGATCGCTCGGCCGATCATGGCTCGGGCTCGAAAGGAAGCATCGACGTGTTCCTTGATCCGCTCCAGCACCTCGGTGCGGACCTCGGCCGCTTTCGCTTCGGCATCGACCGATACGACGATCTCTTCGTCCTCGGTATCGATGAATCCGAGCGCGATCGCTTCAGCGATGATCTTATCGACCGCCTCCTCGATAGGAAGTCCTACGAGAGCGAGGTCGAGCAAGAGCAGTTCGCCGTCCTCATTGAGCGGATCGGCATAGACGACGGTATCGCGCGGTGAGACGATGAGCTCGACGCTCGGATTGATGTCGAGCGTCACGTACGCATCCTCATCTGACAGGAGCTCAGCGCCCTCGTCGCGGCAACCAGCGATCAGAAAGACCGCGAACAATACGATGACTAAACCCGTGAACCACTTCATTCGTTTCATGTGCATTCCTCCTTTTTTTCGTTCACCCTCTATACGCCCTCGGCGGCGTTTTTATTGGTATTTCCACTCATTCTATTCCATGAGCGCGCCCTTTCGTAGCGATAGGCGGGCTTGCTGCGGGGTCTGATCCGGTAGTCATAGACCCATGAATCCGTTTCCATCGACCGCTTAAGACGGATATCGAGGCGTCCCGTTTCGCTCCGTTCGCCGGCGATCACGGCGTAGTTGACAGCGAGCGCAGGGAAGGAATCGCCCGGAGTGCGGTCGAATGTAAAGCGGTAGGCGCCCCGGTGCGGACCGCTTAAAAACTGGAGAAAGACCCTAGGCCGTCCGTTTTTTTCGATGTTCAGGACGAATCGCTCCCTCGTTTCGTCCGCCGCGAGGAAGTCGACCTCATAGCGTCGCTCATCCGCCGTTTCGATCAGCGCCGATTCGATCGCGAATCCATCGCCGAGCCCGATCCGGTATAGTAAGGAAGGCCCGTCTTCGTCCCTTTCAACCTGAACCGAAACGGGGTAATCGCCGTCCGGCGTGACGAGTAGTCCGTCTAGGACGATCCGGTCACGGCTCGTCTCTATCCGATCGTAATAGAGATCGTAATCCGTTCTTTCATCGAGAAAGTTACGGCTTCTAAAGCGCATCCGCTTCTGGTAGGATGAGGTATCGCCGGCGTCGGTTACGTCGAATGAGGAATCGCTCGCGAAGACCTGTTCCATCAGGTGGAAGTAATCCCCGAGTCCCTCGAGCTCGCGGTCGATCAGATGCTGTCCTTGATCTTCGTTCTGCAGCACGACCCGATCGGCGAATACGTCGTTCGCTAGGCTCGCCGACATGACCGAGGATAGGGCGAGGGTCTCCTCTTTTAGTACCGGTTCACCCGGTCTAGGTATCGTTTGCAGCAGGATGGCGACGGAAAGAACGAAAAGCAGGATAAAGGCCATCCTGAGTACCGGTCGCCACGTGCGACGGTGGACAGGATGCACTGGGCTCGTTTTCGGCATGCGCTCGGCGCGCTCGACGATGGTTCGAGCGATATCGGGAACGTCGATTCTATCCGCTTCCCTTTTCAGCCGTTCGATGATATCCTTGTTCTTCATTTGAAGTCGTCACCTACCTTTTCTCTTAGCGTCCGGATCCCCTTGTGGTAGAGCCAGAGTACCGTGCCGAGCGGCTTGTTCGTGATCCGGGCGATCTCCTTGAACTTCAGGTCGTTGATGATGCGCTGCGTGATGACCTCGCGCTCGGCTTCGCCGAGCAGCTTGAGGATTTCGAGAACCTCGGGATCATCGCGGGTCTCCTCACTCGGTATAGAGTCGATGAATTCATCGGAAAGGACTTCACGTTTCCGCTTGTTATAGAGATCGATCGAGAGATTCCTGGCGATCGTCAAAAGATAGGATCGCACGTTTCGTTCGCTATCGACCAGATCGATCTTCTGCAGGAACGCCATGTAGGTCTCCTGCATGATGTCCTCGCTCAGATCCGGGTCACCGAGAATACTGCGGATGGTAAAATAGACGCTTTTTTTCGTTTCCGCATAAAAAGCATCGAAAGAGCGGTAATCCCTTTGCTTGAATTGCGCGATGATGTCCTTTAGATCGTCCATAGATACCCCTATCCACCTATCATACGGCTGGGAACGGCTTTTTATTGGTAATCCTTTAACGAAAATAAGCGCCAAGCGTTCGCTTGGCGCCATGGTTCACCGGACGACGATGTTGACGAGCTTATCCTTGATGACGATGACCTTACGGACGGTTTTACCTTCCAGATGGCGCTTTACGTTCTCGTTTTCCCGTGCCAGCGCCTCGAGCTCGCTTTGGCCGAGCCCGGGTTTCGTCCGGAACTTGCCACGGACCTTTCCGTTGACCTGTACCACCATCTCGACCTCATCGCTGACGAGGTAGTCCTCGTCATAGGTCGGCCATTCGGAGTAGAGGAGCTCTTCGTTCTGGCTTAGGTACCGCTGGTTGAGCTCTTCCGTGATGTGCGGACAGACCGGATTGAGCAGCTTCAGGAAGGCACGGGCTTGACGTTTACCGATGCGCTTCTGCTTATAGACGTCGTTGACGAAGATCATCATCTGGCTGATCGCCGTATTGAAGGCCAGCTTCTCGTAATCCTCGGTCACCTTTTTGATCGTCTGGTGATAGCTCGTCGAAAGCGCTTCGACCTCGCTTTCTTCGAGCGGGAATTCGAACATGCGCCAGACGCGATCTAGAAATTTCTTTGCGCCGTTGAGGCCTTCGGTCGACCACGGCTTTTCGCTTTCGAGCGGGCCCATGAACATCTCGTAGAGCCTGAGGGCATCCGCCCCGTGGGACTTGAAGACGTCATCGGGATTGACGACGTTGCCGCGCGATTTGCTCATCTTGCTGTGGTCGGACCCGAGGATCATGCCCTGATTGAACAGTCTGATGAACGGTTCTTCGACGGAAACGAGGCCGATATCATAGAGGAATTTCGTCCAGAACCTGGCATAGAGCAGGTGCCCGACCGCATGCTCGGTGCCGCCGACATAGAGGTCGACCGGTAACCAGGCATCGAGTTCCTTTTTCGCATCCCGGCTATCGAGCGGGATGAGCTCGAGCTTGTTCTTGAGGATGTAGGCGATGAAATACCAGGAACTGCCGGCGAGCTGTGGCATCGTATTCGTCTCCCGCCGCCCTTTGATCCCCTTGTATTCGACGTGGAGCCAGTCGTGGGCATTGGCGAGCGGGCTCTCACCCGTCCCGCTCGGACGCATGTTCTTAAGCCGCGGAAGCTCTAAGGGGAGGTCCTCATCGTCGAGCATGTGGATCCCGCCCTGTTCGTCAAAGATAACCGGAAAGGGTTCGCCCCAGTAGCGCTGTCTCGAGAATACCCAGTCCCTGAGCTTATAGGTGCTATGGCGATATCCCTGTTCGGTCTTTTCGAGGTAGTCGTTGATCTTGCGCTTGGCTTCCTCGTTCATCAGGCCGTCGATGATGCCGCTGTTATAGTGGATCCCATCGCCGACGAATGCCTTCTCGCCTTCGCCCTTGACGACTTCGATGATGTCGAGCCCGTGTTCCTGGGCGAACTCGAAGTCCCTCTCATCGTGGGCGGGAACGGCCATGACGGCGCCAGTCCCATAGTGAGGCAGGACGTAGTCAGCGATCCAGATCGGAATCTTTTTGTGGTTCAAGGGATTGATGGCATAGGCACCGGTGAACACGCCGGTCTTGGCCTTGTCGACCGTTCGATCCAGTTCGGTCTTCTGCTTCGCCTTTTCGATATAGGACTTGACCTGGTCGAATTCGTCCTCCGAGCTGACTTCTAGAACGAGCGGATGCTCAGGAGCGAGCACGCAGTAGGTCGCGCCGTAGATCGTGTCCGGGCGGGTCGTAAAGACTTCGAACGATGCGTTCGACCCGTCGACCGAAAAGGTGATCATCGTGCCTTCGCTCTTACCGATCCAGTTCCTTTGCATCTCCTTGAGATGCTCGGGCCAGTCGAGCTTTTCGAGACCTTCCAAAAGGCGATCGGCATAGGCCGTGATGCGCAGCACCCACTGGCGCATCGCCTTCTTAACGACGGGATAGTGGCCTCTTTCCGAGACCATCCTGCCCTCGACGAGCTCGATCTCGTCATTGGCGAGAACCGTTCCGAGCGCCTCGCACCAGTTGACTTCGACGTCCTTGAGCACGGCTAGTCCGTGCTCATAGAGCTTTTTAAAGATCCACTGCGTCCACTTGAAGTAGCCGGGATCCGCGGTTGCGATCTCCCGATCCCAGTCGATGCCCTTGCCCGATTCGATGATCTGGCGCTTGAAGTTTTCGATGTTCTGGTAGGTAAAAGTGCGGGGGTCCTTCCCGGTCGAAAGGGCGTACTGTTCGGCCGGCAGGCCGAAAGCATCCCAACCCATCGGGTGGAGGACATTGAATCCCTGCATGCGCTTGAATCGACTGACGATATCCGTGGCGGTATAGCCCTCGATATGACCGACGTGAAGGCCGTGCGCGCTCGGATAGGGGAACATATCGAGCACGTAATACTTTTCCTTAAAGCGCCCTTTTTGGGTCTTAAAGAGCCTGTTATCGTACCAGTGCGTCTGCCATTTCTTTTCGATGTTTCGATAGTCGTAGCGTTCCATTGCCATCCCTCACTTTTTAATCCCTTTAATTATAGACGATAAGCCGGATAATATCAAGGGAGAACGGCGGTTCGGCACCTTCCGAAAAAAAAGAAGAGACGAACTCTTCTTTTCAGATGGACTCTCTACTTGTGTTTCTCGACGTATTCGCAGAGGTCACCGACGGTTTTGACGCTCTGAGCTTCTTCATCGCTAACCTCGATGTTGAAGGCTGTTTCGATTTCCATGATGAGTTCGACGGCGTCGATCGAATCGGCGCCGAGATCTTCCGCAAGGCGCGCATCCTCCGTAACCCGATCCTCAGCCACGCTGAGCTGCTTGACGATCAAATCTTTAATCGTTTCGAATACCATGTCTCTCTTCCTCCTTTTTGTAACGAGATTAGTATACGTGATAATTCATCGTTTGTCAATCGTATCGTGACGTTCGCGGCGCCGGCGCTGCATGGGATCGCGGCCATAGAGTTCCGTGAAGTAGCGGATCTTCTTTTTCACTCCGGTCGTCAGATCGCTTTCAACTAGGCGCCAGCGCCAGTTGTTTCCGAGCGTCGAGGGGTGGTTCATCCGTCCCTCTTCACCGAGGTTCAGGTAGTCCTGAATCGGAATGATCGCCGTGTCAGAAACGCTGAGCAACGTCGCCTTGATCAGGCTATCGACCGGGTTCTTTCCGGTATGGTTGATGTAGTCGAGACAGTACTTGCGGTCCCGCTTCGGTAAGTGCTCGAGCCAGCTCTTCGAGGTCTCATTGTCGTGCGTGCCCGTGTAGACGACGGTATCGCGCGTATAGCAGTGCGGCAGATAGTCGCTTTCCTCGCGGGCATCGAAGGCGAATTGCAGGAGCTTCATCCCGGGAAAACCGGCTTTTTCCCGCAGTCGTTTGACGTCTTCGGTTACGACGCCGAGGTCCTCGGCGATGATGTCGACGTCACCGAGTTCCTTTTTTATGGCCCGAAAGAGCTCGATTCCCGGGCCCTTGTGCCAGACGCCGTCCTTGGCGGTTTTCGCCCCGTATTCGATCGAGAAATAGTTCTGGAAGCCGATGAAGTGGTCGATACGGACGCGGTCAAACAGTTCGCTCGCCGAGCGCAGGCGTTCGACCCACCAGGCGTAGTCCCGTTCCGCCATCAGGTCCCAGTCGTAGAGCGGATTACCCCAGACCTGACCGTCATCGGAGAAGCTGTCGGGCGGAACGCCCGCGATATGGTTCGGCACGAGCTCATCGTCGAGGTCGAAGAGAGAGGGATTCGCCCAGACATCGCTACTGTCATAGGAGACATAGATCGGCATATCGCCGATGATCGAAACCCCGTGACCGTTCGCGTAGGCCTTGAGAGTTTGCCACTGGGTAGCGGCGATATACTGTAGGAAGCGGTGGAAAGCGATGCTCTCCTTCAGATCGCGGCGTGCCTTGGCGAGCGCGCTTTCCTTACGCATCCGTAACGGCTTTTCCCAGGATATCCACGAAGCGCCCTTCCGTTCGTTTTTGAGCGCCATGAACAGGCAGTAGTCGTCGAGCCAGAAGCTGTTCGCCTCAAGAAAGCGGGCGTAGTCCGCATCGCTCGGATCGAAGCGTTCGAACGCCTTTTCTAAAACCAGGAAGCGCTCCTCGTAGAGCTTGCCGTAGTCGACGTATCGATCGGTCGAATGGGATGAAAGGATCTCATCCTTTGCGAGTAATCCGTCCCTGACCAGGAAGTCGAGGTCGATGAAATAGGGGTTATAGGCGAAAGCGGAAAACGTCTGGTAGGGGGAGTCGCCGTAGGAGGTCGGTCCGATCGGCAGGATCTGCCAGTACGTCTGCTTCGTTTCGATCAAAAAATCGACGAAATCGTAGGCCTTTTTTCCGAACGTACCGATACCATAAGGGCTCGGTAGGCTCGAGACGTGCATCAGTATACCGCTTCTTCTCATGTCTTTACCTCCACTCTTAGTGCGATCGCTCCGTGGGGTTCGAGCTGGGCGACATCGTTTCCTACATCCGCACCGTTGGCGATCAGGATCGATTCGATCCGATATTCCGATAGGTCGAAGGTGCTCATTTCATCCTGAAACGAACAGATAACGACCATGCTCTTCCCTCTATAGGTCCGCCGATAGGCGTAGACCTTCTCATCGGAGCGAATCGGCTGATAGTCCCCGTAGATGACCAGATCGCGATCGGGTCCTGTCCTGCGTAGGGAGATCAGTCTCTTATAGTAGTTCAGAATCGATTCCGGGTCCTCCTGCTGCTTAGCGACGTTGATCCGTTCGTAGTTCGGATTCACGCCGATCCAGGGCGGATGCGTCGAGAACCCGGCATAGGGACGCGAATCCCACTGCATCGGCGTACGGGCGTGATCCCGGGACATCGGGGCGATGCGCTCCATGATCTCGCGCTCGGTCATATCCGTACCGCTTGCGAGCTCGCGATAGCGATTGACCGTGGCGACGTCGCGGATCTCCTTGCGGTAGCGAAACGGATAGTTCGTCATACCGATCTCTTCCCCCTGGTAGATGAACGGGGTCCCCCGCATCAGGTAGAGGGCGGTCGCGAGCGTCTTGGCGGAACGCTTCGGTTCGCGCTTCGAACCGTAGTGGCTCAGAAGCCTCGGTTGGTCGTGGTTGAGCCAGTTGAGCGGCAACCACCCCTCGTCCTTGAAGGCTTCCTGCCAGCTCGTAAATACCCGTTTCAAGCGCGGAAGGTCGATCGTTTCTTCGCCATTGGACAGGACCTTGCACCAGTTGTGGTCGAAGTTGAAGACCATGTCGAGCTCGCCCGAGTCGAAACTCGCATACTTAAGTCCGTCGGATATGCTCGCTTCACCGCCGACTTCACCGATCGCAAGACAGTCATAGGGTTCGAACAGGGCTTCGTTGAGTTCGCGCAGGTACTCGTGGACGCGGGGTTGATTGGAAAACTTCTTCCAGTCGAGAATATAGCGGCCATCTCCGCCTTCAACGTCGACCAATGGGGCGCGGTCCAAGTGCGCGACCGCATCGATCCGGAAGCCATCGACGCCCCGGTCGAGCCACCACTTTCCGACTCTTGCCATGTCCTTTCGGACGGCGGGGTTGTTCCAGTTGAGATCGGGCATGCGACTGGAAAAGATCTTCATGTAGTACTGCTGCCTCTTTTCATGCCACTGCCAGGCGCTCCCACCAAAAAAAGATCCCCAGTTGGTCGGTTCGATGCGTTCATTGTCCCTGATCCTTCCGTCATGCCAGATGTAGTAATCCCGGTAGGGATTCCTGCGGTCGGCGGCCGACTGTCTGAACCAGGTGTGCTCATCGGACGTGTGATTCAGAACGAAATCGATGATGACCCTGATGCCGAGGTCGTGCGCGCGCTCAAGCAGACGGTCGAAGTCCGCCAACGTCCCGTACTCCTGTGCCACGGCGAAAAAGTCCCGTACGTCATAGCCTTCGTCTTCCATCGGCGAATCGTAGAACGGGCAGATCCAGATCAGATCGACGCCGAGCTCGTGGATGTAGTCGAGCTTCTCCTCGATGCCTCTGAGATCACCGATGCCGTCGCCGTTCGAATCGTTGAAACTCTTGATGTAGATCTCGTAGCCGACGCGTTCCATCCACCACTTTTTTTTCATGCGATGCTCCTTGTTTTGATACTCTCATTCTATCACAGTACTTTCCTTCCTACCATCATGTTAGCGGTTTCATATTTCGAAATCATGGTCCTATGATATAATTGTCGTGGTGGTGATGGTATGAATGAACGAGCTCTATGGCACCAGGCGAAATCGGCATACTCCTACGCCTATGATGACCGCACGCTCCACATCCTTTTAAGAACGGCATCCGGCGATGCGGACCGCGTATCCCTCGTTTACGGGGACCCGTTCGCTTGGAAGATCGACCGCTCCGGCAAACCCACCTGGGACCATGAGATCGCGATCATGCAGAAGCGCTATGAGACATCGCTTTTCGACGTCTATTTCTTGGCGATCGAACCGGCGAACCTACGGACGAAGTATACGTTCCTGCTCGAAAAGGACGGTCATACCTATGCCTTCGGTTCGCGTAGGCTCAGGCCGATCGAGGAAAACGACCGCCTCTATGACGCCTTCGACTTAAGCGAGTTCTTCAATTTCCCCTATATCCACGGCGAGGACCTTCACCGAACTCCTGCCTGGGTTAAGGATACGATCTGGTATCAGATCTTTTTGGATCGCTTCTATCGCGTCGGAAGCGACAACAGGCGTCCCTGGGGTGAATTGCCGGTACACAACCACCGCCTCTTCGGTGGAAACCTGCAGGGCGTCATCGCGAAGCTGCCCTATCTGGAAGACCTCGGCATTAACGGCATCTATTTCACCCCGATCTTCGAATCGCCTTCCGCGCACAAGTACGACACGACCGACTACTTCCGGATCGACCCGCAGTTCGGTACGAACGACGACTTCAAGGAGCTCGTAAATGAGGCCCATGCCCGCGGCATCCGCGTCATGCTCGATGGCGTCTTTAACCATGCCGGATACGATCACCCCTATTTCCAGGACGTCATCAAAAACGGAGAGAAAAGCGCCTATTCCGACTGTTTCTATATCGAGAAATATCCGGTCATCAACTTTCCTCTCGATCGGAATGGACGTCCCATCCGTTACCACGGCAGCGAACTGAACTTTAGGACGTTCGCCTTTACGCCCTACATGCCGAAATGGAATACCGGCCATCCGCTCGTCCGAAAGCACCTCCTCGAAGCCATCTCCTACTGGATCCGCGAGTACGACATCGACGGTTGGCGCCTAGACGTCTCGAATGAGATCAGCCACGAGTTTCTCCGTGAGATCAAACAGGTCAGCCGGAAAGAAAAGGCCGATACCTTCATCCTCGGTGAGAACTGGGATGCCTCATTGCCGTGGCTGATGGGCGACCAGCTCGATTCGGTCATGAACTACGACCTGAGCTATCCGCTCTGGAAGTACTTAGAACAGGAGATCGACCTGAAGACGTTTCGGCACATGGTCACGACGCACGTCATGTCGACGCCGAAAAACGTCATAGAAAACATGTTCAATCTCGTCGGAAGTCACGATACGATCCGCATCAAAAGGCGCCTTGGCGATGATCCGCGACGCGTCAAGCTCGCCTATCTGTTCATGTTCCTATCGGCCGGAGCTCCGAATATCTACTACGGTGATGAGGTCGGCCTCACCGGTGAACACGACCCGGATAACCGGCGTACGATGCTCTGGGACGAGCACGAACAGGACGTCGATTTCTTGCGGTTCGTCCGGCGCCTGGTCGAGCTCCGGAAGAAGAGGGCATCCTTTCGTCACCCGGACTTCCACTTCCTCGACCTCGATATTCTCGCTTTCTTCAAGCGCGCCACGGACGACGCGATCCTCGTGCTCATGAACAACGGTGAGAAGAAAACCTTTGACATCCCTAGCTCTCTTAACGGAACATATCGCGATGTCTTTAGCGCTGAAAAGCTTCGGATCCATGGTAGAATGACGCTAGAAGCCTACCAGTTTCTCGTACTCGAAAAGGAGGAAACCGGATGAAAACGACCATCCGTGACGTCGCCAAAAAGGCGAACGTCAGCGTATCGACCGTATCGCGGGTCATCAATAAAAAGGGATACGTCCATGAGGATACGAAAATACTCGTAAACCGGACGATCGAAGAGCTCGGTTTCATTCCCAACCAGCTCGCGCGGAGCCTGACGAGCCGCAGCTCGAAGATCATCGGCGTCATCGTCCCCCATATCGGCCCTTCGTTCTACGGTGAGTTGCTCGAAGGGATCGAATCGCAGGCGGCGGCCTATGGCTATAAGATCATGTTCTGCCATACGCAGGATGACCCCGACCGGGAACTCGAATACATCAAGTTCTTCGAACAGTATAACGTCGAAGGCCTGATCATCGCCTCTAACTTCTCGAACCGCGACCTGTTGAGCGACCTCGATATCCCGATCGTCACGGTCGACCACATCCTCGATGAGAACATCCCTTCGATCACTTCCGATAACGTCAGAGGCGGCATGCTCGCCGCCGAAAAGCTCATCTCGACCGGAGCGAAAAACATCCTCGTTTTCCGAGGGCCGTCCTTCCTCCTAACGACGATGGAGCGGACGATCGGCTTTCTCAAAGTGCTCAAGAAACACGGCCTGTTCGCCGATATCTTCGACCTTGACCTGATCAATCCCGACGCGAAACTGATCGAAAAGGCGCTCGTCAATAACCCCCACGTCGACGCGGTCTTCGCTTTCTCCGATACGATCGCTTTCGTCGTCTTGAATATCCTGCAAAAGATCGGTAAGCGCGTCCCCGATGACGTCTCGCTCATCGGCTACGACAACACCCCCTTCAGCAAGTGGATGACGCCGTCGATCACCTCGGTCGACCAGTCGATCAACTTCATGGGGAAACAGTCGTTCATCAACCTGACGCGGTTGATCCGTGGCGTCGAGCTGGAAAGCCTGCACGACATCATCGACGTCCGTCTCGTCGAAAGGACGTCGACTAAAATATAAGGACCGAGTCGCCTCAGTCCTTTTTTTGTCGGAAGACCATCGCCGTGAACGGTCCGATCTTAATGGTTATGTATTCGGGCTGGCCGTTCCGATGGCCCATCCGCGAGGTTAAGTCGAGACCGTTATACTGGTCGCTACCGTGATAGATGGCCTTGTCGCTGTTGAGTATTTCCGTATAGGTTCCTTTGGGAACGCCGAGCTGATAGGTTTCGTGCACGTTCGGCGTCATGTTCAGAACGATGAGAAGCGTCTCGTTTATAGACCTGCGCAGATAGGCGAAGACGCTCTGGGCGCGGTCGTCGACGACCAGCCATTCGAAGGTGCTCGGATCGTGATCCCGGGCATAGAGCGCGTCGTGGGCGTGGTAGACCCGGGCGAGGTCCTGGAAGAAGCGGCTGGCCCGCCGATGCGCGGGATAGTCGAAGAGGTTCCAGTCGAGCTCCCGGTTGTGGTCCCACTCACTGAACGAGGCGAACTCCTGGCCCATGAATAGGAGCTTCTTGCCGGGATGCGTCATAAAGAGGGTCATCAGCAGCCGCCATTGCGCGAACTTCTGGAAATAGTCGCCCGGCATCTTGTTGATCAGGCTCCCTTTCATGTGCACGACTTCGTCGTGCGAGAAAGGGAGGATGAACTGCTCATTAAAGGCGTAAACCAGGCCGAAGGTGATCCGTTCGTGCACGTATTTCCGGTAGATCGGATCGGTCTTGAAATAGTTCAGCACGTCGTTCATGAATCCCATGTTCCACTTGTAGTTGAAGCCGACGCCGCCCTGGTCGATCGGGTGGGTTACGCGGGGAAAGTCGGTCGAATCCTCGGCTACGAAGAGAATGCGTTCATCCTTTTCAAACAGGCTCAGGCCCAGTTCACGGATGAAGGCGATGGCATCGTGATTGACGCCATTCGCGCGATCACCGAGATAGTAGATCAGGTTCGAGACGGCATCGATCCGAAAGCCGTCGACGTGGAAGTAGTCGAGCCAGAAGGAAAGCGCCGAGCGCATGAAACTGCGCGTGATACCCTTGGAAAAGTCGAGGTTGTTCGTTCCCCAGGTGACGTTCTCGCGCCGGAAGCGGTCCTCGTATTCATAGAGCGGCGTTCCGTCGAAATAGGAAAGCCCGTGGGCGTCGCGACAGATGTGGCCGAGAACCCAGTCGAGGATGACGTGGATACCGGCCTGGTGCAGGCGGTCGATGAAATACATCAGGTCCTGCGGAACGCCGTAGCGCGAGGTCGCAGCGAAATATCCCGTTCCCTGATAGCCCCAGGAGTCATCCAAGGGGTACTCATAGATCGGCAGAAGCTCGACGTGGGTGAAGCCGTGTTTCCTGACGTGGGCGATCAGGTCGTCGACGACCTCGTTATACTTCTTGAAGGCCCCGAAGCGGCGCTGCCAGGACCCGAGATGGACCTCATAGATCAGAACCGGTTGGTCGTAGGGCTTCCTTTTGTTCTGCCGGTGTGCCGCGTCGTTCCAGGGATAACCGTCGATGTGATAGACTTTCGAACCCGTGGCCGGACGCTCCTCTGCGAAGAAAGCGAAAGGGTCGGCCTTATAGAGGACGCGGCCGTCCTTCGTGTGCACTTCGTACTTATAGACCGACCATTCGTGGTTGCCGGGCACCTCGATCCGATAGAGACCCTGTACGTGGACCCTCGTAAGGACGTGCTTCCAGCCCTCATAGCCGTTGAACTCGGCGATCAGGCGCACTTCGCTCGCGTTCGGCGCGTAAACCGTAAAGGACGTCCGGCTGACCTTGCCGTCCTGATCCTTGATCAATTGCGCTCCCATCCACTCGTGCAGGTCATCGGCCTGACCGCTAAAAAAGCGTTCCA
>JBKHFR010000027.1:0-15317 GCA_046540115.1 Acholeplasmataceae bacterium | reverse complement strand
CCTTGCCGAAGGCGGAAGTCATCATCGCCTTCACGGAAACCGGTGGTACCGCCCGCCGTATGGCGCGGTTCAGACCGTCGGTTCCGATCATCGCCGTCACGGACAGCATCGATACCTGTAACCGTCTATCCTATTACTGGGGCGTATTCGCTACCAAGCGGGACAACGTAACCGATTATGCGCTCTACGACCGGGTCGCCATCGATGTCGCGAAGGACTTCGGATTCGAACCGGGCACGACGCTGATCATGACCTCGGGCTGGGCCCAGAAACACGGGTCGACCAATACGCTTCGGATCATCGACATTCCGGAATAGAAGGATTAGGGGTTCGTCAAAAGGACGAGCCTCTTTTTTTGGGCTCATTCGTTTCGTTTCGTGCTATAATTTTTTTGTTGAGTGAGGTAGTTAGATGTTGAAAGAACTGATCGGTGACCGCCAATTCTATTCTAAACTCCTGACCGTTACGCTCCCGCTCGTCGTCCAGCAGCTGATCACCTCATCGGTGCAGCTCGTCGATAACGTCATGGTCGGACGGCTAGGTGAATCCTCGATCGCGTCTGTTTCCGTCGTGAACCAGCTCTTTTTCGTCGTGATCCTGATCACGTTCGGGATCATGGGCGGAGCGGGCATCTATTCCGCTCAGTACTTCGGTTCGAAGGACTACGCGAAACTGAGGCAGACGTTCCGTTTCAAGCTCCTCGCAGCCGTCCTCGTCGGGATGCTCTCGCTCGTGCTATTCACGCTCTTCGGGCCGGCGCTAATCGCCGTTTTTACCGATCAAAAGGCTACGGCTAGCGGAGGCATGGACTACCTGCGCATCGTTCGCTTCAGCATTCTACCCTGGGTTCTATCGGTAGCGATCGCGAACACCTTTAGAGAAACCGGCATCACTAGGCCGTTGCTCTACATATCGATCGCGGCGATTCTCATCAACACGTCCTTGAACTTCCTTCTGATCTTCGGATGGTTCGGATTCCCTGCGCTCGGTATCATCGGCGCGGCGATCGCGACGCTCATCGCCCGCGTGCTCGAACTTCTCCTATCGCTTATCCTTCTCATCCGCAAGGGTAGCGCCTTCTCGACGCGTATCCGGGATCTTTTCAAGGTGAAGCGGAGCGTCCTTTCTAGGATCCTCCTAATGGCACTGCCGCTTACGCTCAACGAAGGCTTATGGTCGCTCGGGCAAACGACCTTTCTACACGCCTATTCGACGAGAGGCGACAGCGCGCTAGCGGCGATCAACATAACGAACGCGATGTCGCAGATCGTCTTCATCACCTTCGGTGCGATCGCCACCGGGGTAGCCGTACTGGTCGGGAACACGCTCGGAGAAGGGGCGCTCGAAGAAGCCCGGGCGAACGCGAAGAAACTGATCGCCGTCTCGGTGGCTTTCGCGGTGCTCATGGGCTCGCTTTTGTTTCTTCTCAGTTTCTTTGTCATCGACCTCTATGACGTCAGCGATTTCACGAAACGGACCGCCGCTTTCAACATTCGTATCAACGCCCTTTTCATTCCCGTCTACTCGTTCAACATGGCGCTCTATTTCATCCTTCGTTCGGGAGGTGACATGCGCTCGACGCTCATGATGGATTCGGGATACGTATGGATCGTCATGGTACCAGTCGCCCTTGTGCTAGCCTACCGGACGGCACTACCGGTAACGACCATGTTTCTGATCGTCCAATCGCTAGACGTACCCAAGCTCTTTTTTGCCCTCGACCGATACCGAAAGGGCTATTGGATCAGAAACCTCGCGATCGCCGAAAGCAAGGAACTACTCTAATCGTTATAATATCGCATAGTTTCCTAAAAAACGTATCAAAATAGCCGTTGATATGCTATAATATATCCCGTTAGGAGTGATTAAATGCCGAATATGATCCTATTAAACAAATTGGCAAAACTAGCCGTTACTACCGGTGCAAACGTTCAAAAGGGTCAGGAGGTCGTCATAAGAGCGACGACCGAAACCAAGCAGCTCGCCCGCGAGGTCGCCAAGGAGAGCTATCTCGCTGGTGCTAAGCGCGTCAACGTCCAGTGGAGCGATGACTTCATCAGCCACGATTCCCTGGCGTATACTGCCGTCGAGGTGCTCGAGGATATCCCGAAGTGGCGCATCGACCAGGCGAGAAGCTACGTCGATGCCGGAGCCTGCGTTATTTCCATTTCTTCGCCCATGCCCGGACTGAACCGGGATATCGATGGTACGAAGGTGCAACGCTCAGGAATCGCCGCTCAAAAAGCGCTTTATTTTTTTCGTGAATACCTCATGGGAAACCGGGGACAGTGGACGATCATCGCCGCTCCGAATCCGATCTGGGCCAAGCAGGTCTTCCCGAGCCTCGACGAGGACCAGGCCGTTGAAGCGCTATGGAACGCCATCTTCAAGGCTTCACGCGTAAGCGAGGATAACGATCCGATCGAGGAATGGAAGAAGCACAACGAAGCACTATCGGACCACAACCGCATACTCAACGACCACGCCTTCAAGTACCTACACTTTAAAAATGAACTCGGCACCGATCTTACGGTTCAGCTCGTCGACGATCACGTCTGGGCCGGCGGAAAGGAAACGACGACGAAGGGCGTCGTATTCAACCCGAATATTCCGAGCGAAGAAAACTTCACCATGCCCGATAAGTGGGGAACGCAAGGGAAAGTCGTCGCCACCAAGCCCCTGAACTATCAGGGTAAACTGATCGAGGACTTCTGGCTCATCTTTAAGGACGGTAGAGTCGTTGACTACGATGCCGGTAAAGAAAAGGGTGCCCTGAAAAACCTCTTGGAAACCGATGCAGGAAGCTCGTACATCGGTGAGATCGCCCTGATCTCCCACGATTCACCGATTTCGAACATGAACATCCTGTTCTTGAATACGCTCTTCGATGAGAATGCCTCCTGCCACATGGCCCTCGGTAGAGCGTATCCGATGAACATCAGGAACGGCATCCATACACCGATCGAAGAACTCGAAAAACGGGGCTACAACAAGTCGATGGTGCACGCCGATTTCATGTTCGGCAGCGAGGATATGACCATCACCGGAATCAAGGCCGATGGGAGCCGTGTCCGGGTCTTTGAAAACGGGAATTTCATCATTTAATGGGGTTTATCAACCGGAAAAGAGGTGCTAGAATGGAACGCGATCTTTTTCTCGACTTCGACTATCTGATCGGCTTAAAAGCGAATAAAAAGAACACGCGCTTCGCTTACCTCGTCGGTAGAGCCGACGTCGAAAAGAACACGTATCACTTTTCGCTCCACGCCTATGATGGCAGGAACAAGAAGCTGATAAAGATCAAGGAAAACCGGGAATTCGTCTTCGAAACGGAGGACACGCTCCTTTTTCCTTACGCTAGGAACAAGGCCGAAGAAAAGCTTAAGGATGACCAGTACATCCAGTACTACCGCTATGACATCGAAAACAAGCGCCTATCCCCGGCATATCGCTTTCCTTTCCTAGCCTCCGTCGTCGATGTCATCGACGATCGGACGCTCCTTTTAGCGGCGGAACTAAAGGAGAGCGACCACATCCTCTACCAGGGCGATGACAGGACGCGGAAAGAACGGGTCGAATCCATCAAGAGGGAGAAGCACTATGAGGCGTTTACAGGCATCCCCTTTTACCACAACGGTCAGGGATTCGCCGGTAAAAAGAGTCAGCTCTTCCTCTATGAGGTCGATACGAAACGGATCACCCCGATCGCGAAACCGTCGTTCGACATCGAGAACTATCGCCGCAAGGATGACCGGATCTACTACGTCGGACAGGTCCGAAACGGCGTGAGCACGGTGACTCCGGACATCTACTACTACGACATTTCGAAACGTACGACGGTACTGCTCTACGGCAAGCGGGAATACGCCATCTCTCAGCTCTATTTCATCGGTGATCGACCGATCGTTACGGCCACTGATATGAAGGAATACGGGCTCAATGAGAACCGGCACTTCTATACGGTCGCCAACGGCGATCTCGAGCTCTTCAAGTCCTATGACCTTTCGATCGGCAATTCGATCGGTAGCGATGCCCGGCTCGGGATGAGCCGCCTCTATATCGAGGAGGATGACCGCCTATTGTTCGTATCGACCGTCGACGATCACAGCGAGATCCTTTCGCTCGATCGGAACGGAGCGCTCGAAACGGTATTCGAGTTCAAGGGCAGCATCGACGGGCTGGTCCGGATGGACGGCGACTACTATGCCGTCGGCCTCTACCAGCAGTACCCACAGGAGATCTATCAGCTCGACATCGAGAAGAGCCGCGTCCGGCTCGTGACGCGCTTTAACCGCCGCAAGCTCAAGGACGAATACGTCGCTAAACCCAAACCGATCGCCTTCAAAAGCGATGGCCACCGGATCAAGGGGTTCGCGCTCTACCCCAAGGATTTCGATTCTGACCGGAAGTACCGGACCATCCTGAATATCCACGGGGGCCCGAAAACCGTCTACGGCACGGTCTACTACCACGAGATGCAGTACTGGGCGAGCCTCGGCTATATCGTGCTCTTTGCCAATCCGCGCGGCAGTGACGGCAAGGGCAACGCCTTCGCCGATATCCGCGGCAAGTACGGCACGATCGACTACCAGGACCTCATGCGCTTTTTAGACCGAGCGATCGAACGCATACCCGCGATCGACCAGGAACAGCTCTACGTTACGGGCGGTTCCTATGGCGGCTTCATGACGAATCGGATCGTCACCGATACCGATCGTTTCCGGGCCGCCGCGACGCAGCGAAGCATCGCCAACTGGCTATCCTTCCACGGCACCTCCGATATCGGCTACTACTTTTCGAAGGACCAGACGGCAGGGCACCCGCTCGATGATTTCGAACGGTTGTGGGAGTACTCGCCGCTCAGCCGTGCTCGTCGCGTCGAAACGCCGCTGCTCTTTATCCACGCCGACGAGGACTATCGCTGTCCGATCGAACAGGCGATGCAGTTCTTCACGGTTTTAAAAGAGAAAGGTCTCGATACGAAGTTCGTGTGGTTCAAGGGCGAGAACCATGAGCTCTCACGGAGCGGTAAGCCGCAGGCACGGAGCCTGCGTCTCAAGGAGATAACGACGTGGTTCGAGACGCATCAAAAACAGGACCGATCGGACAGGAGGTAAATGAAATATGTGGTGGGAACAGCTTTCTCTCTTTCAACAGATCATGTTCGTTCTCGCGGTCGGATCGACCGCGATCATGGTCCTATTCATCGTTTTGTTGTTGCTAGGAATCGGCGGTGATGAAGCGATCGGCGGCGACCTGAGCGAGCTCGATCTCGACGTGATCAACGACGAGCCCTTGAGCTCGCTCGGTGGCCTGCGCTTTATTACCGTTCGCGGTTTTCTCGCTTTCACTAGCGTCGGCGGGTGGATCGCCTTCATCCTCGCGGACGTCGTTTCGACCGCTTTAGCCGGCCTCTTCGGTGCGCTCGCTGGCGTCGTCGCCGCCTACTTGCTGCAGCTCGCCTTCGTGGCCACCATGAAGCTCGAATCGAGCGGAAATATCGACTACGCGAATGCCATCGGCAAGCCCGCGGTCGTCTATATACGGGTTCCGAAGAACGGAACAGCTAAAGGCAAAGTCGTCATGACTCTGCAGTCCCGATACGTCGAAGTCGACGCGATCACGGAAGATAACGAGGACCTCCTGACGAACGAACAGGTCGAAGTCGTCGGGACGAGGAATCGGACAACGCTTATCGTTAAAAAAACTACTAAAGGAGAAAAGGAATAATGTATGTTATGCTACAACTAAGCGATTTCATCGGTCTATTTATCACGGTCCTTGTCATCGCTTTCTCGGTCATCGCCTTCATCGTTACACGGATCAAGAAGTGCCCGGCCGACAAGATCCTAGTCATCTATGGTAAGGTCGGAAGTGACGTCGACGGAACGACGTCCTCCGCTAAGTGCATGCACGGGGGCGCGAAGTTCATCTTCCCGTTCATTCAGGCCTATCAGTTTCTCGATCTGACACCGCTCTCGATTTCGGTCGACCTAGCGAACGCGCTTTCCCGTCAGAACATCCGGATCGACGTGCCGTCACGTTTTACCGTCGGTATCTCGACCGAGGACGGCGTCATGCAGAACGCCGCGGAGCGCCTGCTCGGCCTCCAACTAACGGAGATCCAGGAACTCGCTAAGGACATCATCTTCGGTCAGCTCCGTCTCGTCATCGCGACGATGGATATCGAAGAGATCAACACCGACCGCGACAAGTTCCTCGAAGCCGTCTCCGGCAACGTCGAATCCGAGCTCAAGAAGATCGGCTTGCGTCTGATCAACGTCAATGTCACCGACATCAACGACGAATCGGGCTATATCGAGGCGCTCGGTAAGGAAGCCGCTGCCAAAGCGATCAACGATGCCAAGAAGTCGGTCGCAGAGAAGAACCGCGACGGCTCGATCGGCGAAGCTAACGCCGTTCGTGACCAACGGATCTCGGTTGCTAGCGCGAACGCGAAGGCCGTAGACGGCGAAAACGTATCGCTCGGTGAGATCTCGCAGTCGAACGCCGACCGTCGTGAAATCGAAGCGGAATCGAATCGACGGGCAACCGCCGCCGAAAAGATCGCCGCTGCGAAAGCGCTCGAGGATTCCTATGTGGCGGAACAGAACGCGGAGATCGCGCGTGCCCAGAGGGAAAAGGCGACGCTCGAAGCGGACGTCATCGTCAAGAGCGAGATCGAACGCAAGAAGCTCGTCATCGAAGCCGAAGCGATCGCGGAAGAAACGCGTCGTAAGGCTCAGGGTGAAGCGGACGCCATCTATGCGAAGCTCGAATCCGAAGCCCGCGGTAACTATGAGATCCTCTCTAAGCAGGCCGAAGGTTTCAAAGAGATCGTCGCCGCTGCCAACAACAAGTCCGATGAAGCCGTCAAACTGCTCATCGCCGATAAACTCGAAAAACTCGTTCAGATCCAGGTCGAAGCGATCAAGAACCTCAAGTTCGATAAGATCACCGTTTGGGATGGTGGTAATAAGAACGGTTCGACCTCGACCGCTAATTTCGCTTCATCGCTGCTGAAGTCGATCCCACCGATGAATGAGCTCTTCGAGATGGCCGGAATGGAACTACCGAAGTTCCTCGGAGAAGACCTCAAGAAAACGCCGGAAAACAGACCCGTAGAGGGAACTGAGGAAGAGAATAAACAAGAGAATGAGTCGAACTGACAGGAGCGCCCCGATCGCCGGGGCGCCTTTTGAAAGGAGCGATCGCGTGACCTATACGCTGCAGAATCGCTGGCGGATCGAAAAAGGAAAGCTCTATTATTACGGGATGCGGAAAGCGCAGTTCCTACTTAAGAATAGCTATCGGATCAGCAAAAAGGAGCGCGCGCTCATCTCGGCCTTGCCGAAAGCGCTCGACCAGGACGAACTCGATTCGCTCCGGCGACTGATCGAAGAAGGTATCGTCGTTCGCCTAGAAGCACGAAGAAGGACGCCACGAACACTCGATGAAGCGACGTTCTGCCGGACGTGTGCCGCCAATGATTTCACGATTCCCGGTCTTGAACTCGACGATGAGGGCGTCTGTCCGATGTGCGCATCGAAGGATAGGGTCCAGGGCTTTAGAAGCGTTTTACCGGTCATGAATGACTTTCCGCGCTCGAGACGTTCGCGCTTCGACGTGGCTCTGTTCTATACCGGTGGAAAGGATTCGAGCTTTCTTCTTCACTACCTAGCCAACGTCTGTGACCTAAACGTTCTAGCACTGACCTGGGAAATTCCCTATATGTCTGAGAGCGCCAAAAAAAGCATCGAACGAGCGAAACAGAAGTGTCCGAATGTCGAGTTCATCAATCGGAAAATGCCGGATCGCACGCTTGCAAGGATCTATCATCGTCTCTATGAACTCGAAGGTAATACGTGTGCCTGCCCGTCCCTGGCCTATATCCTCTTCTACCCGGAACTCGTCGATCTTAGAGTACCCTATTTCGTCCTCGGAAATGAGCCCGTACAGATGCTCAATCTCTACTATAACCGTCTCGCACCGAGCATCGCCTATCAAAAGAAGGCTCACCGCCTGATGGGGGTGGCCTACAATGCGTTAAGACTTCTCACTCTACGGAAACCATTTAAAAAAGGACAGCTTCAGGCCCACTTGACGATGCGTCAACTCGCCTATGGAGATCCATTCATAAAGCGAATATCCGGGTACCAGAACGATCTGGTCAAACACGTTACCGAGGCGATCAGAGAAGTTCCAGAAATGCTTCTTCCCTTGAAAAGAGCGCTCCGACGCTCGCATACGCCAGCCTTCGTTCACGTCGATTTCAACGATATTTCAGGTGGAAAATACGACTGGCGTTCCGCCAAGGACTTAATCCGTGAAAAAATCGGATGGGTCGAACCCAAGGAAGCGAGCAAAGGACTACATACGAGCTGCACGATCGAGCGCTGCAAGGAGTACAGTCAGTTCAAGAATTTCTATGAGATGCGCAGCAGGATGATCCCCTTTTCAGCGATCGAGATCGCGCTATCGGTTAGCATGGGACACGCGAGTCGTGATGAGGCGATCAATGAGATCCGCGACATGGGTTTTTCGTTGACAGAGATTCCTGAATGCCGGATCATGAAGGATTACCTTAACCGGGTCAACGGATGATCGTCTTTCGTTTGGGTTTCTTTCTAAGGTAGAGCTTGAGAAACAGCGACTTTTTCGTGGTAATCGCTTGAACCGGGCAGATCTTCACGCAAAGGTCACAGCGTAGACAGTCGCTCGTAAGCGTGTAATCCGAATCGATCGCCCGCATCGGACAGGCGTCCTGACACCGGTGACAGTCGATACAGGTTTTCCTGTCGATCGTGATCCTGTCGTTGATCCGCGTCCGTGTCCGTTCGAACAGGTGCGCGAAGACGTTCTTGAAACGATAGGGCGGGGTGATTCCCGATGAGGACGTAGGAAAGCGGTCGATCAACGGTTCATAGCGCTCGTAATCGATCCGGACGTCTCCGCTCAGGTAGGCGTGTCTAACCGGGGTGATCGAATAGCCGACGAGAACGTTGGGAGCGACGCACTTATAGGCTTCATATAGTGCGTTTCCATAGGAGAAACCACCGAATGTAACGTTGATGATGAGCCGTTTCACGCTGAGCTGCTTAAAAAAGGCACGAAGCGGGATAGGGATGCGCTGAGCATAAACCGGAAACGAGAGGATGACCTCTTCATGCGCCGTATGCAGTGGAAAGGATTCGCGTATATCCGGATCCGTCAGGTCATGGAGCACACCGCCGAGTCTTCTATGGAAATAGGATGCGATTTTCATGGTTTCACCGTTCGGTGAAAAGTACAGGTGTGCGATCATCTGTTCGTGTTGTCCTCCCATTGATAGCGGATTCTAGTCGTTTTCTGAGCGACCATATGTCCGTGTACCATTTTAACCGATAACCTCCGAAATACAAAGGAATGACGGACTCGGTTGCGGCACTACGCTCATTTTTCGGTAATTCGTCTAAATCGTACTAAAGTCTTGAGTTTCAAAGTAAACTTATATATAATGAAACTATCAAGATCAGGAGGATTCGAAGATGGGCCTTTTTCGTAGAAGGAAGAAACAGGCGGATAAACCGACCGAACCGGTGAAGCCAAAGGAAGTAGTAGAAGAAGTAAAAGAGAAACTCGGAGCGAGTGAAGAAAAAGTCGAAAACGACAAGGTCGCCTCGGCAGCCCGCTATCACGTCTCGCAGAACAAGGATGAGAAGAGCGACCACTACAAGGAATGGCGCATCCGCAAGGAAGGTTCTGACAAGACGATCAAGTATTTCAAGACACAGAGAGAGGCGATCGACTACGCCGAAGATCTCGCCAAGAGACAGGGTTCTTCGGTCGTCATCCACAAGGTCGACGGCACGCTCAGGAAGCAGGACTACAGCAAGAAGTAGGCGGATCCCTACTTCTTTTTTGCATCTCAGCCGCTCTTTTTTGCAGGATAGCCCGCAGTTTTAGGCCGAGAGCTCATCCTATGATATCCTACTCGTAGGGCAGGTGAATACATGAAGATCAATCTCAAACGACAACCGTCTTTCGGCGAGCCCGTCGTGACGATCGAGTGCGACGAGCAGGACGATACGATCCAGGAAATTCTCAACTGTCTCGATGCTTCGCTCGTGACGGGAAAGAAGAACGGTCGCACCTTCGTCTTTAAACCGAACCAGATCTATTACGTCGAAAGCATCGAGGATGCCGGGTACCTCTATACCAAGGATGACATCTTCGATTGCAAGTACCGGCTCTATGAGGCCGAGAAGATGAGTCCGTTCTTTATCCGTGTGAACAAGCAGACGGTTCTCAACTACCGAAAGATCAAGGCCTTCAAGTCGACCTACAACGGGAAACTCGAAGCGACGCTGCTAAACGGTGACCGGATCGAGATCTCTAGAAACTACGTCAAAGCGCTCAAAGCCGTGCTCGAAGGAGGGAAATAAGTGATAACCTATCTCAAACGCTACGCCTATGCCTACGCGATCACGAGCATCGTTATCCTCATCGTCGCCGTGTTCGTCACGCGCCGTTTCGGCGTCGACCTCAATTCAAGAGCGCTCATCGCTCTCTTGGTCCGCACGATGATCATCTCTGCTCTGATCGCTCTATCGGTAACGATCATCAAGCAGACCTGGGGGAACGGCATGCTCAATATCGTCATCGGCTATCTCGTGATCTTTCCGATCCCCTTCATGATCCGGACCATGTTCGGACGAGCCCTGTTCCGAGGAACGCTCGCCCTGTTTCTGATCGGTCTTATCTATGCGCTGATCTATTCGCTCGTCGTGCTCTATGCATCGCTTAAAAACAAGAGGGTCGAGCAAAAGCTCAACGCTCTGCTCGAGGACAGGCAAAAGGACGACGAATCCCGATCCCCGCAAGGAAAGCCAGAAGAATAGTGGTAGCGAACGCGTTAGCCGTGCGGATCCGCACGGCTTTTTTCACGTTCGACCCTCCGTTCGGCCAAGCGCCTCCATCCTGTGTTACAATGAGGATAGACCTTAATAAAGAAGGGATCCGATGGAAAGCCTCGTTTTCGCAGCCAATGCCGTCCTACCGATCATCCTGTTGATCCTTTTAGGCTATATCCTCAAGCGCATCGAGTTCTTCGATCAACCCTTTTTCAACCAGCTCAACGCCTACATCTTCCGGATCGGGCTACCGGTGCTCCTATTCCATACCATCTACGAGATCGAGAGCTTCGAAAGCGTCTACGGCGATGTTTTGCTTTTCGTCGCCATCGCCTTTGTCGCTTTCTTTTTTCTCGGCTGGATCTTCGTCGCCTTTTTCGTACGTGATCGAGCACAGAAAGGCGTCGTCCTCCAGTCATTCGTGAGGGGAAATTTCGCCCTGATCGGCCTACCGCTCGCACAACTCCTCGGCGGGATGGAAACCGTCCGGATCTATGCCGTCCTTCTCGCCTTAGTCGTCCTTCTGACCAACGTCCTGTCGGTCTTCAGCCTGACCTACTACAAGCAGCGCGATGAGGATCAAGGGATCGGCATCGCACGGCTATTTAAGAGCACGCTCTTTAATCCTTTGATCCTCGCCGTTCTTTTCGCCTTCCTCATCCTATTCATTCGCTCATTGCTGCCGAGCGAAGACGGACGAATCGTCTTTTCGATCGAACGCGACCTCTCTTTTTTCTATCACGCGCTCGAACTCATCGGGCGGACGGTTTCGCCGCTCGCCCTGATTGCCCTCGGCGGACAGTTCCGCTTTTCCGCCGTAGCGAGGCTCTACCGTCCGCTTTTAAGCGGCGTCATCGGTCGGATCGTCGTCGTGCCGGGGGTGGCCCTATTAAGCGCTTATTACCTGCGTGATGCCCTATTCGGTATCGACGCCGCTTTCCCGAGTCTGATCGCCGTATTCGGTGCGCCGGTCGCCGTATCGAGCACGGTGCTGACCTATGAGATCGGCGGTGATGACGAGCTCGCCGGCCAGCTCGTCTTCTGGTCGACGCTTTTCTCGATGCCGACCATCTTTCTGGCGATCGTTATCTTTCGCTCTCTCGGCGTCCTTTAGATACGAAGGAGGAATCGACATGAAAAGGATCATCATCACCGGCGCGACGAGCGGTATCGGAAAGGCGCTCGTTCATGGCTTCGCCTCCCGCGAGGAACAGGTTATCGCCCTGGGGCGGAATAAGGATAGGCTCGATCGTCTCAGCAGGACGAACGCAGGGATGGACGTAGTTACAATGCTCGCTGATCTGAGCCGGTTTTCCGACGTCAAAAAGGCGATCGATACGATCACGACGCGCTACCGGGACGGCATCGACGTGCTGATCAATAACGCCGCCATCGTCAGTAAAGAAAAACGGATCACGGAGGACGGCTTCGAACTGCAGTACCAGGTCAACCACCTGTCCGCCGCCCTACTGACGCTGTCACTGATGCCGCTCGTTGAAAAGCGCCGCGGGATGATCATCCAGACGAGCAGTAATGCCCACAGGAAAGCCCGTTTCGATCCGGATGACATCGAAGCGACCAAGCGCTATCACTCGCTCAGATCCTATGCTCGGACGAAGCTCTATAACCTTCTTTTTACGCTCGCTCTAAGAAGAAAGGTCGACCGTGATATCCGTTTTCATGCCGTCCATCCCGGGCTCGTTAGAACCGAGATCGGAACGAAGGACACCTCGGCGCTCTACGCCTGGGTCTGGCGACGGTTTACGAGTCGAGGGATCGACCCGAAGGATGCCGTCCACTCCTTTACCAGGCTCGTCTACGACCATTTTCTCGACGCCCCCTATATCTATCGCGAGCGGGAACATGAACCGTCTAGAGTCGCGCTTTCGGTCGAGAACCAGGACGTGCTCTACCAAAAAACGATCAGCGATCTCGGATCGCTGATCGGTAGTTGAAGGGCTCATTCGCGCTCTTTTCTAACGACCGGCTGGTCGTTTTCCATCAGCATCCGATAGTTCTCGTGGGGTTCGATCGCCCCTTCGATCACGCGTTGCGCGATCAGGGTTTCGATGTGCCGTTGGATGAAGCGCTGTAGGGGTCTAGCGCCGTATTCCTCGTCATAGCCGTTTTCAAGGATGAACTTGTTGATGCTCTTGTCGAAGTCGATACGGATATCCTTTTCGAGGAGGCGCTTGCTGAGATCGGTGAGCATCTTTTTGATGATCTCGACCTGCACGTTGAAGGTGAGAGGGTTGAAAATGATGAGCTCGTCGATCCGGTTCAGGAATTCCGGCTTGAAGTTCGCTTTTACGAGCTTCATGACGCGTTCCTTCGCGTCCTCGTCGGCGTGCAACAGGTGTTCGCTACCGAGGTTCGACGTCAGGATGATGATCGTGTTCTTGAAGTCGACGGTGCGGCCCTGATTGTCGGTCAGTCTACCGTCATCGAGGATCTGCAGCAGGATGTTGAAGACCTCACGGTGGGCCTTTTCGATCTCATCGAACAGAATGATCGAATACGGTTTCCTTCTGACGGCTTCGGTCAACTGGCCGCCTTCGTCATAGCCGACATAGCCCGGTGGTGAACCGATCAGTCGAGCGACGCTGTGCGCTTCCATGTACTCGCTCATGTCGATCCGGATCATGTGCGATTCGCTCGCGAACAGTGCTTCCGCGAGCGACCGTGCGACTTCCGTCTTTCCGACTCCGGTCGGGCCCAAAAAGAAGAAGGTTCCGATCGGCCGATTGACATCCTTGATCCCTGCCCGTTGCCTGATGATGGCATCACTGATCAGTTTCAGGGCATGATCCTGTCCGATGACCCGTTTCCTCAGCGTATCCTCGAGGTTCAATAGCTTTTCCTTGTCTCCGGCCATGAGGCGGGTTACCGGGATGTGCGTCCACTTGGAAACGATCTCGGCGATGCTCTCCTCGGAAACGACTTCGGTTAGTAACCGGTCCTGTCCCTTGAGTTCGTCGGTCATCGTTTGGATCGCTTTTTCATATTCCGGGATCGTACTATACTGCAGCTCGGCCGCCTTGGAGTAGTCGTTCTCGTTTAGGGCTGTCTGCAGTTCGAGCCGGTAGTTTTCGAGCTCTTTCTTCTGTTCCTTGATGCGGTTCAAGAACGCCTTTTCCTTGGTCCACTGGTCCCTTAAGGCCTGTTCCTTTTTCTTTTTCTCCCTGATCTCTTCCTCGATCTTCTTTAATCGTTCCTTCGATACGGGGTCCTTCTCTTTGGCGAGCGCCTTCTTTTCGATCTCGAGCTGCATCAGCTTACGGGTCACGTCATCGAGTTCGAGCGGCATCGAGTCGATCTCCATCCGGATCGAGGCACAGGCCTCATCGATCAGGTCGATCGCCTTATCGGGTAGGAAACGGTCGGAGATATAGCGATCGGAAAGGATCGCCGCCTGGATCAGGGCCGGGTCGCTGATGTTGACGCCGTGGTGCGCCTCGAACCGTGATTTCAGGCCTCTGAGTATACTGATCGTATCCTCGACCGTCGGTTCCTCGATCGTGACCTTCTGGAAGCGGCGTTCGAGCGCACTGTCCTTCTCGATGTATTTCCGGTACTCGTTGAGCGTGGTCGCACCGATGCAGTGCAGCTCGCCCCGAGCGAGCATCGGCTTGAGCATGTTCCCGGCGTCCATCGCGCCTTCGACGCGTCCGGCACCGACGATCGTGTGTAGCTCATCGATGAACATGATGATATCGCCCTTCGACTCCTTGACCCTTTTTAGGACGGCTTTCAGTCTTTCCTCGAATTCACCGCGAAACTTCGCTCCGGCGACCAGGGATGAAAGGTCGAGCTCATAGATCGTCTTGTTCTGTAGGCCCAGTGGTACGTCCTTGTCGACGATGCGTCGCGCCAGTCCTTCGACGATCGCGGTTTTTCCGACACCCGGTTCACCGATCAGAACCGGATTGTTCTTGGTTTTACGTGACAGGATCTTGATGATCCGGCGGATCTCATCCTCCCGTCCGATGACGGGGTCGATGTTTCCTTCTTTGACCTGGTCGACGATATTTCGACCGAACTTGTTGAGAACATCGGGATCCTTGTCGTAGTCCGGCATGGGATTCATCTGCATACGATCACTCCTTTGGCAGTCGTCTTTCCAAAATGCCAATACCATTATACCGCAGATTACTGGCACTGTCAATTATTAAGTGCTAATCGTGTTGATAGCCTCTCGTTACCCCGGATCATTACCTTATGAAGACGGTTGACTTTTCCGCCGATCAACGGTTATAATAGTGTGGCTAGGCCCCGTAGCCAAGTGGTAAGGCACGGCACTGCAACTGCCAGATCATCGGTTCAAATCCGTTCGGGGCCTCCATGTTAAGATCACAAAGATGCTTTCTTTATATAAGCATCTTTTTCATTTTTTTATAGAGGAATATAACTAGCGCATTTGAACTC
>JBKHFR010000026.1:0-15553 GCA_046540115.1 Acholeplasmataceae bacterium | reverse complement strand
TCGACGTCCTCCTCGAAGTAGTTCGTCGCGAAGATGATCGAGACGACGACGACGGTAATCGCGATCGCGATGAGCCCGATCCGGAAGATCAGGATCTCGTTCTTGGTCGGCTTACGCGAACGGGGCGATACGGTATCCCTCTCGACGCGGGTTTGTTGCCGTGATTTCTGGTTCTGCTGGCGCTTCTTCTGTTGAGGCGTTCTTTTATGCGGTTGTACTCTTGCCATAGTGTCACATCCTATTCACATTGAATTATACATAATTCCCGTTAAAAACACAAACTATATGGGGAAATATGTTACGTCCCCTCAACGATAACGAAAGCGGTCGCGTAGGTCCTTGTATGGGCGATACTGAGGTGGACGGTATCGGCTCTTGTTAAGTGTATGCTCCGGACGAAAGGCTTACCCTGTTCGTCGTTTAGAATGATGAAGTCGCGGTAGTTCGCTTCCCCGATCGGGTCGAGCGCCTTGAAAAGAGCTTCCTTGGCGGCGAAGCGTCCGGCCAAAAAGGTTTTTCTTCGGTTTATATCCGTTATCGATCGGTATATCCTTTGTTCTTCCGGTGCGAGCACGCGTTCGATGAATCGTTCATCCGTAATCCGCTCGATCGAAACGATATCGGTGCCAATCCCCTTGATCATCGGTTCTGCCCCTCTCTGATCGAACGCGCGATCTCCCGGATCTTAAAGAGCCGATGGTTGAGTCCGGATCGACTGATCGACTCGCCATAGGTTTCTTCGAAGCGTTCGACGAGCTCGCGAAGACTCGCATCCGGGTAGGCCTTGCGTAGTTCGATGACCTGTCGGATCCGCTCGTTGATATCGACATAGTAGGATTCGATCAGTTCGATATCCCGGATCTGTTGATAGGCGGCTTCGATCGTTTTCTTTTCGTTGGCGATCTCGCAGTTGATGACGCGGTTGATCGAATTGTTGAAGTCGCGCTTGATCCGCAGGTCCTCGAACTCGAAGACGGCGTTCTGGGCACCGCTCAACTGGATGAAGTCACTGATGCTCTCGGCACCCTTTAGATAGGCGATATACCCTTTTCTCCGCTCGATGATCCGCGCGTTTAGGTCGAAGTAGTTCATCAGCTGCTGGATGAACACGATCTGGTCGGGGTCGGTCGAAAAGATCTCGAGGTGATACTCGGCCGTTTTCGGATGGTTGACCGAACCGCGCGCCAGAAAAGCGGCCCGCAGGTAGGCTTTCTTCTGATCGTCGGTCTGCGTAAAGATATCCTGGCTCTCGATCGGATTCTCCAAAAGAGCGTGCTCATTGATGATATCCTCGACCTTCGTGGACAGGCGAATGATGATGGTCTGCCGTTGCTTGAGCTTGACCTGTTTCTTGGTGATGATCGTCGTTTCCGCCTGATAGAGCGTCCGAACCAGCCTTAAAAACCGCTTGGCGACCGTCGGATTGTTGGTCGTGAAATCGAGCATCTTCCTTCTATTCTCGATATGGAACTCGGAGCTCAGGTTGAGGAAGGCCGCGAACTCGGCGAGCTGCTCATCCGTTTCAACCGGGAGCGTCACGAGTTCCTCTTTGACCGTACGCGCGAACGACATTCCTATTCCCAGGTCTCCAAGTATCTCAGGACGTTCTGTGCCGCGATCGCACCGTCGGCTGCTGCCGTGACGACCTGACGGATCTGCTTGTCGATCACGTCACCGGCCGCGTAGATACCCGGAACCTCGGTTTCCATCCTTTCATTGGCGGTGATATATCCGTATTCCGTCGTAATACCGAGATCCTTGACCATATCCGTAACGGGGTTCATCCCGACGTATTCGAAGACGCCGTCGGCTTCGATCTCGATCTCCTTACCTTCCTTGTTCGTTATGACGACGCCCTTCAGGCCGTTTTCGTCCTTCAAGAACTTCTTGACGAGGGATCCGAAGTGGTAGTCGACGTTATCGGCTTTCCTGAGGATTACCTGGGCCTTATGGTCAGCCGTCAGATAGTCCAAGTTCTGAACGATCGTCACGTGCGAGGCGAGCGTCGCCAGATACGATGCCTCTTCGACGGCGCTGTTTCCCCCGCCGACAACGACGACCTTGCGGTCCTTATAGATCGGGCCATCACAGATCGCGCACCAGCTGATGCCGTTCGAGGCGAGCTCTTCCTCGCCCTCGACGCCGAGACGGCGTGGTACGTTGCCGGTCGCGACGATGACTGCCTTCGTTTCATAGGTATCGTTTTTCGTGATGACTCTCTTGACGTTCCCGTCGAGTTCGACGTTTAGAACTTCGTCAAAGATGACCTCGACGCCGATATCCTGGACGTGATTGAACATGTTCAGAGCGAGCTGAAAGCCATCGAGCTTCTTGTATCCGGTGTAGTTCTCGATCTCCTTATAGTTGACGAGCTGTCCACCGGGAGCCTCCTTTTCAAAGATCGCGACTTTGAGATTCGCTCTCTTAGCATAGATCCCTGCCGTCATGCCGGCAGGACCAGATCCGATAATCAGTAGATCATACATGGTGATATACGCCTCTTTCTATTTTATATGACATCCTTCAGGTGTACGAGATCGTCGATCGCGTACTCCGGTTGTAGGACAAGCATTTCCCGCAGTCGATGGCTGTAGGTTACCGCACAGGAAAGTATACCTGCGGCTTTGGCAGAACGTATGTCGTTCTCGTGGTCGCCTACGTAGATCGTTTCTTCCGGTTTGGCCTTGAACAGGTTCAAGGCCTTTTCGATCGGTTCGGCGTCCGGCTTGTGTTTCCTGACGTCCTCGTAGCCGATGAGCCCATCGATCAGTTCGATCAAGCCGATGCGTCTCAGGTGGTCGAGAGCGACGTGACGCATCTTTGAGGTCACGATACCGATCGTAGAACCGTGTTGTTTGAGATAGCTGAGCGTTTCCTTGGCGTGAGGATAGGCGAGCAGTTCCTTTTCGAACGCCTGGTCGGAGACGTTTCGATAGTGCTCGATCATGGCCGAAACCATCGTCTCATCGGCGTAGTATCCGAACGTATCGAAGAGCGTCTGGCCGAGGAACCCGCTATAGTCCTCTTCCTTGAGCTCGAGGTCGGGAAGAAACGTTCTAAACGTATCCCTGAATGCCCCGAGTATGACATCGACGGACTGCAGGAGCGTCCCGTCGAGGTCGAAGAGGATCGTCTTAATCGGCATTCGCTTCACCCTGATCGGTGACGAGCCGGTCGACATAGTAATCCTGCTCGCCGATGAGCTTCTTCTTAGCGAGGATGATCGCGAGCCCGCCGAGCATGAAGAGGGTGAGCGACAGGTAGATGTTAACGGGTTGCCCGAAGATCCTCAAGGCATCCCCTTCCGCGCCTTGCGTGCGGAGAGGCTCGATGATGGCTCCGCGCCCGATTCCATACCAGATCAGGTAGAGACCGATCATGTCGCCGACTTTGAACCAGCGCTTCCTCCTGGCGATCAACAGGAAGACCAGACCGACGAAATTCCACAGTCCCTCATAGAGGAAAGTCGGGTGATGGTAGGCGTTCTCGCGGACGATGAACATCTGGTCACGGATGAAAGCCGGTAATACGTTCATGATGAAGTCGCTTTTAATCGGCGGACCGTAGGCCTCAGCGTTCATGAAGTTCCCCCAACGACCGACGATCTGGCCGATCAAAAACCCGGGTGCGATGATATCGGTCACGAGCCAGAAATCGAACTTGCGGAGGCGGGTAAAGACGACGAGGAAGATGATCACGGTGATCACCGCGCCGTGGATCGAAAGACCCCCGCGCTGCACGTTGATGATGTCCATGAACGTATCGTAATCCGGATTCGGATCGAAAATGACGTAGTAGAGCCTTGATCCGACGATCGCGAGTGGTACGGCCCATAGCAGGGCATCAAAGAGGAAATCCGTATCGAGACCGAGGTTCTTGAACTCGTAATAGGCGAGAACCGCACCGAGCGTTATACCGGTTAGAATAAAGACGGCATACCACGTGACCTGGCCGAACCCGAAGTCGATCGCGATCGGGTCATAGGGCGTATCATCCTGTGGAACGACAGCTAAAACAACGACAAGAATGAAGAACAGCAGCATACCTCCGTAGAGATAGAAGCTCTTCCTGTTCCTCTTGAAATAATCAATCATGTTCATCATCCTTTCTTTTGCCATTCGCCTTTTCAGCGACGCTTCTCGTCAAGTCCTGTGCTGCATTGACACCGAGGTACTTCAGTTTCTGGTTCATCGCTGCGCTCTCGACGAGCGTCGCAACGTTTCTTCCGGGTAGGATCGGTATCGTGATCTTGGCGATCTCGGTATTAAAGATCTTTACGGTCTCCGTTTCGATCCCGAGCCGATCGTACTGCTTGCCTTCCTTCCACTGTTCGAGTTCGACGACAAGGCGTATCTTCTTATTCTCGCGATAGGCACCGGCCCCGAACATCGTGACGACATCGACGATGCCGATGCCCCGGATCTCGATGTAGCGCTCGAGCAGTTTCGGCGGCGAACCGATCAGGACGCCCCGCGAAGCCTCGAAAATATCGACGCGGTCATCGCTTACGAGTAAGTGCCCGCGCTTGATGAGCTCGAGCGCCGTTTCGCTCTTGCCGATGCCGCTCTTACCGGTAATGAGCGTACCCATTCCGTGGATATCGAGCAGGACGCCGTGGACATACGTTCGCGGTGCGAGCTTCGAGTGCAGGTAGTCGTAGAGCTGACTACTCAAAGGCGTCGTCCGGATCTTGCTCTTGAGGATGGCGACATCGTGGGTTTTTCCGAGCTCGACGAACAGGGGGTCGACAGCGACGTTCGTCGAGAAGATGATGCACGGCGGTCGTTCCTTGACGAGCCACTCGATGCGCTTACGGTACGTGGTTCCATCGAGGCGCGCCAAAAAGGTCGCTTCTTTCGAACCGATCAGAACGATGCGTTCCCGGTCAAAGAAGTCATAGAAACCAGCGAGCTCAACGCCCGGTCGACTGAGCATCTCCGCTTTTACGGTTCGTTTCAGCGATTCTTCACCGTGGAGAACGTCCAGGTTGAGATCCCGCACGACGTATTGGACTCTGAGATTCATGGTTACCTCCGTTTGATCGAATAGATCGAGGAACGGTTTAAAAACCGACGTAGATATCCGACGATAAAGAACCGTAGGATAGAAAAGAGAATGGCAAAGAAAATCAGGTTTTCGACCCGCTCGAAGCTAAAACCGGTCGTAAGCACGGCATCAATCGTGTAAAGGATGAGGATGAGAACGACCAGAGAGATCATGCCCATGCTCATCAGCATGACTTTCAGGAAATAGCGGTAGAGCAGGATCTTAAAGAAGTTTTCTAGCAGCGTCAACAGGCCGAATGCCAGTAGGAATCCGACGGGCTCAACGCTTGCGAGCGGTGCGGCTAGGCTTTCTGCAAAACCGATAACGACCGCTGCAACCAGCAGGTTCACGACGAAAGAGAGCGCCATGTGGACGAGATAGTTCGGATGGATCAAAAATGACAGGGCGAGCGGTGGCCAATTCTTATTGCGTTTCGCGCGCCTGAGCTGATCGATGAAGGCCTTGAGTTCTTCCTCCGTGGCTTCCCGATCGTCATCCTGTTCTTCGTTCCGATCCTCTTGATCTTCTTTTCGTTCTTCCTTTTTCTTTTTCGGATCCATGGCAATACTCCTAACAGGGCTATTATAACAAATTTGGTTTAGTTTTTTCTATTTTAAAGCATTGACTAAGTACTGCCCCGTATAGCTCTCCTTGACTCTCGCGACGCGTTCAGGGGTTCCGGTCGCGACGATCCTTCCGCCGGCATCGCCGCCCTCCGGTCCGAGATCGATGATGTAGTCGGCGTTCTTGATGATATCGAGGTTATGCTCGATGACGACCATCGTCGCGCCTTCATCGACGATGCGGTGCAGAACGCGCAACAACCGCTTGACGTCATCGGTATGAAGACCGGTAGTCGGTTCATCGAGCACGTAGATCGATGAGTTCGTGATACGGCGATAGAGCTCGCTCGCGAGCTTGACGCGCTGTGCTTCTCCACCGGATAGCGTCGTTGCCGACTGTCCGAGCGTAATATATCCGAGGCCGACGTCGTGGATGACTTTCAATTTATGATAGATCCGCGGGTGGTTTTCAAAGAAAGCCATCGCCTCATCGATCGTCATGTCGAGCACATCAGCGATGTGCTTGCCCTTATACTTGATCTGTAGCGTCTCGTGGTTGTAGCGCTTGCCGCCACAGACCTCACAGGGAACGTAGACGTCGGGAAGGAAATGCATCGAGATCTTTTTTACGCCATCCCCGGAACAGGCTTCGCACCGGCCACCGCGGACATTAAAGGAAAAACGACCCTTGGGATAGCCCCGAGCCTTGGCATCGTTGGTCTTAGCGTAGAGCTCACGGATATCGTCAAAAACGCCCGTGTAGGTGGCGGGATTACTGCGAGGAGTACGACCGATCGGCGTCTGCGAGATCTCGATCACGCGGTCGATCATCTGCTGGTCGTTGATCGAGGTATGCGGTCCGGGTTTTTCTTTCGTCTTGTAGTGCATCGCCTGCAGGCCCTTCAAAAGGACGTCGTTGACGAGCGAGGACTTGCCGGAACCGGATACTCCGGTTACGACCGTCAGTATTCCGATCGGAAAACCGACGCTGATATCCTTCAGGTTATTCGCTCGCGCACCCATGATAAAGATGTCCTTGCCCGCTCCCTTTCTTCTCTTTTTCGGTACGTCGACCGTTTCGAGGCCCTTGAGATATCTTCCCGTCAGGCTCGTGGGATCATTCCGGACGTCTTCGGGTTTTCCGACCGATACGACGCGACCGCCTTCCTTGCCAGCCTTCGGTCCGATATCGATCAGATAGTCGGATGACAGCATCGTCTCGTGGTCGTGCTCGACGATGACGAGGGTATTGCCGAGGTCCCGCATCTTCTTGAGCGTATCGATCAGTCTCGCGTTATCCTTCTGGTGGAGACCGATCGAAGGCTCGTCGAGGACGTAGAGCACGCCGGTCAGTTTCGACCCGATCTGGGTCGCGAGACGGATCCGCTGGGCCTCGCCACCGGAAAGCGTCGCCGCGCTCCGCGCTAGCGTGAGATACCCGAGTCCGACGTCCTGTAAAAAGGTCAGCCTCGAGATGATCTCCTGCAAGGCCAGGTGGGCGATCTGCTGTTGTTCGGTATTCAGTTCGAGGTGCTTCAAGAATTCGATCGTTTGGTCGATCGACTGGCGCGTGCACTCGCTGATATTCTTCGCGCCGACCTTGACCGATAGCGCCGCCTTGTTCAAACGCGCCCCGTGACAGACGGGGCATTCCGATTCGGTCATGAACCCTTCGATCCACGTCCGGATCCATTCGCTCGAGGTTTCGCGATAGCGGCGCGTCAGATTGGTGATGATGCCCTCGAAGTGCTCGACTTTTTGGTGCAATCTTCCCGAAGATGAGCGCAGCTTATAGTGCATCGGGTCCGGGGACCCGTAGAGGATGATCCGTCGTTGGTCCTCGGTCAGTTCGCGGGTCGCTACGTCTAGGGGTATCCCGTAGTGCTTGCAGACGTGTTCGACCATCAGGCTCGAGAGATTCTCCTCGTCGTTGTTCTTATAGGGGACGATCCCCCCGTCTAACAGCGGCTTCTCCGGGTCGAGGACGAGCGATTCGGCGACTTCGAGCTTGACGCCGAGCCCGTTACAATAAGGACACGCCCCGATCGGCGTATTGAAAGAGAACAGTCTCGGCTCGAGATCGGGCACGGTGAACTCCGAATCGGCACAGGAA
The DNA here is from genome assembly GCA_046540115.1 of Acholeplasmataceae bacterium. GTDB lineage: Bacteria > Bacillota_I > Bacilli_A > Acholeplasmatales > Acholeplasmataceae > RECG01. The sequence continues at coordinate 7,831 of JBKHFR010000026.1, read as the reverse complement.
TAGTTCTGGCTGAACGATAGCATCTCTTTATTCGCTAGGACGCGCGTCTTTCCACCAGCGAGTCGGGCGGCGAGCTCGAGCGCGTCATAGAGCCTGCTGCGGATACCTTCCCGGACGATGAGCCGGTCGATCGTCAGGTAGAAGTCGTGCTTTTTATTCTTGTCGAGTTCAGGCATGTCCTCGAGAAGGACGTTCCTACCGTCGACCATGGCGCGCTGAAAGCCCTGCTTCAAGTACTGTTCAGCGACTTTTCGATGCGTCCCCTTCTGCTGCTCGATCACGGGCGCGTAGACGATGATCTTCGTTCCCTCAGCGAGCGTCAGCACGCGATCGGTCATCTCTTCGATCGTCTGCTTCTGCAAGGGTTCATCCGTATCCGGACAATAGGGAATCCCGACACGGGCATATAGCAACCGCAAGTAGTCATAGATCTCGGTAACGGTTCCGACCGTTGAACGCGGATTGTTCGACGTCGTCCTCTGGTCGATGCTGATCGACGGGCTCAGCCCCTCGATCCGGTCGACATCGGGTTTCTCGAAGTTCCCGAGGAACTGCCGGGCGTATGCACTCAGGCTTTCCATGTAGCGCCTCTGCCCTTCCTGATAGAGCGTATCGAAGGCGAGCGAGGACTTGCCGCTACCGGAAATACCCGTCATGACGACGAGCTTGTTTTTCGGTATGTCGACGTTGATATTCTGGAGGTTGTTTTCCCGCGCTCCAAAAACCTTGATCCAATCATGAATCGCCATGGATGATCACCTTGAAGTCTTCCTCTGTCAGTATCTCGATTCCGAGCTCTTTCGCTCGGTCGTACTTGGATCCGGTCCCCTCACCGGCGACGACGTAGTCGGTTTTAGAACTGACGGATGAGGTTACCTTGCCGCCCCGGGATTCGATCATTTCCGTCGCTTCCTCGCGCGTCATCGACATCTTTCCCGTCAGAACGAAGGTCTTACCGGAAAGGTGGTCGTCCTTCGTTTTCTTCGCTTCATAGCTGAGATTCAGACCGAGCGCTTTCAGCTCATCGATCAGAACGAGCTCCGGGCCGCTATTGAAATAGTCGACGACGCTCGCAGCGATCGTTTCACCGATCTCATCGATCTCCACGAGCTCATCCTTGGTGGCTTCCTTCAGTTCATCGATCGAGGGGAAGCGTTCTACTAGCGTTTTCGCCACCTTCTCCCCGACATGCTTGATGCCGAGGCCATAGAGGAGCCGGTCAAAACTCTGGTCCTTACTGTCCTCGATCGCACGGAGCAGTTTCTCGACTTTCTTTCGTCCGAAGCCAGGGATATCCTTAAGCTCGTCCTTGAACTGATGGAGCCGATAGATGTCCGCGATCGTATTGAGGTAGCCGAGCTCGTAGAGCGTCTTGACGGCACGCTCACCGAGCGTGTCGATATCCATCGCCGCCCGACTGGCGAAATGGATGAGCCGGTATACGTTCTTACCGGGACAATCCGGATTCGTACAATAGTGTTCCGCTTCGCCTTCCTGTCTTTTGACAGGAGCGCCACAGACCGGACACCGCTTTACCATGGTGAACGGCTCTTGGTCCTTACGGTCGCGATGGTCGACCTCGATGACCTCGGGGATGACCTCTCCGGCCTTATGGACCCAGACGGAGTCCCCGATCCGGATGTCCTTTTTTAGAATGTAGTCCTCGTTGTGGAGCGTCGCACGCGCTACGCGTGATCCCGATACCGTGACGGGCTCGAGCTCGGCGACCGGCGTCAGGACGCCGGTACGTCCGATCTGGAACGTGATGTCGTTGATCGTCGTCTTGACGCGCTCAGCCGCGAACTTATAGGCGGTCGCCCACTTCGGCGATTTCGCGGTATAGCCGATTTCTTCGTGCTGGGATAGGTCGTTGACCTTGATGACGACGCCATCGGTCTCATAGGGTAACTCCTGACGCAGAGCGTCATAGTGGTCGATGGTATCCTTCAGTTCCTCGATCGTTTTAACGGTCGCGTAGTTCGGGTTGATCCTCAGCCCGAGATCTTTGATCCATTCGAGCGCTTCGACCTGCGTTTTCACGTGTTTTTCGGCCTCGACGAGCGTGTAACAGAAGATATCCAGGTTCCTTTTCGCCGCGACCTTGCTGTCGAGCTGTCGGATCGATCCGGCAGCGGCGTTACGCGGATTCGCGAAAAGGGGCTCATCGTTAGAAAGCCGCGCTTCATTCAGTCTCTTAAAGCTCTTATGGGGCATGAACACCTCGCCCCGCACTTCGATGTCGACCGCTTCCTTGAGTTTCAAGGGCAGGGTACGGATCGTCCTGACGTTCTCCGTCACGTCCTCACCGACGGTACCGTTACCGCGAGTGACGGCCTGGACATAGCGCCCTTTTTCATAGCGGATACTGATGGCGAGCCCGTCGATCTTGAGCTCGGTAACGTACGTGGGGTCGTCTACGAGCTTCCTGATACGCGCGTCGAAGCGGACGAGTTCGTCCTTGCTGAAAACATTGGAAAGCGACATCATCGGCACGCGGTGTTCGACTTTCTCAAAGGATTCGAGCACCTCCCCACCGATCCTTTCGGTCGGCGTATCGGGACGCTTGAACTCGGGATGTTTCTTTTCTAGTTCGATGAGCTCATTCATGTAGGCGTCGTACTCACTGTCGGACATGATGGGGTCATCGAGCGTATAGTAGGCGTGATTCGCCTCGTTGATGCGTTCGATCAGTTCGTTCATTCGTTTCTGGATATCCATTAAAACCACCCACTGGCATTATACCACTATTCGGATGGTTTTACCGCCGATTCGAGGAGAAAATGTGAGGGTCTCTGCCACCGTCCGGACCAGTCGTACTGCGTCGAAGAAAGGTAGAGCGCGTGGCGGGCACGCGTCATCGCGACGAACAGCAACCGCCTCTCTTCTTCCGTTTCCGACAAGCGGTTTTCCCTGTTACTCGGGAATAAACCGGCCTCGAGACCGATGACGAAGACGACGTCGAATTCGAGCCCTTTCGCCCGGTGGATCGTCAGAAGCTGGATGCCTTCTGGCACCGCGTGGTCCGTTTCTTCGTATTCCTGGAAAAGGAGATCGGCCTTCAGCATCTCGAACTGCAGTTCGTAGCATCTTGCGTGAGTCCGATAGAGAACCGCGATCTCTTCGGCCTTAATTCCTTGTCGGATTAGAAACCGGATCAGCTCGATCAGGTCGCGCGCTTCTTCTTCCGGGTCGTGATAGCGCAGGGATAACACGGACCCCAGCTCAGTGCTCACGGCTACGAGTGATTTTTTGAACGCCCTTACGTTATGGGCGATCAGGCGGTTCGCGTGGGCGATGATCGCCTGGTCGGAGCGATAGTTCAGGTCGAGCGTCTCCTCTTTCGCACGATAGTCCCGAACGAACCGAAGGATGATATTCTCACGGGCACCGCGAAAGCGGTAAATGCTCTGATCCGGGTCACCGACGGCGAACACCGCCGTATTCTTTCCGATCATCCTTTTTAACACGCCGTACTGCAGGTCGTTCGTGTCCTGGAACTCGTCGATGAAGATGTGGTCGAGCGCAAGCGTAACCCGCTTTTCTGCAAGTAAGCGGTCGAACTCGAGCAGGATATCGTCATAGTCGATCAGGTTTTGCCGTTTCAGATGGCGTTGATAGGCCTTGAACCCTCGCGGTCGAAGACCACGAAAAAGACCGTTCTTATAGACCGAGAACGACAGGAGCTGTTCCCTAGTAAACGGGCTCTTCGTCTCATCGAAGAGCCGGTGATCGTGGTCCAGGTATCCGTAGGCGAACTGGTGGAAGGTATGGATCCGGACGCCGCGTTCGCCCGTCCGCTCGTGCATCTCGAGCGTCGCCTTGCGCGTAAACGTGATCGCGAGGATGCGCGACGGGTCCGTTCCCTTCTCGATCAGGTAGCGGATTCGTTCGGTAATGACGCGCGTTTTTCCCGTTCCCGCACCCGCCAGCAAAAAGAGGAACCGTGCATCGGTTCGCACGGCCTTCTTCTGTTTTTCATTCAGATTCATAGGATCACCCGTATTATCCTAGACGGTTGCGGGTGGTTTTACTCGGATTTGATCTTTTTTAGGGCGGGGTGACTCTCGATCAGTTTCTTGATGCCGTGCGGCATCGCGAAGGCGATCGTCGCGACCTCGTCTTCAACCGCGATAACGACACCGAGGCCGAAGACGCTATGCTCGACGCGATCGCCGGTCGAAAGGTAGTCCGAGGATGTCGGTTGGGGTTCTAAATCCTTCTTCTCATAGCCGAGGCGCGACTCCTCGATGAAGCGCGAAGGTCGGGCGAAGCGCATCGATCCGTAGACCATCCGTTGCTTGGCATAGCTCAGGTAGAGTCGACGCTTAGCCCGGGTCATGCCGACGTAACAGATGCGTCTTTCCTCCTCGAGTGCCCGCGGATCCTCTAAGGAACGGTCGCTCGGGAAAAGGCCTTCTTCCATGACGGCCATGAAGACGACAGGAAATTCCAAACCCTTGACCTGATGGATGGTGGAAAGCTTGATCCGGTTCGTATCGGTGACTTCCTGATCGAGATCGGTATAGAGCGCGATCTGGTCGAGAAGAGCCGCGACCCGTTCCCGGAACGACCCCTCGTAATACATCTCACCGCGCACGAAGACGGTCTGGAGTTCCTTTAGGTTATCGATCCGATCATCGCTGATCTCGCTCTCATCGGCCTTAAGCATATCCAGGTATCCCGTTTTGGCGATCACGTACGGAATGACCTGCTCGAGGCTTTCCATGTCGTCGAAATCCTGTTGGATCTCGAAAACGAGCTTCTTGAACTCGTTTAGGGATTTTCGGGCCTGAGGACGGAGATCGACGTATTCGATGGCCTCGAACAGCGATTCTCCCCGATTTCGGGCCGTATCGCTCAGCTTTTGGATGCTGATCTGTCCGAGGGACCGTTTGGGGACGTTGATGATCCGTTGGAGATAGAAGTCGAGCTTAGGGTCGAGAGCGACCCGGACGTAGGCGAGGATATCCTTGATCTCCTTCCGCTGATAGAAGGAAATGCCGCCATAGATCATGTAGGGTATTCCCTGCTTGATGAAGGCATCCTCGAAGAGCCTGCTCAGAGCGTTATTCCGGTAGAGTACGACCATGTCCTCGTAGCGATGCCCTTCCCGACGCAACCGTTCGATCTCATTGATGACGAAATAGGTCTCGCGAAAGCCCGTTTCCGCTCCGTGATAGACGGGAGGAACCCCGGTACCGAGATCGCTCGCGAGATTCTTCGCAGCGGGCCGATCGATGTTGAAACTGATCAGCTTGTTAGCAGCCTTTAAAATCAGGTTGGTCGAGCGATAGTTCTGTTCGAGCATGACCCGATCGGCACCGAAATCCCTGATAAAGCGCTCGTTGTTCTGGTAGTTGGCACCACGAAACGAGTAGATGCTCTGGTCGGGATCGCCGACCACGAAGAGATTACGGTGCTTCTCGCCCATGATCCGCAGGATCCGATACTGGATAGCGTCGGTATCCTGGAACTCATCGACGAGGATGTGGTCGAAAAGCGTCTGGTAGTAGTCGCGGACTTCCCGATAGTTCTCGAAGAGCTCGAGCGTGTATAGCAGGAGATCATCGAAATCGACGAGCTGGTTCTCCTTGAGATAGTCCTGGTAACGCTGATAGATCCTTTCCTCATCGGTCCGTTCGAATCCGACCAAACGGTTGGACTTAAAGAGGGAGATAAGCGCTTTAAGACCGCGAAGCGAATACTTTTTGGAATCCAGACCGAGATCCTTGATCTGCTGGTCGATGATCTTCTTGCCGTCATCCTCATCGATGACGGTGAAATTCGGACGATAGCCGTAGGGGAGCACGGCGATATGGGTACGGAGCACCTTGAGACCAAAGGCGTGAAAGGTATAGAGCCAGAGGTTGCTGCCGTGGGGGCCGACCATGTCGATGACGCGCTCTTTCATCTCGCGGGCCGCCTTGTTCGTAAACGTAACGGCGAGGATCCGCTCGGAAAGAACGCCTTCCATGATCAGATAGGCGATCCGTGTCGTCAGCGTCTTGGTTTTACCGGTTCCCGCTCCGGCTACGACAAAAAGGGGTCCATGGGGATGGATCACCGCTTTGAGTTGGGCTTCGTTGAGTTGAGCTAACCAGTTCAAGGACGACATTCCGGCGTTCACTTGAACGAGCTCTTGAGCGGAACGGTCTGGTTTAGGACGATCCGTTCTTTGGTCGTCGTCTTATCGACCGTGAAATAGCCGATGCGCATGAGCTGCATGTGGTCGCCGGGTTCGAAATCACGGATCGATGGTTCGACGAACCCCTTTTTGACGACCCACGAGTCGCGGTCGAACCTTTCCATCGGGTTCTTATCCTTCGCGGAGTCATCCTTGATCATCGGCTTGAAATAGTTGAAGTCGGCGGGGATCGCCCGTTCGCATTCGACGTAATGGATCGTTCCGTTCGGCTTACGGGCCTTGAAGTCGCTTCCGCTCTTCGTTTCCACGTCATAGGTCGCGAGCACCTCGCTGATCCTACCTTCCTCGTCATAGTTCACGTCATAGGCCTTGATGAAATAGGCGTGGAAGAGCCGGACTTCGACGCCGAGGGCGAGCCGCTTATACTTCTTATTCGGCTTCGTCAGAACGAAGTCATCCCGTTCGATATAGAGGTGCTTCGAAAAGGGAATCGCGCGCACCCTCGTATCCTCAGGGTCATTTTCCAAAGGACCCTCGACGTATTCGCTCTTTCCATCGGGATAGTTCGTGATCGTGACCTTGAGCGGATCGATGACGCCCATGATGCGCCGAGCCGTATCCTGAAGGTCCTCCCGTAGCGCAGCTTCGAGCATCTTGAGGCTGATCGTTGAATTGACCTTCGAAAGCCCGGCGGAAAGGATGAAGTTCCGGATCGAAGCGGGCGTATAGCCCCGACGGCGCAGCGCCGAGAGCGTCGGCATACGGGGGTCGTCCCAGCCTGTGACCAGCTTGTTTTCCACGAGCTGACGCAGGTGCCTCTTGCTCATGACGGTCTGCTCGATCCCGAGCCGACCGAACTCGATCTGTCGCGGTACGTTCGGCATCTCCGTTTCTCGGACGAACCAGTCATAGAGCGGCCTGTGATCCTCGAACTCGAGGCTACAGAGCGAATGGGTAATCCCTTCGATGGCATCCTCGAGCGGATGGGCGTAGTCATACATCGGATAGATGCACCAGTTGTCCTTCGTCCGGTGATGGTGGGCATAGGATATCCGATAGATGGCGGGGTCGCGCATATTCATATTCGGACTCTTCATGTCGATCTTGGCCCGAAGGACGCACTCGCCTTCCTTGAACTTGCCGTTCTTCATGTCCGCGAACAGCTTCAGGTTCTCGTCGATCGAACGCTCCCGATAGGGCGATTCGATTCCCGGCGTATTGATGTCGCCCCGCGTCCTCTGGACTTCCTCGACCGACTGCTGGTCGACGTAGGCGAGCCCCTTTCTGATGAGGATCAGCGCGCGCTCATACATCTCTTCGAAGTAGTCGGACGCGAAAAGGATGTTTCTAGGTTCGTAACCGAGCCAGCGGATGTCCTCGAGAATGGATTTGACGTAGACATCCTCTTCCTTGGTCGGATTGGTATCGTCGTAACGGAGGTTCGTGTACCCACCGAAGTGCCGGGCGAGTTCGAAGTTGATCACGACCGCACGGGCGTGACCGATATGGAGGAACCCGTTCGGTTCCGGGGGAAAGCGGGTCACGATGACGTCGTGCTTGCCGCTGGCAAGATCGTTCTCGATGATCGTTTTAATGAAATTGGATGGCATATCCATGATTCTCACCTCGTTCGTCTCATTCATTATATGATACTTTGGATGAAACTACAAGCGACAAGACGGAAAA
>JBKHFR010000025.1:0-15822 GCA_046540115.1 Acholeplasmataceae bacterium | reverse complement strand
CGAAGTCTTCAGCTGCGAGAACGACGACTTCGAATTCCTTGGTGAGCGTCTTTTCATTGTAGTGTAGCGTTGCCGTCAGGAGGACTTCTACGTTCGTGCTCTGGCGAACGACGGTACCGTCTTCGGAAATGACGTTCGGATGGCTCGATTCCCAGGTAACGGTTACGCCTTGCTGACCTACGGTAAGCGGTAGGTCGATGTTCTGAGAGACGCCATCGCCAGTACCCGAAAGCAAGAGCGAATCACGAGCATCCTCGAGGATAACCATGTCCTCATCCGGTGCTTCGGTAATCGCCGGAACGAGAATGTCGAACTCGCGTTCTTCGCCGTTGATCTCAGCGATCAATCCGACGAGCGCATCGCCTTCACCGTACTCCGGACGTTCAACCTCACCGGAAGTCGATACGACGCTAGGCGATAGTGCTGTCCACGTAATATCGAGTCCTTCGGTCGTTTCCGGAACGGTGAAATCACCGGTTGCCGTGTAGATTTCCGTTTCATCATCATATTCGATGGCTTCTCCGGTCAGCTCGATGGCAGCGAGTGCGGCTTCGACGTCATAGCCGAGAACCGTGACAACGAACTGCGTCGAACCATCGTAATCCCCATATGTCGCCGTGGCTGTCAGAGTCACATTGACATCATTGAATCGTCGTGTAACCGTACCGTCGTCTTCGATTACTTCCGTATTCCCTGATTCCCAGGTAATATCGACATCTTCGAAACTCGTCGGTAGTGTAAGGTCTTCGGTTACGGAGTCGATATCGTCGCCTTCAGCGAACACGATCTCGATGCTTTCTAACGCTTCATCGATGGCTGCTTGTTCGAGCGATTCCTCACAAGCGATCAACGTGAAGGTGAGAGCGACGGCCATGATCAACGTGAACAGGCCTTTGAAAAAGCTGTACTTCTTCATATCTTTTTCTTCCTCCATTTTTGATTTTTCTAAAAAAACCATGAGTACGAATGACCCGTTCGGCACGATCGCTCGTGCCGAACGTGTCAGGAACTCCTATTCGTCTCCGCGTAGATTCGCTTCGTCGTAAGCATCGAGCAGTGCTTCCTCGATATTCCCGTCACCGAGCATGATCCGTTCGAAGGCGAGACCGACCTGATCGCGAGCTCGAGAAGAACCGACGAAAGCGGGGTCATAGTACATGTAGCCGCTCTGTTCGTAGGCCGCCTGAGCGGTAATCGCGATCGGATTTTCCGTGTCAGCCAAGAAATCCTGATAGTCGGGGTGTTCATATCCGCTCGTACGTACCGGGAGATAGCCGGTATTCATCGCCCAGTCGATGGTGTTTTCAACGCTGATCAGGTGCTTCAGGAAGAGCCAGGATGCGAGCTGTTCCTGCGGTCCACCGGCATCGAGAATCGAGATGTTGGTACCCTGCTGGATGACAGCCTTGCTGTCGGGCTTGTCGGCATTGTAGGGAATCGGTGCGACGCCGACTTCGAAGTCGTCACCGAGGGACGGATTGTTCTCATCGAGGCCGCCAGGGATGTTGTAGCGGATACCGGCCGACGATCCGACCGTCACGAACGTCTGCTCGTTGACGAATGGCGTCGATGCGTATTGCTGATCCCAGAATTCCGGTAGCGTCAGGATGTCGCGGTTGTCCTTGACGAACTGCATGGCTTCAAAGGTATTGTCGTCCTCGTGCCAGAGATAGAGACCACGGTTATTATCCTCGAAGTCGATGTCCGTATAGGCTCCATCGAACTGGCGGGTGAAGGTAATGAACGCGTTGCTCGTCGAGTCATAGGATGCCGGAACGACGAGGCTCTGCGCCTGTTCGATCTTTATCTGGAGTTCTTGTTCGCTCAGACCCTCGTTATCTTCGTCCTCTCTCACCTTTTCTTCCGCGATGGCGTCACCTGCTGCTTTGAGCTGCGGTGCGATCGCGATCAGGTCCTGCCATGTTTCCGGAACTTCGAGTTCGAGCTCATCGAAGAGCGTCCGGTTGTAGATCATGACTTCGGTCGACTTGTTGAACGGCAAGGAAAAGAATCTGCCGGTTAGGTCATACTGACTGTTTTCCTCGCGATAGGATTCGATGATATCCTCGAAGTCATCGTCGCCGTGAAGGCCCCAATTATCGCTCCGGATGTAGGGATCGAGCGTGAGCACGACGTCACCGTTCAGGTATTCCGCGACGTGGTCGGGATAGCCCTGGACCATGTTCGGATACTCATCGGCGGTAATCGCGTTGATCATGTTGCTCTTAAGAGAGTCATAGTCACCCGTACCTTCAGGGATGTTCACGGTGATGTTCGGGTATTCGTCCATGAAGGATTCCGCGTATTTCCGGATGAGTCCAGTAGTCTGTTCACCCATCGCGTGCCAGAACGTGATCTCGATCGGTTCGCTCGTGAGCGAATCGGGAATTTCGACATCCTCAACGGTTAGGATAACGGTCGTCGTATCGCGTCCGCCGAGCGAGTTCGTAACGCGAAGACGGAGAGTGTATGTCCCCGGTGTATCCAGGTCGTAGGAGCCGAGAACTTCGATTTCATCGGTGAGATCACCGTCGGTTTCGTCGGTTGCCGTAACGCCTTCGAGCGGATCATAGGTGCCGGATCCGATATAGTGAACGGGATACTGATCGACGCCTTCGAGGTCCGGAAGCGGTATATCGCTTTCGACCGTCAGATAGATCGTGACGCGCGATGTTTCACCGTCACTATCGGTAACGGATAGGATGATCTCATAGGATCCGCCGAAGTTGACGTCATCCTCGTCCCACCCATCTACAACGATTTCGTCCGTGAGATCTCCGTCCTCACGGTCATCGGCCGTCACGCCGTCAAGGGGATCATAGTCATCGCCAACTTCAATGGTCGGATTCGTGTCGACCCCTGAAAACTTAGGTGCTTCATTTCTTCTCGTCGCGCACGCCGATATCGTCAATATACCGAGTGCCAGCAGCAAGACGAATACTACTCTTTTCATTTTATTCCTCCTTCGTTTTTTACTACACAATCTATACTCATATTGGCCGGATAAGCCAATGAGTTATCCTTTGGTCCCACTCCGTCCGATTCCGGACATGATGTATCGTTTTAGAGCGAAGAAGACGATCAGAAGCGGCGTCGTCACGAGCGCAGTCGCCGCCAACTGGATGTTATAGACCGGTCGGGCATCCGATCCGGAGCCGGTTACGAAGCTCGTGGACCGAAGGGCGACGGAAATGAGCCAGTTCTCTTCGGATGGCGTGACGAGCTGTGGCCAGATGTAGGCATCCCAGGCGCCGATCGCACTAAGAATCGTGATCGTGATGATGGTCGGACGTGCGATGGGGACCATGACGCGTGCCAGATACTTAAAGTCCCCGCAGCCATCGACCTGGGCGGCGCGATAGAGCGAATCCGGGATCTGCTTGAACGTCTGCCGTAAGAAGAATATGTAGAAGACGCTGGCAACGAACGGGAAGATCAGGGCATAGAAACTGTCGTACCACCCGAGATTACGGATCGTGATGAAGTTCGTGATCACGTAGAGCTCGCCGGGGATCATCATGGTCATCAGGAGGAGGGAGAAGACGAATTCCCTACCCTTGAATTCGAGTCTCGCAAAGGCGAAAGCAGCGAGGATGGTCGTTATGATCGTTCCGAGCGTAGTCGCGAGACCGACGAAAACGGTGTTCAGGATATAGCGCGAGAAGTCGAACCGTGTTAGGGCGATCTTGAAGTTGACCCACTGCATCTCCTCCAACCCGATAAAGAAGCGCGGGTTGAGCGCCGTCGTCAGCTCCTGGTTCGTTTTGAGCGAAGTCAGAACCATCCAGTAGAAGGGAATGAAGATGAAAAGCGCGATCAGCGTCAGGAACGTATAGGTCATGGCGATGCCCATGACGCGCCGGAAGAAGTCGAGTCGGTTGGCCCGTTCGAGATCCTGTTGGCTCTCGGAAAGCAGCTTGCGTCGTTTACGTCGTTCCTGGATCCTCTGATAGGTCTCTTTCTTGAACAGGCTCAGCAAGCCGTGATAGGCGTTGATCATCGTCTGTTTGAACCGGTAGCCGAGGTAGATCTCCTTGATGTCAAAGGCGATGATGTAGCGAAGAACGGCGCTGAAAACGTTGAGCGTGAAGAAACTCATGAACATCAACAGGAACTGGTAGCGATAGGTCCACTCGTCGATCTCGACGAGTTCCTTGCTGGTCAGTCGTTTGATGTTGCTGACGAGCGTCGGAACGAAAACGATCAGATAGCCGATCAGAATGCTGATCCAGGTATTGACCTGACCCGATGTGAGCGTGATTCCCCACAGGTCGTAGTCGGTGACGACGACGTTGGTAATGACTTCCGGAACGATCAGGAGCCGGAACATTTCATAGGTCAGGTAGAGCGCGAACAATACGAAGACCGCGTCGATCGTCGTAGCGATCCTATCCAATAGTTTGATTTTAGGCGTTAGTCTTTTCATATGCTACCTCCTAGTAGTGGACGCGCTTGTTGCCGACGTAGAGCTGCAAGAGCGTGAAAACCAGGATGAGCGCGAACAAGAGGATCGCCGCTGCCGAAGCATAGGACATCATGCCGTCATCAGCCGCGAGACCGATGTAGTCGTAGACGTAGAAGACGATCGTCTTCAAATTGATCATTCCGTCACGACCATAGGGCAGACGCCCGCTCTCGTTGATGATCGCGACGACGGTCGTATAGACCTTGAATCCGCCGATAACGGAAGTGATCAGGATATAGAAGATCATCGGCGAGATGAGCGGTACGGTAATGCGTCTGAACGACTTGTAGCGCGATGATCCGTCGATCTTGGCGGCCTGGTAGTACTGCTTGTCGACGCTCTGGATGCCGGCTAGGAAAACGATGATCTTGAAGGCGAGTCCATTCCAAACCGAATAGATCAGGATGACGGACATCGCCGACCAGTAGGTAGCTCCGACACCGACCCAAACGATGGGGTCGCCACCGAACCAGGAGATGATCTGGTTGGCAAGACCGAGGTTAAAGAGGTCGTTCTGGTTACCCTTGAACATATAGGCGAAAACGAGTCCGATCGCGATCTGGTTCGTGATGTAGGGTAGGAAGAACACGGTCTGGTAGAAGCCTTTGAGCGATTTAATGGATGCGAGAGCGACGGCGAGAACGAGACTTATGATGATCGATACGGGTACCGAGATAAAGACGATGATCCCCGTATTGATGACCGCTTGTCGGAACCCCGATAGTTTCAGGACGTGGACGTAGTTGCCGATAAGGGTGTAGTCGTCGAATTCTCCCGTCTGGATGTTATATCCCTCGAAGAAGGAGAGCGTGAACGAATTGATGATCGGATAGAACGTGAATATGGCTAATAGGATGAGCGCAGGAGACAGGTAGAGTATGGCTTTTAGCCATGCAGGCCAGTGAACGAAGAAGCGCAGATTCTTCGATTCTAAGAAATCGCTGATCTTTCGCTTGAACCCGTTTATGCGGCCCCTGATGCCCCACATGAACTCCCGGAAGGATTCCTTGATATTGGTCATTTGACGACATCACCCGTTTCTGTATCGAACAGGTAGATCCTTTTGCTCTTGGCTTTTAAACGGATCGTTTCCTGATCCTGTACGGAATCCGAATCAACGAGTGCACGGACCTGGACGCCGCTCAGTTCGAAACGAATGAGCGTATCCCGTCCGATGTGATCGAGATCGATCGTGTTGACCTCGATGCCTTCGGGATCCGCTTTAAAATCTTCCGGACGGATGCCGATCGTATACTCTCCGTCCGGCACCTTCCTTTCGCCGAGGAGAGTGTTACCTTCGGAATAGATCTTTCCGTCTTTGACGTGTCCCTGTAGGATATTGATGGGTGGGTTTCCGAGGAACTTGGCGACGAATAGGTTGTTCGGATTGTTATAGATTTCCTGTGGGTGGTCCATCTGCTGTTGAACACCAAAATTCAGCACGACCATTTCGTCGCTAATACTCATCGCTTCTTCCTGGTCGTGGGTCACGAAGATCGTCGTAATCCCGGTCTCTCTCTGGATGCGCTTGATCTCTTCCCTCGTCTGCAAACGGAGTCGCGCATCGAGATTCGATAGCGGTTCATCGAGTAGAAGCACACGCGGCTTCTTGACGAGGGCACGGGCGATCGCGACGCGCTGTTGCTGGCCACCGGAAAGCTGGGCCGGCTTGCGATCGAGCAATTCAGAGATATCGACGAGTTCCGCCATCTCCTTGACGAGTTCGAGCGCCTCGGAGCGCTTGATATTGATGTTTTCAAGCGGAAACATGATGTTCTGGCGAACGGTCATGTGCGGGTAAAGAGCATAGTTCTGAAAGACGAGCCCGATGCCGCGCTTCTCAGCTGCGAGCCTAGTGACGTCATCGTCACCGAAAAAGATCTTACCTCCGGATGGTTTGAACAATCCGGCGATCATGAAAAGCGTCGTCGATTTCCCGCAACCCGATGGGCCGAGAAGACCGATGAGTTTTCCGGATGCGATCGTGACGGTCAGATCGTCGACAGCACGGGTCTCTTTACCGGCTCTGTCCGTGAAGATTTTAGTTAAGTTTTGCAGTCTAATATCCATGTGGTCCATTCTCTCCTTCTAAAAAAGATGTGCTCGATCGACGAAAGAAAGAGCACCTATGATTGTCCCATAAGCACTCTATGCGTTTAGTGTCAAAAAAATATGCTCGTGTCCGTCATGATTAGGATTTGGGTTAAGGATTGCAGTAGCTTCATGCCGTGACCACCTCTACACCTATTATATGCTAATGGGCGGACGATTTCAATCGATAATAGCGCGTAAAGGAAGGAATTTTACCTTAATTTTTCAAACCCTAAAAATGTAAGCGCTTGAGGGGTATTTCCATTATAGTCCCGAGCACGCTTTTTGTCAATTAAAGCTAAAGCGTTTTGACACCCCTTATAATGTTTATAAATCAAACCCATTTTTTTAACTTAAGACCTAGAATTCACAGTGTTTCGGCGTCCTCGGGAAAGGGATGACATCCCGGATGTTCTCGACTCCGGAAACGAACATGAGGAGGCGCTCGAAACCTAAACCGAAGCCGGAGTGCCGGCACCCACCATAGGTCCTGAGGTCGAAGTACCACTGGAATTCCTTGTCGTCGATCGCCATTTCTTTCATCCGTTTTTTCAACACGTCGAGCCGCTCTTCCCGCTGTGAGCCACCGATGAGCTCTCCGCTGCCCGGCACGAGCAGATCCATCGCGGCGACCGTTTCCCCGTCGTCGTTCTGACGCATGTAGAAGGCCTTGATATCCTTCGGCCAGTCGGTGATGAATACGGGGCTCTTGAAGTGGGTCTCCGTTAGATAGCGCTCGTGTTCGGTCGCGATGTCCTGTCCGTAGACGGGCTCGATCGTAAAGCTCTTTTTGCTCGCCCTGAGGATCTCGATCGCTTTTCGATAGGAAATACGAGCGAACGGTTTCTCCAGGACGTTTTTGAGCTTGTCTTCGAGTCCTTTCGCGACGTATCGGTTGAAAAAAGCCATTTCTTCCGGTAGGCGCTCGTATATGCGAGCGATAACGGCTTTGACCATCTCTTCCGCGAGGTCCATATCCTGATCGAGATCGGCGAAAGCCATCTCGGGTTCGATCATCCAGAATTCAGAGGCGTGGCGCTGGGTATTGGACTTTTCGGCACGGAAGGTCGGACCGAAGGTGTAGACGTTTCGAAAGCTCAACGCGTATGCCTCGGCTTCGAGCTGTCCGGTTACGGTTAGATTCGTGCGCTTGCCGAAGAAGTCCTTGGTATAGTCGACATTCCCGTTTTCATCGAGCGGCGTATCCTTGAAAGGAAGGGTAGAGACGCCGAACATCTGCCCGGCCCCCTCGCCGTCATTGGCGGTTATGATCGGCGTATGGACGAGGATGAAGCCCTTATTCTGAAAGAACTCGTGGATCGCGAATGACGCGACGCTCCGTAAGCGGAATACGGCATGGAAAAGGTTCGTCCGCATCCGGAAGTGAGCGACTTCGCGCAGGAATTCACGGGAATGGCGCTTGGGCTGGATCGGATAGTCCTCGGGCGAATCACCGAGCAGAACGACCGATGTCGCCTTGATCTCATAGGGTTGGCGCGCCTCCGGTGTCAGGACGAGATGGCCCTTGAGCTCGATCGCGCTACCCACCCGGATCCTTTGCACGTCCTTGAAATCGTCTAGGCTACTCGCTTCGTAGACGACCTGGATGCGTTCGAAAAACGTTCCGTCATGGAAGTCGATGAATCCGAATTCCTTTTGTGCTCGATTGTTTCGAACCCATCCGTAGAGCGTGATCTCCGAGCCGACGAAGGCTTCGGGCGAACGGTGGATGCTATAGGTTGTCGTTTCCATATCATGTCTCCTTTTCGCTTGATGATGCGATATATCAGATAAAATAAAAACGTCCTCGACATAGCCTAAGGACGTCATAGACGCGGTACCACCCTAGTTCCGGATCGGGATCCGGCCCTCAAAATCCTTAACGCGGATGGACGTGCGGTTCTACTCTCGTAAACGATTTCTTCCGCCTCTCAAAGCGTTCGAAGGGATGCCGTTTCATCCGGGCTCGCACCGTCCCCGGATCGCTCGTTGAAACCCGTGGTAACCCTTCTTCTTTTCATCGATTTCAACCTCATTATAGCGGTATTGGCGCCGATTGTCAATCGTCTTCTTCCGCTTCCTCTTCGGTTTGACCGTTCTTTATATCGTGATCGATCGAGTCGAACTTCGCCTCCTTGATCTGCTCGAACGTCCGGTTGATCTTCCGGCTCGTGATATGGACCTGTTCGGCGTTCTTCGATACGCTATCGAGCGCATTTTTAAGTCTCGTCCACCTCTCAGCATAGCGCTTGAACTCCTCACCGAGCTTCATCAGTTCGTCGATGATGACCTTGGCCTGACGATCGCGCTCCGTGTCCTTGACGGCGAGCTGGATCATGCTCAGGGTCGAGATGAGCGTCGTCGGTGAAACGATCCAGATCCGTCGTTTGGCAGCGTATTCGAGTAGGTCGTCGTGGTGCGCGCTGATCTCGGCGAAAAGGGCTTCGGCCGGAACGAACATAAAGGCCTGATCGCTCGTTTCTCCGACGATGACGTATTTGTTTTTGATCGTATCGATATGCCTTTTAACGTCGCTCTTGAAGGCCTTTTCAGCGAGGTCCCGCTCGTTCTGCGTGCGCTTGCGATCGACCATGCGCCGATAGTTCTCCAAGGGAAATTTCGCGTCGATCACGACCATACCGAGCGGTTCCGGTCCGTAGACGACGGCATCGGCGATCGTATTGTTGCTGAGCGTCTTCTGTTTCTTATAGAGCATCTCGTGATCGCCCATGACGGCGGAGAGTACCTGATAGAGCTGGACTTCGCCGTAGATGCCCCGCGACTTTTTATCGGTCAGGAGTTCGTTGAGCGAAACGACTTCCGTCGACAGAGCGTCGATCCGTTTCTGTGCTTCATCGATTTTCCCGAGTCGTTCGATGATGTCGAGAAACGTCCTGTTCGTCTTCTCGAATCCCTGTCCGAGCCGGCTTTCGACTTTCGCGTTGATCCGCTCCAGATTACCGTCGATGTGCTCCATCATCCGTTCCTTAAAGGCGTTCAGGTCGCTCTGGCTTAGCTTGTTGTTTTCACTGAAGAGCTTTCCCATTTCGAACTTGAATTCGCCGTATTCCTTTTGCAGGTAGAGCTTGAGCTCATTCTGGGCTTCCTTCTGAGCGGTGAGCGACTCCGGATCGGATCCATTCCGTTTTAGGACGACACGGATGGCGATCGCGATCATGATGACGATCACGCCGAGCCCGAAAAGGACCGCGTATTCGAACATACCCAGGCTCATAGGTCTTCGAGGTAGTAGACATGCGCGACTCCGTCGATGACTTCGTAAAAGGATGTCACATACGTCTCATTCGACAGGATCAGGTCGTTGACCGTCGTGATGAATCCGTCATCGTTGAGGGCCTGGGAATAGTTCCTCTGTCTTTCTTCCTCGACCATGACGTGCTGATAGGCACGACTGACGAGGTCCGTACAGTAGTACCGCTTCTCCATCATGAGGAAGAATAGGAAATTGTAGATGTAGTCGTTATCGACGACGTCATTGCCGTAGTCGACGACTCCGTCGACCTGTTCTTCGGTAACGCCTTTGACGCGCAGAGCGAACCCTTCGGTCCGATAGTGCGTCCCGTAGTACGGATACTGGGGATCGTTTTCACCGCGGAAACCCTTGATCAACCAGTTGTTCCGCGAATTTCTCGCGACCGTGACGCTATAGTCATGGGGTTCAGTGCCAGGATGGAACATGATCTCGAACAGGCTCTCATCGGGTTGCGGGAACCCCGTGGCCTCGATGAATCCGTTTTTACCGTCGTGGATAGCGGCATGCCCGCCGTAATAGTAGGTCATGAAGGGATGGAACCAGCGGACGTGCGGAAAGGGTGACTGTCTGGTCGTGAGGATGTCGCCCTTTTGTCCGAGGAATTCCTTGTCCTCGTCATAGAAGACGTCGCGTTCATCCTCGCGCTCATACCATGTTTCACGTGGAACAGTATAGTACCTACGCGTCTGGAAAGTCCCTGGACGAGTTTCCACCTCGGTTTCATAGGCGAATGTCGCCCGTTCCTTGAAATCCCTGATTTCCCGTTCAACCGCGAAATACTCATACGTCGTAAACCCGAAACTATAGATAGCGCCGAATAGCAGTAAATAGACGATGAGCATCAGGATCCGGCGAATGGGTCTCTTTTTAATACGTGGTTTCAGCTTCTTTTTCATGTCATTACCCCTCGATCTTATACTATCCATATTATACCACCAAGTCCACGAAAAAAAGTAGTCCGAGGACTACCTTCTTTTCGGTTTGATCACGAGCGCGCGCTCTTCCCCTTCGCCTTCCGATTCCGTCGTGACGTCACGCCAATCGCTCAGTTTCGTATGGACGATCCGTCGGTCATAGGCATTCATCGGATCGAGCTTGACGGCGATGCCGCTTCGCGCGACTTCCTTCGCCGTCTTGGTCGCGAGGATCTCGAGCTGACGCCTGTGATTCTCGTGATAGTTCCCGATATCCAGGGAAACGATGATGTAACCGTCAACGAAACTGTTGAGATAGTTCCTAAGGATATACTGTAGGGCTAAAAGCGTTCGACCGTCACGACCGATGAGAATGGCGTTGTGGTTGCTCTGGAGGCTATAATAGATTTCCTGTCCGTCATTGACGGTCCGCAGCTCCATCTTGACTTCGACATCAAGAGCGCTCATGATGTCTTCGAGATAGCTCTTTCCTTCTAACGCGAGATTGACGTTCGGCGTCGCTTCGTAGAGCGCGGAAGAACCGATACCGAAAATCCCCTTGTTTTCTTTTATTACCGTCAGCTTGATCTTATCCCTGTTCATGTTAAGCCGCTCGACCGCTATTTTTTCCGCTTCGGATAGCGATTTCGCTTCGAATTCAACGCGTTTTAACATCCTCGATCACCCCGTCAATTGTTTTTGTTTCATGGCTTCATGCTTCTTTTCGTTCAACCTTCTATTGAAGAGCGTCTGGCCTAAAGAGTAGGTATTCCCGAAAATCCAGTAGATCGCCAGTGCGTTGCTCTGGTAAGAGATGAACATCATCATGATCACCATGAAATAGCTGATCGTTTTCATCATTTTCTGAGTCTGTTCCGTTTTGGGATCGGCATTGTGTCTTCCCGTGTTCTTGGCGTAACTCGGTTTTTTCATCGAGATCTGTTGCAAAATGAACATCGTCGCTCCGACGACACCGGCTAGCAGTAAACCGATGATCCCGTCATTGGTATTCGCGAGGTCGATGCCGAGGAAGCGCGTATTCTGGACATCGTTGACGTAGACGCCGCCCTCGAGCGTGATCCGTCTGACGACGGCATACATCGCGATAAAGATCGGCATTTGCAAAAACGGCATGAGACAACCGAAAACGTTGATCCCGTGTTTCTTGTAGACCTGCATCATCTCCATCTGCATCTTTTGTTGTGACTGCGGGTCCTTCCTGTTCGCGTATTTGGCCTGAACGCGCTGCATGTCCGGTTGGGCGAGGTTCATCTTGATCGACATGTCGTTGCTCTTGGCGTAGATCGGCCAGGCGAGCGTGCGCACGATCAGTGTCGTAAAGAGGATACCGAGCGCGAACGAATCGCCCATCAGTCCTGCAAAGAAGCTCATGATGAAGGCGACCGGTATGACGAGGATCCAGTCAAAGAAATTCGCTGCCTCCGGATTGATCGGTCGTTCGCCACCGGCGACATAGACGTCGAACGTCTCTTCGAAGCCTTCGTATGTGAAGGTTACCGTATAGGTCTCCTCCTGGACGTACTCGTCACCGTCGATCGGATCGTAGCCCCCGTCATCGAAGTGTTCCGCGAGGTCTTCCCCCGCTTTCGTCTCGACGCTACCATCGCGTCTAACGATGATCACGTCGATGCCCTCGGGATCGAACGTACTGCCCAGCGGATAGAGCACGTTCCTCTGTTCGAAACGGAAGGCCACCATGACGACGTCATCGGGGTCTTCCTCGATCGTTTCCGGTTTGACGTATACCTGGAAGTCCACTTCGATGTCATCGACTTCAAAGGCATAGGTACGAACGCCGTTCTCATCGGTCATGACATCCGTCGGTAGGCTACCCTCATAGCTTTCAAGGGTTGCCGATGTTCCCGCTCGATTAAGAACCCAATAGGAGAGGCCCGATGTCCCGGTAAAGGTGATATCGTCCCCATCATCATGGTCGTAGGCGA
This sequence comes from Acholeplasmataceae bacterium, assembly GCA_046540115.1. Classification (GTDB taxonomy): domain Bacteria; phylum Bacillota_I; class Bacilli_A; order Acholeplasmatales; family Acholeplasmataceae; genus RECG01. The sequence goes on along the minus strand of JBKHFR010000025.1, from coordinate 3,114 downwards.
CATTCGTCGGGTTATTCACGACGACGTGTGCCGTTTCATTGTCCCCTCGCGCACAGGAGGCGAGAGCGAATAGCAGCATGACCATCACCGTGATCGTCATCCATTTTTTAAACATGTCCATTCTCCATTATCCTAGATTTTTTCAAGAGCGCCAGTAGGTACCGCCGCATTTCCTGATACGTCAGAGCCTTCGATTCGGGTTTGATCACCACGACGAAGGAGGCCCGAGGCTTCAGCGAATCCTTTACTTCGCTGATGATCATACGGATGCGTCGCTTAGCCCGGTTCCTTTCGACGGCATTCCCGTATCGCTTCCCGATGCTCAAGGCGAAGCGAAAACTGGAATTCGAAACGTTTTCGACCCGGTATATCAAAAAATAGGCATTCCCCTTCACTCTCTTTTGACTGAAGATCGCATCGATTTCGCTATTCTTCTTAATGCGATATCTTTTTTTCATGCCTTAAATAAAAAGGACTGACCCAAAAATAATCTTTTCATTATTTTAATCGAGTAGTCCGAGTGTTTTAAAATAATCGCTCTATGCAGTTAGTTCTGTGCGGCCCTTGAGCCTGCGACGCGCCAGTATTCGCCGTCCACCCGGGGTAGACATACGCGCCCTGAACCCGTGGGTCTTTTTGCGTTTCCGATTATTCGGTTGATAGGTTCTCTTCACGAATAAAACCACCTTTCTTGCGAAACCATGCTAACTCATTATATATGTTCGCTCATCTTTTGTCAACACATATCATGCGTTTCTAGAAGCGATCGTCGCGTGCATGCCAGGTAGTGGAAATACCGACCGTTATCGAACTCGAGAAAACTGGTTTCACTGTTCGTGGTTCCGTGGTTCAATTCGTTAGAAAAAGGATGCGTGTGCGTTGTTTCAACGATCCGGAGTCATGGCGCGGTCAATCATCCGTTTTTCGTTTTGGCGAGCTCGTACTTCGCTTCGCTTTCTGCCTTCGCGATGAACGTGAATGATCGCTCGCTAAACTGGCCACGATCCGTTGTTCGAATCGTTCATCAAATGAGGAGATCGACCAGAAAGAAATGCTTTTTCAAAATGAGTTTTCCACGTTGGGCATTGTGGATAAGTCCTGCACATTGAACGAACAATGTGGAAAACTGGAAATCTTTTTTGTTCGCTTTGTGGGGCTATTAAGTGCGTTAAAGTTATCCACAGCACCGTTTTTTCATATGAAAATTCTAAAAAAGTTATCCACAAATATTGTTGATAAAAAAGCACTACGAACGCACGATTTTATGATATCATGGATGCACATTAGGGGGTTAGCCTATGAACATCTACGACCAGCTCTGGCATAAGATCCTAAGAGAGCTCGAGCAGACCTTCAGCGAAGAGACTTATGCCGATGTTTTTGAGCCGATTAAATCGACGCATAAATACCAGAACGGCTATATCTATGTCGTCGTCGACAACGAGTTCATCAAGAACCGCATCAACCGACTGCACCTGACGAAGATCAACGAACTGGCCAACAAGTACCACACCGAAAAGGTTCGTTTTAAATTCGTGACGGCCGCCGAACTCGTTCCGGAAGAAAAGCTCAGTAAGCTCGAAGAAAACCTAACGCTCAAATACCGTCCGAGTAATCTGAACGCGACCTACACGTTCGATAATTTTGTTGTTGGCAAGAGCAACATGTTCGCCTTTCGAATGGCGATGAAAGTCGCCGATCAGCCGGGTGCCGTCGCCAATCCCCTCTATATCTTCGGTGATGTCGGTCTGGGCAAGACCCACCTCATGCAGGCGATCGGCAATTACGTTCTCGAAGAGGACATCAACCAGAAGGTCCTCTATGTTAAAGCCGATGGCTTCATCGAGGACTTCGCCAACCTTTTGAAACGCCAAAAAATGGACGATTTCAACGCCAAGTACCGCGACATCGACATCCTTCTCGTCGATGACATCCAGATCATGGGCGGGGCAGCAAAGACCCAGATGGAGTTCTTCAAGCTCTTCGACTACCTCTATCAACAGAACAAGCAGATCGTCATCACCTCGGACAAACCGGCATCCGACCTCAAGAACATCATGACGAGGCTTACTTCCCGATTCGAAGTCGGTCTGTCCGTCGACATCCGGATTCCCGATCTCGAGCACCGGATCGAGATCCTGAAACGCAAGCTCTCGACCGAATCATCGAATATCAACGACATCCCGAACCGCGTTCTCGACTTCATCGCTTCCTCTTTCGTTACGAACATCCGTGAACTCGAGGGAGCGCTTAAGAGAGTCCTTTTCTACTGTTTGACGAATAACCTCGACCTGACGACCGAGTCGGCGAGCGAAGCGCTCGAACCGCTGTTGCGGACGAAGCGGAAAAGCGATTCTCTCAATGAAAACAACTACGACCGGATCCAGAGCATCGTCAGCGATTTCTACGGGATCTCGGTCGAGGATCTGATCGGGAAAAAGCGTCACGCCCGCTTCATCCTCCCCCGCCACATCGCCATGTTCCTGATCAAATCGAAGTACAATATCCCCTATAAGACGATCGGGACGCTCTTCGGCGACCGCGACCACTCGACCGTGCTAGCGGCCTGCGAGAAGATCGAAAACGAGCTCAAACAGGACCTTTCTCTCAAGATGGCGGTCGAAACCATCAACAAGAAGATCGATTCCTAGTCGCTTCGGTACTGTTTATAATCCGTGGATAATGTGGTATAATGATTGCGACATAAAGCCCCGAATCGGACTTACCCACTTATCCACACCTACAACAATAATTTTAAAGATAAAACAAAGAATAAAAAGGAGTTCACGCCATGGTATTCGCAATCGATCGCGATCAACTGCTCGATCACCTCTTGATCATCCAGAAAGGACTACCTACAAAGACACCGATGCCCGCTCTTTTCGGTATTAAGTTCGAACTCTTCGAGGACTATCTGCTCATGACTTCGAGCAATACCGATATCGCGATCCAGGTCCTAAGCGACGACCCATCGCTGTCGATCACGAAGACCGGACGCGTCGTCATACCCGGGCGCTATCTGATCGAGATCATCCGTAGGGTTACATCCAAACGGATCGAGTTCGCGTTGATCGATGACCGACTGCTCGTCATCAAGGCCGATCGCTCCGAGTT